>JBEQBK010000073.1:0-12655 GCA_041639855.1 Halobacteriaceae archaeon | reverse complement strand
GATTCGGCCGTCGGCGAGACGACGCCGACCTCGACGACGGGCGGCGCATCCAGTTCGAGCGCCGCGGAACCCTCGCCGGTGTTGCCCGCGTTGTCCGTCGCCGTCGCCGTCACCGTCGCGGCGTCGGTATCGGCCGGGTCACTCAGGTTCGAGGAGTTCACCGTGACCGTCGCGCCGTAGACGTAGGTGTCACCGTCGGCGCCCGTCCGCGAAAGGGATACGTCTTCAGCGGCGCCGAGCGCGGACGCGTCCGCGCTCACGGCCGTGAGGTTGACGCCCTCCGTGACAGTAACCTCGATATCGACCTCGTCACCGTCCGTCACGGGAGGTTCGCCGTCCGCGAGGTCGGTGAGCGTCACGTCGACCGCGGGTGCCGTCGTGTCCGCGCTGATGGCGAACGCGTCGGTCGCGAAGTCGCCGTCAGTCGCGTCCGGAGCGCCCTCCTGAGTATCGTACGCGGAGACGGCGCCCTCCCCCATCGTCGCGGCGACGTCGTAGGTGACGCCGCTCGCGCTCGTGGCGCCGCTCGTATCGAAGGCCGTCAGGTTGACCGAGTCGAGAACGACCGTTCCGTCGTCGTTCCCGTCGGTCACCGAGAAGTACGCGACCGTGTCGCCGTTGTTCGACGTGACGGACGTCGTTTCCCCCGCGGCGTCGGCGTCCGCGGCGGTCGTCAACTCGCCCAGGCCGAGGGAGTCGACATCAACGCCGCTGTTCCGGACCGCCGTGAGGTTGAGATAGACGACCGCGTTCGCGTTGCCGCCGGTCGCGATTTCCAGCCCGGAGACGGTCTGGTCGACGCTGTTGCCGGCCGGGAGGTCGCCCGGCGTCCCGCCGGCCGCGACGTCCGCGACGAGCGAGGCGGAGACGCTCGTGCTCGCCCCGCTGTTGGCCGCGGTAATCGGGAATCCGACCGGACCGGTCGGGCCGACGCCGGACGTGTCGTGGGTGAGCGTGAGCGAGACCTCGAACTCGGTCGGGCCCGCGACGTTCCCTTGGTCCTCCAGCGTCACTTCGGCGTTCCCGTCGACCGCCTCGACGCTCGTGGAGGCGTCGGAGGAGGCGTTCGACGTTATCTCCTGTTCCGCGACGTTCGTCACCTGCACGCCCGCGTTCCGCGCGGCGGACGTGTCGACGGTGACCGTCTCCTGTGTGCTGTCCGTCACCGTCACGGTGAACTGGACGTCCTGTTCGGCGCTGTCGTCGTTCGCGACGACGTCGGACGAGGAGGCTTCGGAAAACCCGACGGCCTCCGCGGCCCCCGCCCCGGCGAACGCGACTGTCCCCGTCACGACGGACGCGACCATCAGCGCCGCGAGGAGAACCGCCCGTACCGAGTCGTCGCCCGTCATGTTCGGTGATGAGTACAAACGGTTGTCACGGGGCGCGGAGTCCCGCACCGACAATCGTTACCAATCGTACGCATGTGCCCTATTGATGCGAATTGTCATACTTATTTCTGTGGATTTCACGACACGGGCTCACACGGCACAGGGTGCCGGTCGGAACCCCTTCTTCCGGCAGAACCTACACTAAAGCGGACAGGAAAACAGGGGGGAACGCTACTTCTCGACCGTGTGGCGCGGCTTGCAGGCGATGCCGCGCGAGGACGCGACCATCTCCGCGCCGTGCATCTCCGCGCGGCCGACGGCGAAGGCCTTCGGGCCCTCGATAACGACCTCGTCGCCGACGCGGATGGAGTCGTCCGCGTCCACGACGCCCGGCGCGAGGACGCTCCCCCGCGGCACGAAGCCGTCGATTTCGACGCGTTTCGTGGGGGCGTCCGACTCGACCCACGACCTCGCGCCCGCAATAGTGAACGAGAGGGTGCCGTAGTTGGGCACGAGGGCGGCGTGTTGCTCGCCGTCGACGTGGGCCTTGGTCTTCGGGTAGCGGCCCTTCAGCTCGAAGTCGTCGAAGAGGGCGTCGCCCGCGCCGGCGCCGAACTGCCAGTCGGCGACCGCCCGCATGGTTTTGCGCTCGCGCTCCTCGACGCGAATCTGGCGCTCCCCTTGCAGGGCGTCGGCCAGGTTCGCCAGCGAGGCGTCGTCGGTCGGGTGGTCCGCGACCGTGTACTCGACGGGGATGTCTCGCTCCGCCGTCGCACGCTCCACGATGGGCCGGTAGTCCTCGGGGAGGTGGGCGACGATACGCGGGTAGTCGTTGGCGTCCAGATACCGCGACAGGACCGCCGAGACGAACTCGATTTCCGATTCCGACCAGCGGCCCGTCACGGCCGAGTCGTAGTGTTGGGCCGGGTAGGTGAGCTCCAGTTCTCTGGGCACGACGCCGATGGGCGAGGTCATCGAGACCAGGTGGCCCCGGTAGCGCGCGGCCTCCTGAAACTGACCGTGGCTCTGTGACTCGCTGTACGGCTTGCGCGCCGAACAGGGCACCAGAAGCAGGGGCAAATCGTCGAAGCGGGACTCGTAGCGCGAGCACACCCGGTCCGCGAAGCGTTGAATCTCGGGACGGCGCAGGGCATCCTCCGTCGTGGCGGCGAGCAGGGCGTTGCGCTGGATGGGCGTGCGCTCCTCCAGATACGACCACTCCTGGTCGAACTCCCGGAACCCCGCGGTGAGCCACGGCTCCGTCCGGGACTGGCTCTCCAGGTAATCCCGGAGGCGGCCCTCCCGGATTCTGGTTCTGACCCGTGCGAGCTCGGCGCGCAGGGCGTGTTCGTTGTGCGCCGCGCAGTCCTCACGGTCGAACGCCGCGATGGGTTTCCGGCACGCCGGACACGCACACGGGAGTTCGTCCATCCGCTCCAGCTCGCGGTCCCCGTCGGTCGTCAGATACCGCCCTCTGGTTCCTTCGACGATTGCCTGGTCGGCGTCCACGAGGTCGACGCCGGCGTAGACGAGCAGGGAGACGTTCGCGGGCGTGGCGACCCCCGGAACGTAGAGCGCCGCGTCGGAGGGGATGGCCCCTCTGGTTTCGATGAGTGCGTCGCGGAACGCCGCGGCGTGCCCCACGAAGCCCTGCGCGCCGGCGAGGACGTAGGCGTCGGTGCCCCTGTCGCCGGCGGTGCGCTGTGAGACGACCGCCGCGCTCGGGGTGTCCAACGTGGGAAGCTCCGGGTCGAAGGCGTCCTCGACCTCCTCGGCGGTGCCGGCGGGGAAGCCGCGGTGGGGAAGCACGGTAAGCGAATCGGGGTCCGCCTCGGCCTCGTGCTCGGCGCGCCAGAGGCTCCCCGAATCGACGAGGGGCACGTCGCCCGACTCGGGCGCCTCGACCTCGCGGTCGGCCGCGAGCGCGGGGGTCGTCACCGACTCGGGGAGGCGGAGTTCCCCGATGCGGGCGGCGGCGTCCCGCTCGTGGACCTCGAAGAACTCGGTCATGGCTCGTCCTCCGGTTCGGGTTCTGAACTATCCGTCGAAAGGTCGATTTCCTCGATTCGCTCGGGGACGAGCGCGCGCGCCGAATCCGGCCACGCGTGATGAGCGAGCACGAACTCCGTCTCCGGGTTCGCCGCGGCGAGTTTCGCGACGCCCTCGGCGGCCGTCTCGTAGCCCGCGCTGTCCATCCGGCCCGGCGTCTCGGCGCCGACGGGGTAGGTGTGGACCAGCGCGGAGGGGACCGGTCCGAACGGGGCGTCCACGCGCCACTCGGCGTCGAAGGCGCCCGTGCCGTACACGTCCACGCCCCCCTCGGCGAGGAGGACGCGTTCCGGTGGGTTCAGCCGTTCGAGGCGTTCGTGGTGGCGCAGCACTTCGGGCCGGCGGGCGCTCTCCGCGGAGAGGTAGAAGAACGTGGACTTCTGGGCCGGGTCCGACGTTTCGAGCCAGTCGGCGTGGTCCAACAGGGTGCGATAGCCGTCCAGGAGGGCGGGATGGGCGCGCGCCCGCTCCTCGACGAGTTCGAGGAGGTCGCCGTCCGCGATGGCCTGTTTCACCCGCCGGATTTCCCCGAAGGAGACGTGGAGGTTGTGCTCCGCGAGCGCCGCTTCGCGCTCCCTGTCGGGGAGCTCCCGGAGGTCCTCGGGCGTATGACTCGCACAGACCGCACACGAGCAGGGTAGGTGGTGGAGGTCGTCGAGGGGCTCCGTCCCGCGCACGGTGAGATAGCGGTCGTCGCGGGCGTACAGGGCGTAGGCGGCGGAGTCGAAGAGGTCACAGCCCATCGCCGCGGCGAGCGCGAACGTCATCGGGTGGCCCGCGCCGAAGAGGTGGACCGGTGCGTCGGCGGGGAGGCCCTTCTTGGCGGCGACCACGGTGTCGACGAGTTCGGCGTAGCGATAGGAGTTGAGGAGGGGCACGGCCGCGCCGACCGGGAAGACGTCCAGGCCCGTCGCGGCGGCCGCGTCGCCCGCGCGCTCACGGAGGTCTTCGAAGGTTGCGCCCTGAACGGGGGCGTTCACGAGCATCTCGCCCAACTCTTCGGTGAGCGCGGCGGCCGCCTCGACGCGCTCGATAGTCGTTTCGAGGTCGGCCGCCGCCTGCTCCCGACTCGCGTCGGGCGGCGTCGGGATGTCCACCGGCGTGCCGACATCGGAGCCGATTTCGTGTTGGAACCGGAGGATTTCCTCGTTGGTCACGCTTATCTCGCCGTACTCGGAGAGCTGAAACGACCCGGAGTCGGTGACGATGGCGCCGTCGAAGCCCAGCATCTCGTGGAGGCCCTCCTCCCTGGCGCGCTCCCGGAGGTCGTCGTTGCCCTTGATGATGTAGGAGTTCGTGATGAGGATGTCCGCGCCGAACTCGGGGAAGCGGGCGGGGTCGACGGTCTGTCGGTCCGGGTGGACGACGGGCATCAGCGCCGGCGTCTCCACCGTGACGCCCGCCCGGGGCACGGTGAGCTCGCCGAGACGGCCCGCGCCGTCCTGGTCGTGGACCTCGAAGGACTCGCGCATTTGCCGGAGGAAGTGCCCCGGCGGTTAAATCAGTCCGCTTTCGCGGCGTGGTACAGGAGGGTGAGCACCGTGCGCCCGTCGCGCACGTCGCCCGCGAGCGCGGAGCCGAGGAGGTCGTCGTAGTCCACGGTGTCCACCCGGATTTCCTCGTCGTCGTCGAGGTCCTGTTCGCCCGTTGGCGTGCAGCCCTCCGCGAGGAAATGGTGGTGGACGGTGTTCGTCACTCCGTTCGCCGGCTCGGTCGAGAGGAGCAGCCCCATCGAATCGGCCTCGTACCCCGTCTCCTCGGTGAACTCCCGCCGTGCGGCGGTCTCGGGGGTCTCATTTCCTTCCATCGACCCTGCAGGGAGGCCCCTGTTCACTCGGCCCACCGGCTGGCGCCACTCCTCGATGACGACGACCTCGTCGTCAGGGGTGAACCCGAGCACCACGGCGGCGGGCGGTTCGTCGAGGTAGTCGTAGTCCGTCCCCGTGCCGTCCGGCAGGCGCACGTCGTCGTGGACCACGTCGAAACCGGGGCAGGTGTAGGCCGTCTCCGAATCGAGGGTTTCCCACGCGAGGTCGTCCATACCTTCCCTCCGTGCGGTGGGCCCTAATCCCCCGCGGAGACGTTCGACCGCTGGCGCTCCGTGTTCACGTACCAGAGCACGTCGTCCACGTTGTCCCCCTTCGAGATGTTCAACACCAGGTTCACCCCGCCGGAGCCGTGGACCGCGAGCACCTGCTTTTTCCGGGAGAAGGCGTACGCGACGAGAACTCCTCCGAGAACCAGAAACAGCGCCGCAACGCCCGATTCGCCCGGAACGAGCGCGGCCAACCCGAGGAGGCCGATGAGGATGCCGAGGATCAGCACGGGAAGGCTCATCTTCCGCCCGTACTCCACGGACGTGACCTTCTCTAGGGGAATGTCCTGCACCCGGAACCCGCCGCCGACGCGTTGGTGCTCGACGACCCGCTGGTTGGTGACGTACCAGTGGGTCACCCCGAAGCCGAAGATGGATTTGACCCAGTTGATAAACCCGGTCGGACGGTGCGAGAGGGTGTAGGAGACCTCCTCCGAGTCGTTCATGTACGGCTCTATCTGTGTGGATTCCGACATCGTGTGTGTCTGAATACCACACTACTATAAATCCCCGTACTGCTCGGGGGTGTTCAGGCCGAAAGCAGCGTCCCCCGCCCGCGAACGCATCCGGCGCGCTTATTTCCCCCGCCGTGTCCGTCTCCCTCATGAGCGACGTGCTTCACACCGCGGTTCGCGTGACGGACCTCGACGCGATGTGCGCCTTCTACGAGGACACTCTCGGGCTGGAGAAAACCAAGGAGTTCGAGGCGGGCGGCTATCTGAACTACTTCGTCGCCGGCGGGAGCGAGGCGGAAATCCAGTTCCAGTACGACGAGGACGACACCGAAGACGTCGAGCCCGCGGGCATCGGCCACCTCGCCGTCGGCGTCGACGACCTCGACGCGGCGGTCGAGGCCTGCGTCGCCGAGCACGACAGCGAAATCGAGGTGGAAGCACAAACCTTCGAGGACCTCGGCCTCCGGGCGGCCTTCGTGACCGACCCGGAGGGGTACACCGTCGAACTCATCGAGGACCTGTAGACGTAAGGGCGCGGAACCCCTCGCTCGGGTAATGAGTTTCGCGGAGCGGCTCCGAATGAGCGGGCCCGAGGTGGCGGTGTTCGTCTCCGGGGTTTCGAGCATGGGCCTCGAAATCCTCGCGGGGCGGGTCGTCGCGCCGCAGTTCGGGAGCTCCATCTACACCTGGGGGAGCATCATCGCCGTCTTCCTCGCCGCGCTGAGCCTGGGCTATCACCTCGGCGGCAAGCGCGCGGGGACGCGGGCGACGAACGACCGCCTCGTGCGCCTGCTCCTCGGGACCGCCGCGTACGTCGCCCTCCTCATCTTCTTCGGCGACCAGCTGTTGTTGTCGACGACGGCGCTCCCCTTGCCGAGTCGTTTCGCCTCGCTCCCGGCCGTCATCATCATGTTCGGCCCGCCGACGTACCTGCTTGGCTTTATCAGCCCGTACGCCGCCCAACTGTCGCGGAAGGATGGTATCGGCGAGGCCTCCGGGCACGTCTACGCGCTCGGGACCATCGGCAGCATCGTCGGCGCCTTCGGCACGACCTTCTTCCTCATCCCCTACCTCTCGGTGACGTACATCTACCTCACACTGGGTGGCGTGGCGGTCCTCACCGCGCTCTACCTGGCGTGGCCCGACCGCGGCGTTTCGGCGCTGCCGGCCATCGGCGTGGCGCTCCTCCTGCTCGCGGCGACGGCGACGGGGGCGCTCGGGTACACCGCCCGCGGCGAGGTCGTCTACGAAACCCAGACGGCCTATCAGGAGCTGGAGGTCATCGATTCCGGGGACACCCGCACCCTCTATCTGGACGGGCAGCGGCACAGCGCGATGGACAAGTCGAACCCGACCAGACACGTCTTCGAGTACACCCGCTACTTCCACCTGCCCTACCTCTACGCGTCGAACCCGGACGACATCGACAGAGTCCTCTTTATCGGCGGCGGCGGCTTCAGCGGGCCCAAGCGCTTCGCCGCCGAGTACAACGCCACCGTGGACGTCGCCGAACTGGACCCCGAGGTCGTCCGGGTCGCGGAGGAGTACTTCCGCGCCGACGAGTACGACATCAACGCCCACGTTCAGGGCGGCCGGCAGTTCCTCCAGGAGACGGACAACACCTACGACCTCGTGGTGTTGGACGCCTACAAGAAGGACAAGGTGCCCTTCCAGCTCACGACCAAGGAGTTCATGGACCTCGTGACCGAGCGGCTCTCCCCGAACGGGATGGCCGTCGCGAACGTCATCTCCGCACCGTCGGGCCCGGCCTCGGATTTCTACCGCGCGGAGTACAAGACGATGAACGCCTCCTTCGAGCGGGTGGACGCCTACCCGACCAGCGAGGCGAACGTCGTCCAGAACATCGAGCTCGTGGCGACGAAAAGCGAGCAGCGAGTGACGCAGGCACAGCTCCGCGAGCGCAATCGCGCTCGGGACATCGGTATCGACCTCAGCGAAGCGATTTCGGGCTACACGACCGACGTGCCGACGAACGACGTGCCCGTGTTGCGCGACGACCGCGCGCCCGTGGACCGGCTGCTGGACGCGATGGTCGGCCAGCGCTACGTCGTCGAGGAGACGAACGCGAACGGGACGAACGGCACGGAGCCGACGAGCCTGGTGCGCGCGCCGGCGGCGCCCGCGTAATCGGCGCCGGTGGAACGGCTGTTGCACGTCCCACACGTTCAGAATTCCGGTGGAACGGCTGTCGCACGTCCCACACGTTCAGAACTCGATGCGCTCCTCGTCCTTCCAGAAGTAGCCCGAGGGCGCGCCCTCGGCGAAGGTCGCGAGCCAGACCGACGTTTCGGCCCCCTTCTCGGGCGAACGTGGGGCCTGTTCACCACCGAGGTCCGTCGCCACCCAGCCCGGGTCCACGGAGTTGACTAGCAAATCGTGGCTCACGTCCAAGGAGACGGTCAGCCCGTTGAGGCCGGCCTTCGACACCCGGTAGGCAGGGTGGTCGCCCTCGATTGGCTCCGAAAGGGCGCCCAATCCCGACGAAACGTTTACGACGCGGCCGTTCTCCGCGGCTTCTAAGTGTGGAATGGCGTGCTTACAGAGCAACATCGGGCCCCGGAGGTTCGTGTCGAGGATAGCGTCTATCTCGTCGGTCGGCGCCGCGTCCAGCGTCTCGCCCGCGCCACCGATGCCCGCATTATTGACCAGAACGTCGAGCCCGCCCGCTTCGGCGACGATTTCCTCGACGGCGGCTTCGATGCTCCCCTCATCAGTGACGTCGAGTTCGACCGGACGGACGCCCTCGGGCACGTCGTGTCCGGTGTCGCGGACGCCGCCGTAGACGGTCGCGTCCAGTTCGGCCAATCCCTTCGCCGTCTCGGAGCCGATACCGCGGTTCGCGCCGGTGACGAGCGCGACCTGGTTCTGCAGGGAGTCGTAGCGTTCGACCATAACCACGCGTGGCGCCGCGAGAAACATGGGCGTTCGCCCGCCGGCAATCAGTCGTCGTCGACGCTCGCGCCCTCCGCGTCGGCGACGGGCTCGTCCACCGACCCGATGTCGAAGGGGCTCTGCTCGCCGGGCGCGAGCGTGTTGAGTACGAGCGCGGAGAGCGCCGTCATGATGACAGGTTGGGTGAAGAACGTGTTCGCGGCGGCCGGGAGCTGTTCGAACGCCGCGGGCTGGGTGACGACGCCGATACCCAATCCAAGGGAAACGGCGATGACGACCATGTTCCGGCGGTCGAGCTCGGCGCCGACGAAGACGAGGCGGGCGCCGCTGGCGGCGACCATCCCGGCCATCAGGAGCACCGCGCCGCCGAAGACGGCGCTGGGGATGGTGGCGACGAGCGCGCCGACTTTCGGCGAGAGACCCAGTATCGCGAGCATCACACCGGCGATACCGACGACGTAGCGGCTCATCACGCCGGTGAAGTTGACGATGCCGACGTTCTGCGAGAAGGAGGTCATCGGGAACGCACCGAAAAAGGCGCCGAGAGAGCTCATGATGCCGTCCGTGAGAATGCCGCCACGGAATTCTTCATCTGTCGGGTTACGCCCCTCGGCGGCGGTGACGCCGGACATGTCGCCCACGGTCTCCATCGCGGAGACGAGGAAGAGGAAGGCGAAGGTGACGATGGCGACCGGTTCGAACTGGAGGGAGAAGGTGCCCGAGGCGATGACCGGCATCGGAAGCTGCACCCACGCGGCCGACGCGACGGCGTCGAAGCTCACGAGGTCGGGGGCGCTCGCGGGAAGCACGAGGTATTCGAGCGCGACGGCGCCGACGTAGCCGACGACGATGGCGACGAGCGTGCTCAGTAATCGAGACACACCGTCCGTGAAGAGATTAAGTCCGACGGCGACGGCGAGGACGAGCCCCCCGAGGCCGAGGTTGTAGAGGGCGCCGTAGTGGGCCGAGCCCTCCCCGCCCGCGACGTAGTTCATCGCGGCCGGGACCAGATAGAGGCCGATGATGATGACGACCAGCCCGGTCACCAGCGGGGGGAAGAACTTCTTGACCCGCTTGAACTGCCAGCCGATGAGACCCTCGACGACGACGCCGGTAACGAGAACGGCGCCGAAGACGGCGCCCAACCCGTATTCGAGACCGATAGCGATGGAGGCGCCGAGGAACGTGAAACTCGTCCCCATCACGATGGGGAGCCGCGAGCCGATGGGGCCGACGGCGTAGGCCTGCACCAGCGTCGCGAGCCCCGAGAAGAGGAGGACCATCTGGACGAGGTAGGCCGTCGTCGGCGCGCCAGTTCCAACCTCGCCGGCGACGATGTACGCCACCGCGGTCGCGGGAACGAGCATCACCGCGACGTGCTGGAGACCCAACAGGAGGGCCTTCCCGGTCGGCGGCTGTTCGTCGCGTTCGTACTCCAGTTCGATTTCGCCCTGACTCATTAGCACGAACGTGTGGGATAGCCCGGATAAACGTTCCGTAAACGTTCCGTGTACACGCGTATTTCAGCAGTTCAATCGAGTGATGTATGCACGTACGTGCCCAAAATCAGTCGTGGATTTCGACTTCGCCGTCCTCGACGGTGATGTCGAGGAGGCTGGTCGGCTCGTACGCCGTGTCGTCCAGCGCGGAAGGACCCACCTTCCGGAGGACGACGACGATGTCCGCGATTTCGGTCCCGATGTCGTCGAGGGCTTCGGTGATGGCCGCGAGGGTGCCGCCGGTGGAGAGGAGGTCGTCGAGGATGAGCACCCTATCGCCTTCTTCGATGTCGTTGATGTACATCTCCGACTCGGAGTACCCAGTTGTTTGGTGGAGCGAGACCTCGTTCTCCAACCCATACGAACGCTTGCGGATGACGACGAGCGGGATGTCGGTTTGGAGGGAGAGCGCGGTGGCGATGTGGATGCCCATCGCTTCGGGCGCGACGATTTTGTCCACGTCCAAGTCCGCGGCGCGGGTGACGCCGACGACCACCTCGCGGAGGAGTTCGGGCTGGAGCATCGGCACGCCGTTGGAGATGGGATGCACCAGATAGGAGTAGCCGTCCTTGTCGATGATGGGCGCCTCGTGTAGGGACTCGCGGAGCCGGTCCATATCTCGGATTCGGCGAGACGGTGAAAAGCGTATTCGTTCGGCTCGCGGGACCCCGGGCCGGACGAGGCCCGGGGGCCGACGCGCGGGACGGAGGCCTCCCGCATGCGACAGCCGCGGGAGGACGGCGGGAGCCGAACTCCGCGCTACGCGGGCTTGCGGGCGATGTAGAGGAACGCTGTCCCACAGGAGACGAACCGTCCGTCATCATCGAGTTGTCTGATGTCCCGCTCCCACGCCTCGGCCTCAGACTCGTCGAACGCGTCGCTCGATTCAAGAACTGCCCGCTGTGCCTTGATACCTTGCTCAACCTGGTCGTTAATCGTGGTTTGAATCTTCGCACGGGGGACGACGCGCTCCGCTCCGAGTCCAGCGTCGGGAAGCAGCGAAGCGAGTCGGGTTCCGAGTTGTCGGTTCCCCCGCTGAGCGTCCGCCATTTCAGCCCGAAACACCTCGTCCGCGCGCTCCATGCGCTCCGTGGGCGTGTTTTTCACGTGCGACCGTTCGTCACCCGCCGTGACGGCCACTCGTCCGCCCGGGGCTGTTACCCGGTGTAGTTCACGTAGCGCGGCCCCGATGTCCGAAACCTCCGAAAGGACCTGCTTCGCGACGACGAGGTCGTAGCTCCCGTCTTCGACAGGGAGGTCAGTAATATCCCCATAGTCAAATGACACCTGCGGCGAGTCCGCACACCGCTCTCTCGCGGCGGCCAGTATCTCCTCGTTTACGTCGATGCCGGTGATTCGTCCGTCTTCGCCGATTCGCTCCGCGAGAGCCGCAGTTTCGAACCCGGGGCCGCAACCGACGGAGAGCACGGATTCGTCGGAACGAACGTCCAACTGTTCGAAAACGAACTCACGGAAGTTCTCCTCCGCTTCGGTCGTGAGAACGTCCTCCCAGAGTTCCCGCTCCTCCTTCTCGGTGGGACCAGGTTCCGTCATGGAACCATTTGGACGAACGACCGTGAATAAGAACGGTGTTCAAGCAATTCTTCCGCTCGGAAGCTCCGAGAAAGACTTACTCCGCCCGCGGGAACTCCCCGATAGTCTCCTCGCGGAAGGCCTCCTCGTCGAACTCGTAGTCGCCGTCGAAGAAGTCCATCAGCGTCCGCGTGTCGCGCATCGCGTTCTTCAGACACGTCGACGCGCCCGGCGAGGGCGTGATGTTGAAGATGACGTCGTCGCCCGTGATTTTGGCCTCGCCCATGTCGAGTTCCTTGTTCTCGGTGTCGACGATCTGGGGACGCACGCCGCCGTACCCCTTCGCGCGCTCGATGTCCTCCAGCTCGGCGCTCGGGACGACCTTCTGGACGTCGGGGAGGAAGGCGCGCTTGCCGAGTTCGGGCACGTCGTAGACGAGGTTCTTGAGGACGTAGGGCAGGAGAATCCGGTCGGCGAGGATGTTGGCGTAGCTCAGGACGGAATCGGGGCTCAGTCCGAACACGTCGAAGAAGTCACCCACCGTCGAGAGGCGCCCGCGTTCGAGCGCCGGCACGAGCTTCGCTGTGGGGCCGAAGCGCGTGATCGAATCGTCGTGGACGTCGGCGTCCCCGTGGACCGCGGCGAAGGGGAGCTTCTTCATCTGGAGGGTGTACACCTTCCCGTTGAGGAAGTCCTCCGCGAGGAAGAAACTGCCAGCCACCGGCAGGAGGCTCATCCCTTCGCCGTAGCCCATCTCCTTCGCCATCTGGAGGCTGTGGG
>JBEQBK010000072.1:0-12734 GCA_041639855.1 Halobacteriaceae archaeon | reverse complement strand
CGCGGGCGACCCCGAGGACGCACGGGTGCTCCGGGCGCCCGACACGATGCATCTCCACCGCCTCTACGCCTCGCCGGCGCTCGTCGAGGCGGCCCGCGAGCGCGAAGACCTCCGGGTCGTCGAAGAGCCCAGCGACGTTACCTTCGAGGACGGCGCCTTCGCGGCGCCCTCGCTCGCGGAGTAGCTTCCGGGGGCCCCTCTCAGGGCGCCGTATCGAGGACGGCTTCGACGGTGGCGGCCGGGTCGGCCCCGTCGCTGGGGCTGTACTCCAGGCCGACATATCCGTCGTAACCGGCGTCGTCGAGGGCCGCGAAGACGTTTTCGTAGTGCAGTTCGCCGGTGCCGGGCTCGTGGCGGCCGGGCACGTCCGCGACGTGGACATAGTCGATGAACGCGGCGTGCTCGGTGATGTTCTGGATGACGTTGCCCTCCGTGATTTGCTGGTGGTAGACGTCGTAGAGCACGCCGACGTTCGGGGAGTCGACGGCGTCCACGATTTCGTAGGCCTCGTAGGAGGAGTCCAGATAGTAGCCGGCGTGGTCAACGGGCAGATTGAGCGGTTCGAGCACTAGATTCACGCCGGCGTCTTCGGCGGCGGGGGCCGCCGCTCTGAGCGCGCGGACGATAGCCCGGTGTTCCGTTCCGGGCGGGAGGTCCCGGTCGGGGCCCACCGTCACAATCATCGCCTCGATGTCGATTTCCGCCGCGAGCGCGACGGAGCGCTCCAGGTCGCGGACGGCCTCCTCGTGGAGGTCCGGGTCAGTCATCGAGGGGCCCTCGCCGCCGGAGTTGCCCGCGACGCCGAGACAGGTCGACGCGGATATGTCGAGGCTGTGGTCCTCACAGCCCTCCTTGAGAGCCTCGCGGTCGGTGCTCTCGATACCCCAGTATTCGAGTGCCTCCGCCCCGGTGGCGGCGACCGCTTCGACGGCGTCGCGCGGGTCGCTCTCGCCGAAGACGATGTCGGTGTTGACGCTGAGGGTGAACGTCATTCCCGAACCTGCTCGGGGTCGCCCGATTCGAGCGCGCGGTCGACGGCGAGCGTCGTCTCGAAGGTCTTGCGCGCGTCGGCGTAGGGAGAGTGGAGCCCCGACTCGTCTCTCGTCCGCACGGCCTCGATGAAGGCGTCCATCTCCGGTGCATAGGTACCGCTCTCGCCCTCGAAGTCGATTTCTTCGCCCTCAACGGCCCCGGAGAGGGTGTCGCCCCAGAGGTCGATGTGGAGGGAGAAGCCGTCTCCTATCAACTGCACTTCGTGGCGGCTGTCCTCGTCGCCCGTCGACGTTGCTGTGACTGTGCTCACGGTACCGTCCTCGTGGGTCATCGTCGCCGACGTGGCGTCCTCGAAGTCGATTTCCTCGGCGTGGACCTGCTGGGCGCCTGCCGCGCGCACGGTGTCCACGTCGCCGGCGAAGTAGCGGACGATGTCGTAGGTGTGGGTCGCCTGCTCGATGATTTGGCCGCCCGAGAGCTCCTTCCGGCGCCACCAGTGGTCGGAATCGCCGGGGAGGCCGCTCCACCAGTGGCCGTCGACCATCGCCAGCGTCCGGTCGCCGATGAGCTCGTGGGCGCGCTGGACCGAGTCGGCGTAGCGGGCCATGTGTCCCACCTGAGAGACGATGTCGGCCTCCTCGATGGCCGCCTCGTTCTCGCGGGCCGTCTCCGAATCGAGCGCGAGGGGCTTCTCGACGAAGAGGTCGACGCCGTGCTCCGCGGCAAGGCGCTCCTGGTCCTCGTGGGCGAACGGCGGGATGGCGATGACGACGGCGTCGAAGCCGCCCGCCTCGTAGAGTGCCCCGTGGTCGGTGTACGTGTCGGCGTCGAACGGGTCGGCCGCCTCCGCGGCCACGTCCTCGTCGATGTCGCAGACGGCAACGACCGTCGCGTCGTCGTGGTTCTCGATGTGGTCGAGATGTTGTTCCGCGATACCACCAGCTCCGATAAAGGCAAACTCGACTGGCATCAGTGGAGGGGTGGGTGAGAACCATAATGAATGTATGGGAACCCACCGGGTTCGGTGCCGTCCGGCGGCAGTTCGCTCAGGCCTCGAAGTCGTAGTCGCCGGCGCCGACGCGGACGACGAGTTCGGTCCCCGATTCACGAACGGACTCGACGCCCTCGGGAAGCGACTCGGAGTCGGGCCGAAGTTCCGTGTCCCCTTCCCGGACGCCCGCCGGGAGGGCGACTTCGGCCGTCGTGTTCCACGGCACCGACAGCGAGAGCGAGATGTCCCCGGCGCGCTCCCACGCGACCGCGACGTCGCCGCAGTCGGTCGGCACGGAGCCCCGTGCCGCGTCGAGCGCGCAGTCCGGGACCTGGACCCGAAGGGTTCGAGCGCCGGATTCCGCAAACCGAACCCCGAGGAGTTGACGCTGGATGGCGACCAGCGCCGTCGCGCCCATCGCGTGTGACTCGCTGCGATTGTGCCGCCGGTCCGCCGGGAGGGTGTCGTCCCGGGCGTGCCACGTCTCCCAAGTGAACGTCCCACCCTGTTCCAACAGGTCCGCCCAACCGTCCGTCGAGGCGTCCGTGAGCAGGGCGAGCGTTTCCTCGGGTTCGTCGGCGGCCCCGAAGGCGCGCAATAACCAGCGAGCGGTCATCGGGCCCATCTCGATTCCCCGCCCGCGCAGGGCGTCGAGCACCGGTCCGGTTTCGTCCTCGGGGACGACGTCGAAGGCGAGCGCGTACGCGTTGGCGTGCTGAGAGGCGTGCCCGCTCCGCTCGGTGCCGTCGCGCGACGCGCCGTCGACGTAGACCCCATCCTCCCGGAGGTGGTCGTTCATCGCGACTACGAGGCGGGCGCGGCGCTCGCGCTGGTACTCGACTTCGTGTGTGGGTCTGTCGAGGGCTTCGGCGACATCGGCCGTGCGGCGGAAGGCGTTCGCGGCGAGCGCGTTCACGGTCGTCCGAACGGGCCAGTCGCGGTCGTAGCCGTAGCGCATCTCCGGGGGCCAGTCCACGATGCCCTCCTCGTAGGGCCCGCCGGCGCCGCCCGAGAGGTTCGCCACGAGGCCGGTATCGGAGATGTGACGCGAGAGATAGTCGGTAATGGCCTTCAACACGGGGTACACCGGCGAAAGCGTTTCGCGGTCCGCCGTGGCGCGGGCGTGCTCGGCGACCCAGGCGGGAAGCAGCGCGCTGAACTCGGGGATGTCCCGTTTTCCGTCGCCGTTCGGGTAGACGGCGTTCGAGCGGCCCTCGGCGGCCCAATACCGATACTGCGAGCGGGCGAACTCAGCGATGGCGGCCCGCGAGAGACGCCGCTCCCCGAAGGCACGCGCCGTCACCGCGGCGGTGTTGTGCGCGTCGGCGAGGAACTGACCCTTCTCGCGGGTCGGCGTGTCGACGAAGGCTCCTTGGGCGCCGTAGCGCGCCGAGTGCCGGCAGAGGTCGTACACCGCCACAAGCGTGTCGGCGCCGTCGCCGCGCGCCGCGAAGCTCGCTTCCCCGGGGGCGTCGTGGCGGCGAGCAATCAGGGAAACCTGCTCCGCGGTGAGCTCCTCCCCCGGGGCGTCGATTTCGAGATAGCGGAAGCCGAGATAGTGAAACGGCCGGAACACCCCTTCGCCGTCGCGTTGAACGCAGGCAAAGCGCATATCCGTGTGTTGGGTGCCCTCGACCCGGTCGACGCGGCCCTCGCCGTCGAGACGGTAGCCCGCACACATCCCGACGCGGCGACCGGCCTCCCCGTCGGTGAAGCGCACACGGGGAACGCCGGCGTACACCCGTCCGAAGTCGGCGACGTACGTGTTCTCGCCGACGCGGTCGAGGGACTCCGGACCGATTTCCTCCCGCTCCAGTTCGCGGAGCTGCGCGCGCAGGCGGGTCCACGGTTCGACCGGATGCTCGCCCAGCGAACCCGCCGCGCGCCAGTCGGCGTCGTCGAAGCCGGGCTCGGACCAACCGTCGGGATGTGCCCGGAGGTCGATTTCCTCGACCGGCTCGGCGGTTTCGTCGTTTCGGAGCGGGGCGTCCCGCCACTCGGCGTCCCGCATGCGCCAGTCGTCGTCCGTCGTGAGAACGAACTCCGTGCCGTCGGCGAGTTCGGCCACGACGCGACAGCAGAATCCGGGTTCCGCCGCCGGCCGGCCCTGGCCCGCGCCGGCCCAGGTGTGGAGCGCGCCGACGGCGTTCCGGCCCTCGCGGAACTGGTCGGTCAAATCGAAGGTCCGGTAGTACTGTTCGTCCGGGTAGCACGGCGCCGGGCCGCGGCCGACTTCGCTGCCGTTGGCGTGGAACGCGACGGCGTGGCTCGCCGCGACGTACGCCCGCGCGGATTCGACGGGCGCGTCGAGGGTGAACGCGCGCCGGACGTACGTGAACTGGTTGCGCTCGAAGGCGTCGGCGTTTACCTCGCCGGGTCGGCGGAGCCACTCCGCGTCCCAGTCCCCGTTATCCAACCCGACGCGGAACGTCGCGGGGTCGCTCCAGTCGCTTGCGCGCTCGCCGTCCCAGACGCGGACGCGCCAGCGGTAGCGGGCGCCGGATTCGAGGGGTGGGCCGTCGTAGGCGAGCGCCGCGCGCTCAGTGTGTCGTTTCCCCGAGTCCCAGCGTCGCTCGCCTTCCCCGTCGGCGCGGACGACCTGCACCCGGCAGGCGCTCTGTCCCGCCCCTCGCTCGTCGGGGTCGGCACGCCAGCGGAACTGCGGCGACGGCGTTTCGACCGCTTGGGGGTCGCTCGCGTACTCGGTTCGGAGCGCGAACGGGGCCATGCGCCCCCGTCTCGCCGCGTGCGTATAAAAGGGGTCCCCGCGGAACAGGTTGCTGCGGCCGGTTCGGCCCCGGAGAGCGGTTCGAAGAGCGCCGCCGTCACGCGGTGGCCACCGTGTCCCCACAGCGTCGGTTCGGCGGCCGCTCCGGGGGCGCGTCCGGTCAGAAACCCGCGCCGGACTTTTCCGGGAGGGGCGGAACACGGTTCCGCCCCCCGACCACGAAAGGTTGATGTGGTGGTCCCTCACAGTGGGTGGTGGTAGCCATGTCATACAGCGCCGGCATCATCGGAACCGGAGGCATCGCCGGGATGGGGATTCTCGGGATGCACGACGAGGAACAGATCGGCAACGAACGGGTCCGCGCAAGCCACGCAGGGGGGTACGGCGAGACCGACGATATTGACCTCGTGGCGGTCGCCGACGTGGACGAGGAGAAACTCGAAACATTTGGCGAGGCGTGGGACATCGAGGCGGACCGACAGTACGTCGGCCACGAGGCGATGTTAGAGAACGAAGACTTGGACGTGGTCTCGGTCTGCACGCCCTCGTTTCTCCACCACGACCACGTCCTCGACACCGCGCGCATCGGCGACCCCGAGGTCATCTGGTGTGAGAAGCCGATCGCGTCCTCGGTCGCGGACGCGGAGGAGATGGTCGACGTCTGCGACTCCGAGGGCGTCGAACTCCTCGTCAACCACTCCTTCCGGTTCACCGAGAAACTCCGGAAGCTGAAGGAGCTCGTCCGGGAGGAAGAACTCATCGGCGACCTCCGGTCGGCCGCCGTCCAGTACCGCATGGAGCTCCTGCGCAACTCCACACACGTCCTCGACACCCTGCTCTACATGACCGACGCGGAGGTCGAGCACCTCAGCGGCTACGTCAACGGGGAGAACGAGGCGGTCGACTCCCTCGAAGCGGACGAGCGCGTCGACGACGCGGGCGGCGGCGGCCACGTCGTGATGGACGACGGCTCCTTTTTCACCGTCGACTGCACGATTCCCCGCGCGGAGTCCTCGATGACGTTCAACCTCATCGGCACGGAGGGGAAGCTCTACCTCAACAACGACGACGGCGAGCCGTGGCGCTACTGGAGCCTGGAGGACGGCGACCACGTCGAGCGGGAGCTTCCGGGCATCGACGGCGCCTGGACGTGGGACGAGGATTACCGGCGGGCGTTCCCGAACGCCGCCGAACACGTCGTGGAGCTCCTCGACGGCACGGCCGAGAACCGCTCGACGGGCCGCGAGGCCACGAAGTCGCTCGCCATCATCGTCGGCTTCTACATCTCCGAGTACACCGGCTCGCGCGTCGAGTTCCCGCTCGACCCGCCGCTGCGGGACGTGACCATCACCTCCTGGTGAGTGGCCGGGGACCGGCGGCGCCGGTCAGGACAGCAGCCACGGCGAGTCGTCCCGCTCGACGTACCGCTCCTCCTTCTCGATACCGTCGATGCGCGCGAGGTCCTCCTCGTCGAGTGATAGTTCGGCGGCCGCGAGATTGTCCCGGATGTGGGCCTCGCCGGTCGCTTTGGGAACGGCGCGGACGTTCTCCTTCGAGAGCAGCCACGCCAGCGACACCTGCGCCTCGCTGACGCCGTGTTTCTCGGCGACCTCCTCGATGACGGGGTCGTCGAAGACCTCGCCGCGGGCGAGCGGCGAGTACGCTACCAGCCAGAAGTCCTCGCGCTGGGCGTATTCGAGAAGGTCGTCCTGCTGGCAGTAGGGGTGCATCTCCATCTGAAGCGCGGACGGCGCCTCGCCGAGCACCTCGATAGCGTCGTCGAGGTAGTCGGGGGAGTAGTTCGAGAGGCCGATGTGTTCGATGACGCCGTCCTCCTTGAGGTCCTGAAACGCCGAGAGCGTCTCCTCGGGGTCGTACTCGTTGACGGGCCAATGGACGTAGAGGAGGTCGATGTAGTCGAGGTCCATGCGCTCGCAACTCAGCTCGGCACCCTCGACGACGCCGTCGTAGTCGAGGCCCGTCTTCTCGGAGTGGACCTTCGTCGCGACGGTGACTTCCTCGCGGTCCACGTCCGCCCCGGCGATACCGCGGCCGACCTGTTCTTCGTTGCCGTAGTAGTGTGCCGTGTCGATGTGTCGATAGCCAGCTTCGAGCGCGGTGGCGACGCTTTCGACGCACTGTTCGGGGTCGGTGTTCTGCCATGTGCCCAGACCGATGGGCGGGAGTTCCTGTTGAGGCATCACCTACGGGATGGTGGAACAGGGTAATGAGTGTTGTCCGTTCAGGCGTGTCCTTCAGGCGGGGACGGTAGTCCAGTAGTACCGGAAAGGAATTTACCATAGCAGGACGTCGTGATTGGTATGTCGAACACGACCGTCAAAACCGCGCGGACGACGTTCCGGATTCTGGAGGCCCTCAAGCGATACGACGGCGCGACGCTCGCGGAGCTCACCGACGAGTTCGACCGCTCGAAGAGCAGCGTCCACAGCTATCTCCACACCCTCGAACGGGAGGGGTACGTCACGAAGGAGGGGAACACCTACCGGCTGGGGCTGAAACTCCTCGATTTGGGCGGACACGCACAGCACAGCGAGGGACTGTACGACGTCGCCAAAGACGAGGTGACGGCGCTGGCCGAGGGGACCGGGGAGCTGGCGAACCTCCTCGTCGAGGAGCACGGGAAAGGGGTCTATCTCCACCGCGCGCACGGAGAGGACGCCGTCCGGACGGACTCCTACACCGGCCAACAGGTGTTCCTCCACAACACCGCACTCGGAAACGCGATTCTCGCCCATCTGCCGGCGGAGCGCGTCCACGGGATTCTCGACCGACACGGGATGCCCGCCCCGACCGAGAACACCATCACCGACCGCGACGCCCTCTTCGACGAGCTCGAACACGTCCGCGAGCAGGGGTACGCGCTGGACGACGAGGCGCGGGTGAAAGGGCTGCGCTGTGTCGCCGTCCCCGTTATCAACAACGACGGGGGAGTCGAGGGCGCCATCAGCGTCTCGGGCCCGACCAGCCGGTTCCGCGGCGAGCGCTTCCGGGAGGAACTCCCCGAAAAACTCCGGCGCGTCGCGAACATCATCGAGTTGAACATCACCTACACGTAGGGGCGTTTCCGGTCAAACTGGAACGCGCCCGCCCCGGACCGGTGAGACGGCCGTCGTACCGGCGGTGTATTGCGAATACAGCCAGACCTTCAGTATTACAAAACTCTGTTCGATATTCGAGGATGGTAGCGTCTGCCACGCGTCGGGAGTCACACACTCACGGTATGAGCGGCACGCGGTATCGAATAAACGGCATATACTTTTCCTCGCTGTTTTGGTTCCGTTCTGTTTTTTATATTCCCGTTTTGTTCCGGGAGGCAACAGAACGCTCCGGCCGGCGTCCGGAACGGCAGAGGTTTTATTACGTTGTTACGGCTGTAAACCGAAGGGTGGGCCGACGAGTGGCTTTCGAGCCCGCTCGACGCGAGGGAAGACGAGCGGATTCACACCAGCGCCGCCTCCAACAGCTCCAGGGGGTGACGTACCTCGTAGCCGGTGCCGTGTTCCATCTGCATCGCGCAGGTCGGACACTCGGTCATGCCGGTTTCGCCCGCGGCGGACTCCATGTGCTCGAACATCTCGTCGCCGATCTTCATCGACGTGTCGTACTTCTCGGCCTTCCAGCCGTAGGTGCCCGAGATACCGGAGCAGGAGTCGCCGACGTCATCGATTCCGACCCCTTCGAGGTCGCCGAACAGCTCCACGGCCTGTCGCTCGAGCCCCTGGTTTCTGGCGTGACACGGCGCGTGGTAGGCGAACTCCTGTGCCAACTCGCCCTCGATGTCCGCCTCGGCGAGTTCGCTTTCGAGGTCCTCGTGAATCCGGAGGTACTCGACCGACTCGAAGGTGTTCGAGGCAACCTCGTCGATGCCTTCGATGTCGAACAGTTCGGGGTACTCCTGACGGAGCGCCAGCGAACAAGAGGTACAAGAAGCGATGGCATGGTAGCCCTCCTCGACCAGGTCGGCCATCGAGGAGACGTTCACTTCGGCGCCACGGCGGGCGTCCTCAAGCATCCCGTTGGCGAACATCGGTGTCCCCGAACAGCGCTGTTCCGGCACGACGACCTCGTAGCCGAAGCGCTCGTAGACGCGGACCATCGCCTTCCCCACCTCGGGAGTGTTGTAGTTCGCGTAACAGCCGTGGAAGTAGGCGACCCTTTTGTCCTCGCCCTCCTCCCCGCGGCGCTCGCGGGCGCTTTCGGCTCGCCGGCGGGACTCGACCGCCCCGCCCCGGTTCGACCACCACTCGCGGAACGTCTCGGTCGCGAACGCGGGGAACTCCCGCTCGGCGGTGACGCCTATTGTCCGCTCCATGAGCCAGCGCGCGGGCCCGAAGTTCATCGCGAAGTTCGCGAGCCGGGGCACCTTGCTCGCGACCCGCGCCGACGTCCGGTAGTTCGAGAGGATCCGGTTGCGCCAGTATTTCAGGGAGGTCTTCGACATCTGCTCCTCGACGTACTCCCCGCGGGCGGTGTTGTGCATCTCCGTCAACGGCACGCCGGAGGGACACGCCGAATCACAGCGCATGCAGTTCGAACAGTCGGTGATAGACTCGTCGACCGCGTGCTCGCCGTCGTTTTGCTTGAGCCGCCACTGTTCGGGGCCCTGGAACTTCGGCCCGGGAAAGTCGTCGTCGACTTCCGCGACCGGGCAGGTCGTATCGCAGGTCGAGCACTTGTAGCAGTCGTCCGCGCCGTCGCGCAGGTCCGAGTCGTTCTCGGGAAAGACCTCGATGGGGTAATCGTCGTCCGGTTCTGTCGTCGGTGTGTCGCCTTTGCTCATCGTGTTGCCTCCGCCGCCGCGTCTCCCGCACGGTGGCCGGTCGCTATCGAAACCCCCGCCCCCGACTTCTCGGCGGCGAAGTCGTAGCCGCCCAACACGGAGCCGGCGGCGCGTAGGTTGTCGAACTCCGGTTCCCCGTCAGCGCCCAGCGGTCGCAGGTCGTCGTCCGTCCGCACGCCGAAGCGCGCGAACGCGTGGTCGCCGAACGCGTCGTCCTCGAACCAGTCGTAGCGGTCCTCGGGATGGGGAACGTGACAGTCGAAGACCGGCTCCGAGACGGACTCCCGCTCGGACTCGATACCCTTCCCGACGAGGCCGCCGGTCGCGAGGACGACCTGGTCGGCGCCGTACGGTACTTCCGCTCCTTTCCGGTCCACGAGAACCGACTCGATTCGGTGCTCCCCCTCGTAGCCAACGACCGGATTGCCCGACTCGATGCTCGCGCCCGCGTCGGCGAGCGCGTCGAAGAGCGCGCCTTCGAGCCTGAGCCCCGGGAGGGAGGGCGGCCCCGACGGAACCTCGAAGACCGCGGCGCCGATTCGCTCGGCGAGGTCCGCGCGGACCGTCGCCGGGCTGTCGTCGCCCATCACGGCCGGGAAGCCGACGCGCGCCGCGTCCCCGAGGTTCGTTCGAACCCGGGCGGCGAGCGACGCGCGAACCGGTTCCTCCGCTTCGAGGACGTTCGCGTAGCGCGTGACCGTCGCGTCGGGGCGGAGGTCCGCCGGGAACGAGACCGTTATCCCGCGCACGTCGAAAGGAACGCCCGCCGCGCGGAGGTGCGCCGCGGCGCCCGGCGCGGCGAAGTCTGTCATCGCCTCGAAGCCCACGAGCAGCATGTCGTCCTCGCGGCTGGCGAGGCCGGCCGCCGCCCCGGGCGGGTAGCGCGCGGTTGGTTTGACTGTCCCGCCGTGAGTGGGGACGAGGGCGTTCCGGTCGGTGTGACCGCCCTCGTACTCGGTGACCGAGTCGAACACCGAGAGCGCCTCGCGGACGCCCTCGACGCCGACCGTCCGGTAGGGGTGTGTCTCGGGGAGCGCCGGAATCGCGGCGTACGGGTCGGCCAGCGGCCCCTCGCCGTCGGGCGTGTAGCCCAAGACGTCGACCAGTCCGGAGGCGTTCCGGAGCGTGCTTTGCTTGTGCGAGACGAGGCGGGTGTCCGCGCCGGCGCGGGCCGCCGCGAGCGCCGCCGTAAGCCCCGCGAGGCCGCCGCCGACGACGAGGACCTCCGATTCAATCGCCATGTCGGCCTCCGTCGGTCGCCACGTTTCGGTCGGCGGGGGGGCCCGCGTCGAACGCCGCGAACTCCACTCCCTCAGAGCGGTCGGCCGGGTCCCGGTCCCGGTTCTGTGTCGTCGCGTGCAAAGCGTAGTTCAGCGCGGCCTGCGAGAGCTGTTCGCCCCAGAGCGCGTGGCGTTGGCCCTTCCAGCGCTCCTGAAGCAACTCGTCCCACGCCTCCCGAACGGCGGGTTCGTCGTAGGTGTCGTGGAGCTCGTTTGCCATCCGGTGGGCGCAAAACCCCCCTTGACAGTTGCCCATCGACGCGCGGGTCCGGATGCGCGCGGCGTTCAGGTCGGTGCCCGACTCGCCGATGGCGTCCCGAAGCTCCGCGCGGGTGACGCCCTCGCAGCTACAGACGACGGGGTTGGCTTCCTCCGTTTTGAGCACGTCGTCCGCGCGGGAGCCCAACCGCTCGACGCTCCGCCGGCCGACGGGCGAGCGCAGGCCGAACTCGTCCATGTACTCTCTGAGAACCGAGAATTCCTCGCTTCCGGGGAGCGGGACATCCGCGGTTCGGCAGTCGGCGTCGACGCCGAAGCGGCCGCAGACGTGGTCGGAAATCTTCTCGGCCATCAGCCGGTAAGTGGTGAGCTTCCCGCCGACGATGGTGGTCATTCCCTCCAAACTATCCCGCTCGGCGTGGTCCAGCAGGAAGAAGTCCCGGGTGATGTCCGTCGGGTCCGTGCTCCCCACGTCGGGGGGTTCGTAGAGGGGCCGGACCCCCCAGAAGGAGCGCAGCGTGCGCGCCTCCGCGAGCATCGGGACGAGTTCGGAAAGCGTGTCGATGACCAGGTCGACCTCCCACTCCTCCTCCGGGTAGTCCTCGGGGTCCGAAACTTCCTCGTCGGTCGTGCCCAGAATGCAAGCCGTCTCGTGGGGGACGACGATATCCGCGTCGCCTTTCGGCCGGCAGCGGTTGATGACCGTATCGACCTGGCGGGTGTTCATCACCGTCATCACGCCCTTCGAAGGTCTAACGGCGACCTCGACACCGGCCATCGAGCCCAACTGACCGGCCCAAGCGCCCGTCGCGTTCACGACGTGGTCCGCGCGGATTTCCTCCGTGCCGCCCTCGGTTCCGTGAACGCGCTTCCCGGGCCCGGAGCCGTGTTCGACTTCGAGGCCGACCACCTCGTCGCCCTCGACGAGCACGTCCGTCACTTCGGTGTGGGTCTCGACGCGCGCGCCGTGTTCCGCCGCGCTCGCGGCGTTCGCCACCACCAGCCGGAAGGGGTCGACGGCCGCGTCGGGCACCGAGATGGCCTTCTCGATGTCGGCGGCGAGGTGGGGTTCCAACGCGTGGGCCTCCTCGGCGGAGAGCACCTCCGCGGGAATGCCACACTCCCGACAGCCCTCCAGTTTCTCCTGAAAGTACGCCTCCGAGTCCTCGGGGCGCTTGACGAACAGCCCCCCGGTGTCCTCGACGCAGTGAGCGGCGATATCTCTGAGAACCCGGTTCTCCTCGATGCACTCCGCCGCGCTCGATTGGTCGGAGACGGCGTAGCGCCCGCCGCTGTGGAGCAGGCCGTGCATCCGGCCCGTCGTGCCGTGGGTGAGGTTCCCCTTCTCGATGAGGGTGACCTCGAAGCCCCGCATCGCGAGGTCGCGGGCCACGCCCGACCCCGTGGAGCCGCCGCCGACGACGGCAACGTGTGGTGGGGGTGCCATGTGAACCCGTTTCGGTGCCACCCACTTTACTTAATCGGTGAGTTCACCTCGGTAGTAAAGTATTCTGTCGCCGAGGACACACCGCGCGGGAGGGCCGAGCATTCGGGGTCCACAGCGAGCGACGAATCGGCGGCGAAAACGCCTATCTGAGGATTTAGGAGCGTCTTTGTGACCGGTTAGCGATATCGGATTCGATATGAAGATAGTATACTACGGCGGGATTTCGGGGAAGATTTATTACAGTCTATCGTGTTATTTACTGGTAGAGTACCTTC
>JBEQBK010000071.1:0-12795 GCA_041639855.1 Halobacteriaceae archaeon | reverse complement strand
ACCCACCACCTCGCCGAACACGTTCTGGACGCGGCGATGCTGGCGCTCGTGCTCGCCGCCGTCTACTACGCTCGCGCCAGCGAGCGCTGACTACGCCACGACCGGCTGCGAGACGATCCACAGCGAGAGGACGGTGTAGCCGACCATCAGAACGACCAGCGGGAGGTGGGCCCGCGTGGCGCGCTCGGCCCCGTAGCGCTCGTGTGCGACGACGTGGGCGGCGACGACGGCGACGACGTGCCCGGCGACGATGAGGAGGACCTGCGAGCCCCAGAACGCGGGCAGCGGGAGCCAGCCGAGCGGTTCGAGGGCCAGCCCGGAGCGCAGGGGTTCGAGCGCGACGCCGACGAGGCGCCCGAGGCTCCGGAACACGTAGGGGTAGTTGTGCGCGACCTCGTAGCCCGCCGCAATCGGGAGGACGCTCGGCGCGAACACCATCGCGGGGTCGGTGCCCGCTCTCCCGCCCAGCCGCTCGACCGCCCGACAGGTCGCGACGAAGACGGCCACGAACGCGGCCATCCCGGCGAGGTAGAGCAACACACCGGTGAGCCGGCCCGTCCCGAGCGCGTCGCGCGTGGCGTAGAGCACGGTTCGGAAGGGGGCCGTCGCGGTGAGCCCGTCGAAGCTGACGGTTGAGACGGTCGCGACGATGAGGACGACGACCCCGCCCTCGCGGACGGGGTCGAGACAGCCCCGCCACGGCGGGCGCAGGGAGAGGGACATCCCTCGGGCACTCCGCTCGTACTCGACGGGCGCGACGCGCCCGAGGAGCCGGTAGAACGCGCCCAGCGGGTCGGCGCGCCGGAACCACGCCGGGCCGACACAGACCGCGCCGAGAACCATCCAGAGCGTGTAGCCGGCAACCAGCCCGGCGGTGAGCCGCGGGGAACGGGGTACCACGGAGAGGTTCTCCAGCACGCCGACGACCAGGAGGAAGCCGAGCGCCGCGGGCCACACGCCCAGCCACTCGCGGTCGTCGAACAGCGCTATCTCCCGCCCCTCCAGCGCGACGAGACCGTCGTAGAGCGCCCGCCACGGGCAGAGGACCGGCCAGACGTTCCCCGCGAGGAGGACCAGGAGCGCCATCCCCCGGAACCAGACCGGCCAGACGAAGAGCGTCGCGGCGTTCTCCGCGGCGACGCCCCGCCCGACCAGACCGTGGAGCACGGCGCCGAGGACGAGGAGGGCGAACCCGGCCCGGGCTCCGACGGCGAGCGCGCGAACCGCCGACTCGGGGACGGTTCCGAGCGTGAGCCTCGCCTCCGAGGGCGCGCGTCCGGTCCGCCCCAGCCAGAGCGCCGTGGCGCCGACGGTCACGCCCGCGCCGGCGAAGAGGAGCGGGAGGGGGACCGGCGCGTCGAAGCGGCTCCCGCCGAGCGCGTGGGCGCGCACCGCGCCCGGCAGGACAGCGACGGCCGCGGCGACGGCGACCAGCCCGCGATGAACCGTGCGCATCACTCCGGCGTAGCGCGGCGGCACGCAAAACCGGGGTGGTTCGTTCCTCGAAAGCCCGCCGCGCTTCGCCGGCGCTTATGCGCCCCCGCTCGAATCCGGGCGTATGCGCCGCGCCACGCTCGCCGCTATCGGCGTCATCGCCCTCGTCGCGGGCGGAGTCGCCGTGGTGGCCCTCTCGGGCGGTGGGCCGTCGATGACTCCGCTCTGGATAAGCGACACGGCGACCGACACGCGGGCGAACCACCACGCGCCCGCCGCCGGGGCGTTCGGGAACGACGCGCTGGTGTACGCGCCCGTCAGCGGGGCGACCGACTCGCCGAACTGCGCGCTCGTCGCGCTCGACGCGGCGAACGGTACCGAGCGCTGGTCCGAGGGGGTCCCGAACGAAAACTGCACGATACACGCCGTCGCGGACCCGACGCTCGCGGACTTCGACGGCGACGGGAGCCGGGAACTCATCGCGGCGACCACCGAGCGCGCCGTCTTCGCCCACGACCCCCTTGACGGGAGCGTCGAGTTCCGGTACAACCTCTCCTCGTACGGCTACACCAAGCCGATCGTCGCGGACCTCGCCGGCGACGACGGCCGGGAGCTCGTCGTCGTGGACGCGAAGGGGACCGTGTATGTCGTCCACCCGGACGGGGAAACCGCCTGGACCGCACAGCTAGATTCCTATACCTTCGGCCAGCCGGCCGTTGCGGACTTCGACGGCGACCGTGGGCCCGAACTCGCGGTCGCCGTGGGCGGGGACGGCGGGGTTCGCCTCTTCGAGCCCGACGGGACTACCCGCTGGACGCGCTCGACGAACGCGACGGTGACGTGGATGACGACCGGCCAGGCGGACGACGACGCGGCGGTCGAGGTCGTCGTCGCCACGTCGAGCGGCGGCCGGGTGACGGCCTTCGACGGCGCGAGCGGGGAGACCGAGTGGTCCCGGGACCTCGGTGCGTTCGCGGCGGTCCACGCGCTCGGCGACGGGGACGGGGACGGCGACCCCGAAGTATACGCGACGGCCCGCGACGGGGTCCTCCGCGCGCTGGCGGGCGCCGACGGCGAGACGGAGTGGACGACCGCGCTCACGGCGGCGGACGTCCAGATGATGCCCCCGCCGGCGATGGGCGACGTGGACGGCGACGGCGACCCCGAGCTCGTCGCGCCGAGCAACGACGGTGTCGTGAGCGTCGTCGACCCTGATAGCGGGGCGGTGCTCGTCTCCCACGAGCGCGAGGCGACGGTTTACACCCGCCCCGTCCTGACGGACACCGACGGCGACGGCGACGTGGAGGCGTACGTAGTGTACGCGGACGGCCGGATCGGCGGGTTCGACTTCGCGGCGTCCTAATCGCCGGCGACGCCGAGCCCCTCGGACCCGGAGCGCTCGCGGGGCGACGCGTCCGCCGACGCCCCGCTCGACTGCAGGAAACTCCGCAACAGGAGCACGACCGCCAGCGAGAAGAACGCGCCCCCGACCGGCGAGGACGGGATCATGAAGGACCAGTAGATGGGCGTCGCGGCCGTGCCGAAGAAGACGCTGATGACGCCGTAGAAGGCGGGCGCACAACAACAGCACGCCGTGGCGCCCGAGGCGGCGAGCGAGCCCGAGACCGACCCGGCGGCCCCGCTCGCGCCCCACTGCTGGACGAGCACGGCGGCGTTCAACCCGACCAACCCGCCGAGGACGCCCATCACGAGGAGCGTTCCCACGGAGAGGTACCCCGTGAAATCAACGGCCGGCACGTACCACTCGACGGCGGGCCACACGACGAGCGGGCTCGCCACGTCGAAGGGCTGGAGGAAGAACTCCGTGGGCGCGCCGACGCCCTCGTCGGGGTTGAAGCTCATTGTCCCGCCCGAGAACGCGAAGAAGACGCTCATCAGCAGGCCGGCCGCGACGCCCGCGAGTTTCGGTTTGGTCTGCAGGCGCAGGCCCTGGAGGGTTCCCCGCGCGTCGCGAACGAGGACGTAGCCCAACACGAGGGGCAACGCGAGGACGACGAGATACCCGGCGGGGTTGGTGTACGTGGAGTCGGGGAACACCGCGGGGTAGGCGACCCACGCAGCCAACACGGTGCCGAGCACCGCGTAGCGGGGCTTCTCGGGGTGGCGGAGCAGGACGTAGACGTAGCCGCCGACGGCCATCGCCATCCCGACGACGAGGCTCAACAGCGGGTAGATGTCGACGAGCTCCGGGCCCGACTGCCCGACGACCTGAAGCTCCACGAGGCCGATGGCGCCGAAGACGGCGAGGGGCGCGCCGGCGATCAACGATGCCCCGCCGGCTCGCCGGGAGACGCCGCGGCGGCCCCCGACAACCCCGCCGACCATGAGCGCAGTGCCGAGCCCGAACAGGGCGAGCAGCAGCCAGTGGGGCGTCCCGGCGTGGGTCGTGCCGGAGTGGGCCGCTGCCGGCGCCGTGAGCCCGGCGAGCCCGAGGAGCGTCACCGACGCCCGGCGGAGCGCGCGGGCGAACGATACCGGTTCCATACCGGGAGAAGCGGCCCCCTCCCTAACGCGTTTCTGGTCCGCGCGTCGAAAGGGGTCAGCGTTCGGCGAGGAAGAACGGCTTCGTGCCGTCCTCCGTCGTCGGATCCGGCACGCTCCATGTTCCACGCACGTCGAAGCCCGCCGCACGCAGGTCCTCGCGGGTAGCGTCCTCCCCCGCAATCTCCCAGCGCATCTCGCTCCCGCTGTCCAACCAGTCCGGGTTCGACCCGACCCACTCGCACTCCCCCTCGGTCACGAGCAGCGTTCCCCCCGGCCTGAGCACCCGTGCGAACTCGTCGATGACTGTCCGGTGCTCCTCCAAGGGGACGTGAATCAGCGAGTAGAGCGCGCAGGCGGCGTCGAAGGCGTCGTCAGCGAAGGGGAGGGTCGTCATGTCCCCCTGTACGAGCGCCGCGTCGGTCCGCTTCCGTGCCCGCCTTAGCTGTTCGAGCGAGAAGTCGAGGCCCACACCCGTCGCATCGGCTGCGGCGAGCGTCTCACCCTGCCCACAGCCGGCGTCCAGCAGGCGGTCCCCGGCGTCGAGGTCCCCGAGGAACCGTTTGAGGGGCTCCGGCCTCGTTTCGCTGGTCTCGCGCTCGCCGTAGATGTCCGCCATCTCGTCGTAGGCCTCCCGGACGGCGCGGCGTTCGTCCATGTCCGAAGTCGTGTCTATCCCCATTTCAACGTTCGGCGTAGGAGAACTCCGAGAAAGAAGCTGGCACGTCGGGCTCCTCCCCCCGGCCGGTCGCGTACAGCGCGAGATACACGCCGACGAAGCCGCCCGCCGTCTCGGTGGCGACGTACTTCGAGCGCGCCGTTCCGAGCTCCGCGCCGTCCGCGAAAAAGCGGTACTCGTCGGCGTCGGCCTCGACGCGGAGATCCGTGGGCCCCTCGCCGACCGGCTCGCGGGCGACGGTCTCGGTCGCGTCGCCGATGCGGAGCCGGAGAACGGCCTCGTCCTCCGCGACGCCGAGCGCGAAGTGGTGGTCCTCGTCGTAGAACACCGCGAGCCCCGCCTCGCCGCTGCCGGGCGATTCGAGGGTCGTCTCCGCCTCGGCGGCGAGGTGTTGCTGGCGCCGCCCGAGGAAGGCACAGCCGCGCTCCGCGAGCGTCTCGGCGCTTCCCTGCATGGTGAGCACGCCATCATCGAGGTCGTAGCGCTCCCGCTCAGGGTTGTAGCGATAGTTCCACTCCGGGCCGAGCTCGTCGCCGAACCCGTCGGTGTTCCATTCGCTCGTCGTCTCCAGGCCTCGCCCCGCGTCCATCTCCGTCTCGATACGCTCGCCGCCGTTGACGACGGGCCAGCCGTCCTCCCACGCGACCGGCGCGAGGAACGTCTCGCGGCCGAGGTGGTGCCACCCGGGATAGCCGCCGTGCTGGCGGACGCCCAGAAAGACCATCCACCAGTCGCCGTCGGGCGTTTCCACGAGGTCGCCGTGGCCGGTCGCCTGAATCGAGGCGTACATCTCGCTGACGCCGCGATGGGAGAGAACCGGGTTGTCGGGGTGCCCCTCGAAGGGGCCACGCGGCGAATCGGCGCGCGCGACGCAGACCGCGTGGCCCGTGTGGGTGCCCCCCTCCGCGACGAGCAGGTAGTAGGTGCCGTCGCGCTCGTAGAGGTGGGGCGCCTCGGTGTAGTCCGCGGCGAAGCGCTTGCCCAACTCCCGCTTCTCGCCCAGGTCCCCCGTTTCGAGGTCGATAGGCGCGCTGACGATGCCCTCCTCCCCGGCGCGGTAGGTGAAGTAGGCCTGCCCGTCATCGAAGAACAGGTCCGGGTCGATGCCCGAGCCCTCGACCCACGTCGGCTCGGACCACTCGGATTCGGGGTCGTCGGCAGTCACGAGGAAGTGCCCGCCAGCGGAGACGTTGGTGGTGACGAGATAGAACGTGCCGTCGTGCTCCCGAAGCGTGGGCGCGAACACGCCGCCCGACGGCGAGGCGTCCCCAAGGGGCAGTTGGGAGTCCCGGGTGAGCGCGTGGCCCACGAGCTCCCAGTTCGCCAGGTCGGTGCTGTGGTAGAGGGGGACGCCGGGGAAGTACTCGAAGGAGCTCGTCGCGAGGTAGTAGTCGCCGCCCGAACGGGTAATCGAGGGGTCGGGGTTGAACCCCGGGACGACCGGGTTCGTGTAGGGCATAGCGGCGCTTCAGCGGGACCGGACAAGTAAGCGCCGCTACGCGCCGAGGCGTTCCTGAAGGCGCTCCCGGCAGCGCTGGTGGAGCCGCTGTGCTTCGTCCGCGTCGATGTCCACTGCCGCGGGAACGTCTCCGCCGAGCGTCGCGGAGCTCGCGGTGTCCGCGACCAGCGTCGCGAGCCCGAGTCGCCGCTGGAAGACGCTCCGTTGGCGACTCACCGTCTGGAGGCGCTCGTAGGGAACGACGTGCGTCGTCCGGTTCCAGAAGCCCTTGCGAACGACGAGGTGGTCCTCGCCGGCCCGGTAGCCCATGTGTTTCCACTTCAGGTGTGCCGCGAGCGGGACGGGGAGAAAAGCCAGGAACGCGACGTACCACGGGCCGCCGCCGAGCGCCCACGCGGCGGCGTAGGAGAGCGCGACGAGCGCGCCGGCGAGGAGCGCGTAACGGACCGCGTAGCGCCGCCGGGCGACCGTCGGCGGTCGTCGGACGTCGAGTGCCATCCCGCCGAACGGTTCGATACGCCGCCCGAGCGCGAGAGTTTCCTCGATGGCCGCCGCCGGGACCGCTGAGGGGGGGCCGCTCGCCACGCGGCGCTCGTCGTTCCCGCCCGGCGAGTAGCCGGCGGTCTCGACCGCGAGACCGGCGTACCCGAGCAGGCGCATCACGACGGGTTCCGCGACGGAGAGAGTCTGGACCTTCGAAAGCGGAATCGAGCCGGTGTAGCGCTGGAGGAGCCCGCGCTCGTAGCGCAGGTCGTTGCCCTCTCTCGTGAGGCGGAAGCCGTAGTACGCGACGGCGCCGTAGGTCGCGCTGAGGAGGTAGGCTCCGAACACCGCGGTCGGACCCGTCACCAGAACACCCACCAGTGCCCGTTCGAAGGTGAGCTCCGCGAGCGAGGTCGGGATGCCGAACGCAGCGAGATACCCCGCGAACGCATCGCTCAGCGCTCCCTGAAGGAGCGGCACGAGAAAGACGAGGAACGCCAGCACGCCCGGCCGGAAGGTAGCGAAGGCGTACACGGCCAGCTCCCCGAGGCTCAACTCGAAAAGCGCCTCGGGGGCCGACTCCGAGGTCGCCTCGTCGGCCGCCGTCCCCGCCGTATCAGGCTCGGTCTCGCTCTCCGCGGTCCGCTCCGCGGCCCGGCGCTCGCGGACGACCCGCTGGATGCGCTCGGCCTCGTCGGCGCTCACGAAATCGAAGACGGCCTCGGTGCTCCCGCCGCCCGCGGTCTCGACACGGACGACCGCACAGCCGATGACGCGCCGGAGGATGTCGCGCTCGGTGTCGACGTTCTGGATGCGGCCGTACGGAATCTCGCGCTCCCGGCGCGCGAGGACACCGGAAGTGATGAGGAGGGCGTCGCCAGCGAGCTCGTACTCGAAGCGGAGGTACGAGGCGGCGCCGTAGCCCGCCCCCAGCGCGAGCCCGAGCCCGCCGAGGAGGAACGCCGCCTCGATTGGGGGCTCGAAGGCGAAGGAGAGCATCGCGTACCCGAATATCGGGAGGCCCAACCCCTGCACGGCGTGGCCGAACGCCCGCAGCGGGAGCGTGAGGGGGTGGAGCCGGTTCACACTCCGTCCTCCGGCTCGCTCTCGACGGCCAGCCGGCGCAGGCGGTCGTGGAGCTCCTTGGCCCGCTCGGCGTCGAGGCCGGGCACGGAGACGTCGGCGCCGCGGCTCCCGGCGGTGTAGACGACGACGCGGGAGAGGCCCAACAGGCGCTCGACGGGACCGCGCTGGGTGTCGACGTGCTGGACCCGAACGTAGGGAACGGAGCTCTCGACGACGGTGAGAACACCGCGTTCGAGCGCCAGCGCGTCGTCCTCGACGCGGTAGCCCCAGCGTCGGTACTTCACGATGACGTACGGAACGGCGAGGAGGGCGACGACTCCGAAGGCGGCGGCACCGACCAGCGGCGGTCGCTCAAGCACGACGGCCCCAACGGCCACCACAGCGCCGAGGACGGCGCCGGAGACGGCGAGGCGGAGCCACCAGAGGAGTCGCACACGGGGATGAAGCGCGTTCACACACTCCGATTCGGCCCGCGGCACGTCAAAGTTCGGTCCGAACGCCGTCACCGCTTAGTTCCCGTGGGGGCTACGTGGGGTCGAATGTCCCAGCGAACGGAGGCCCCCACCGTCGGTCCGGACCCGGCCGCGGCGGAGGGCGAACTCACGTCCATCTCGGGGGAGGAACCCGACACGCGCTACGCGTTCGGAGAGTTTCCGCTCGACCCGGTGCGCCCCGGAACCGCTCTGCTCGTCGTCTCGCCGACCGCCGTCGACATGCCGGCCAAGCGGCTGCTCGCCGCGGGCAACCCCGACGAGGGGTTGTTAGGCATCGCCGCCCGCTCGTCGCCCCGGCGGTTCCTCCACGGCCTCGCGGAGGCCACGCCGGAGCCTCTGGTCGAACCCCACGTCGGCGTGCTGGGCTGTATGGGTTCGCTGAACCCGCGCATCCGCTCGTTCCCGGAAGCTCACGTCCGTTCGGTCGGGAACCCGGCCGACTTGACCGGCGTCGGGATGCGCTTCACCGACCTGTATCGTGGCGTGACGGACTCCCTCGACGCCGAGGGCCGGGAGAACCCCCCGGTCCGCGTCTGTCTGGATTCGCTGACCGTCCTCTCGCAGTACGTCGGTGCACGCACGCTCTATCGGTTTCTTAATGCGTTCAACAACCGCGTGCGCTCCGCCGGCATGCTGGGATTGACAACGGTCAACCGTGGTGCCCACGACGAACACGATTTGGGACGGTTCGCGGGGCTCTTTGACGGGCTCGTCGAAATCCGCGAGAACGAGGACGGCACGCTCGAACGCCGGATTCGTGGCCTCCCACAGCAGGGGCGGGGCTGGCAGCCCGCGTAGCGGGGGATGTCGCATGGGACTTATCGACGAACTGACTGGGTCGTGGGGGCGCGCACTCCTCGTCGGCGCCGGGCTCAGCCTTGGCTACACCGGGCTCGTGCTCGGCTACAGCTTCCTCCCGTCGAGCCCGGTCACGATTACCGGCCCGTTCCCGCGCGTCGTAGGGTGGTACTCGCTGCTGGCGTTCGGGGCCGTCGGCGTCCCGGTGGTGCTCCGGCTCCGTTTCGGTCTCCGAACCCCCCTGGCGTTGCTGGCGGGCATCCTGCTGTTCTGGCACGTCGTCGTCGGAACTCCGCTCCTTGACGGCAGTCGGGCCGACGCGCCGGCGTTCACCTTCGTGTTCTTCTGGGCGCCGTTCTACCTCGTCGCGTACGCCCTCCTCGCCGGCGCGGAACACGCGCTCCGGGCGCGTTCGAACGATTCCGGGGACGGCCCGTAGCGTCCGGCCGTGTGTCCAACTCACACGAACCGCCCAACATAAGTAGCCGTAGCGGAATCTCCCGGGTATGTCGAAACTCGGGCTACAGGCGCGGATGGCCGTCGTCGGTAGCATCCTGTTCGTGTTCTACGCCGCCGCCGCGGCCTTCGCGATGGCCGCCTTCGGGGTCGGCCTTCCCCTCGTTCTGGTCGGGAGCGTCGCCTTCGTCGGCGTGCAGTACAAAATCGGGAAGTGGGCCGCGCTCCGGAGCGTTGGCGCCGAAGACCTCCCCGAAGAGCGCGCGCCGGAGCTCCACCGCCGCGTGGAGTCGATGTCCCGCGATATGGGCATCGAGAAGCCCCGACTGATGGTCGCTCGGATGGGCGTCCCCAACGCCTTCGCCGTCGGCCGGAAGGGCGCCGGGACAGTCGTCGTCTCCGAGGAGCTGTTGAGCCTCCTCTCCCAGGAGGAAGTCGAGGGCGTCCTCGCCCACGAGCTCGCGCACATCGCCAACCGGGACGTCGTGATGATGGTTCTCGGGCAGGGCGTCGCCTCCATCGTCGCCATCGTCGCCCAGTGGGTCGTCCTCTTCACCGGCGAGAACGAGCTCGCGGACCTCTTCCTCGCCATCGTCGTCGGCCAGATAACCCAGATGCTGGTGATGGTGTTCGTCTTCGCCATCTCCCGTTACCGGGAGTACGTCGCCGACTCGGACGCCGCCGCGGAGATCGGCTCGGGCGAGCCGCTGGCGCGCGCCCTCGAAAAGATCAGCTCTGCCGGCCAGCGGACGGACGCCGAGATGGACGACAAGGTGAACGCGCTCTGTATCTTCGGCACCGAGAGCGGCCTGGCGAAGCTGTTCGCCAGCCACCCGCCGGTCGAGAAGCGCATCGAGCGCCTCCGGAATGGTCAGTAACGAACTGCTCGCGGGGGCGCTCGGCGTGCTGTTGGGTGCCCTCTTCGTGTTCGCGCCGGCGCAGGTCGCCCGCCTCTACACGGGCGACCCGGAGGCGAAGGGCGAGTACGGCGCCGACGTCTCCGACGTGCGCTGGGCGGGGATGATTCGGCTGGTCGGCGTGGCGATGCTCGCCGCGGGCGGCTACTTCCTCTACACCGCGGGCGCGCCGTAGGTCGCCCCAGTCGCCACGCTCATACCCCCCGCGATGGAGACGGAGGTATGGTGGGACGGTGAGTCTGCTCGACCGGGCGGCGACGATGCGGGACGCCGAGGCCACGCCCCGGCGCTCGCTCGCGACGGTGGTGGCCGTCGTCTTCATCGACCTGCTCGGCTTCGGCATCATCATCCCGGTGCTCCCCTTCTACGTCCGCTCGTTCGGGGTGTCGGACGTCTTCATCGGCCTGCTCGCCGCCTCCTACTCGCTGATGCAGTTCGGCTTCGCGCCCCTGCTCGGTCGTCTCTCCGACTCGCGGGGCCGCCGGCCGGTGTTGATGCTCTCCCTGTTGGCGAACACTGCGGCGTGGACGCTGTTCGGACTGGCCGCGGAGTTCGAAGCCGCCTTCGGCGTCGCCGGCGCGTTGGGAATCCTGTTCGGCGCCAGGATGCTCGCCGGCGCGATGGGCGGGAACATCGCCGCCGCGCAGGCGTACATCGCGGACGTCACCCCGAAGGAGGAGCGTGCCGCCTCGCTCGGGCTCGTGGGCGCGGCCTTCGGGCTGGGCTTCGTGTTCGGACCGGCGCTCGGCGCGGTGTTCGCCAGCGACGCCGTCGTCTCGGCCGCCGAGTCACTGTTCCCGGCATTTATCCCGGCTACTCCCTACTCCCTGCCGAGTTTCGCGGCCGCGGGGCTGAGCCTCTGTGCGGTGGTCGCCGCGGCGCTCTTCCTGCCGGAGCCCGAGCGCAAGCGCCCCGCCGGCGGGGGTTCGGGGCCCGTCGCGGCCTTCCGCGCGGCGCTCGCCGACGGCGACCTCCGCCCCCTCGTGCTCGTCTTTCTGGTGTCGAGCGTCGCCTTCTCGGGCGTGCAGGTCGTCTTTATCCCCTTCGCCGCCGACGCCTTCGGCTACGCGGCAGCACAGGCCGGGCTGTTGCTCACCTACATCGGCGTGCTCGGCGTACTCAACCAGGGCGTCGTCGTCCGCGCGCTCTCGCGGCGTTTCCCCAACGCCCGCCTCGCGCTCGGGGGCGCCGTCCTGCTGTGTCTCGCGCTCGCGGCGCTCCCCTTCGCGGGCGCCATCGGCTCCCTTCTGCCGGCGTGGCTCTCGCTGTTCGGCGAGGGCCCCGCGCTCGTCGTCCTCCTGTTCGTGCTCGCGGTACTCTCGACGGGCAACGGCCTGCTGAACGTGGGCATCGCCGCGATGGTTTCGGACGCGGCGGGCGAGGAGGAACAGGGCATCGCCTTCGGCGTCACGCAGGGTGCGGGGAGTCTGGGCCGCACGGTCGGGCCGCCGGCGATGGCGGCGCTCTACGTTCTCGCGCGCCCCGCACCCTTCGAACTGGGGGCGGTTCTCACGCTCGGCACGGTCGCCATCCTGCTCCCGCTCGCCCGCGCCGCCCGGTGAGCGGCCGGCGGGCTCGCTCAGGCGTCGGTCAGCGCCGCCGCCCCCTGCGCTGCCGCGTCCGGGGCGGCCCGGGCGAGCGCCGCGGCGTGCGCGTAGTACGCGACTTGGCGGTCGACCCAGTCGACGGCGACGGGCCCGTCCTCGGCGACCCGGCGAACGTCGCTGTCGGCGTACGCGACTACCGACCCCGCCGATTCGAGGGTCGGCCGGGCGAGCGCCGCGTGCTCGGCACCGAGCCCGTCCCGCAGCGCGTCGACGGCACGCTCGCGCACGGCCGCTACGTCCTCGGCGCTCGTCACGTCGAACGCCGCGGGGTCCGATGCGAGGGTCGAGCGGACCGACTCGAAGGCCGCCACGTCCGCGAGCTCCCCGACCGCGTCCAGCAGGCGGCCCGCCGGCGCGTCGTCGAGATACGGCTCGATGGCCGCGTTGTACGCCATCTCGACGGCGTGCCACGCCGGGGTCCTCCGGTCGAGGCCGTCGACGAGCTCGCCGGGGTCGGCGTCCTCCGGGAGTTCCCCGGCGCGTTCCCGCGCGCGCTCGGCGAGCGACTCCGCGGCGGTCTCGATGGTCCCACTCAGGTTCCGCGGCTCCGCGAGCGACGCCCGGAAGCGCTCGTCGAGATGGCGCGCCTCCGAGAGAGCGGTCCGCCCCGCCGCCGCTTCCCCGGCCGCTTCGGCGAGCGCAAGGGCACGCCCCTCGCGCTCGAACGTCCGTGTCGCTTCGTTGGCCGCGTGCTCGTGACGGTCTTCGATGGCGGCGTGAACGACCGTCGCGCGCACCGGTTCCTCGCCGACGTAGCTCCACGTCGCCGCGAAGGCTTCGGCGTCCCCGCCTTGGTCGGTGTGCGTCTCTTTCACCCGCTTGCGGTAGGCGTTTTGAATCTCTCGCTCGCCCGCGTCGCGGTCCTCGCCAAGAACCTTGT
>JBEQBK010000070.1:0-12798 GCA_041639855.1 Halobacteriaceae archaeon | reverse complement strand
CGTCTTCGCGCGGTACCTCGGGGACCGCGTTCGCGAACGCCGCCACGCCATGCTCCTCGCGGCGGCGTGGGCCGGCCTGCTCGTCGCGGGCGCGCTCGCCGGCGTCGCTGGCGTCGCCGTCTTCGGCGTGCCCCTCGCGGCGGGCTGGTATCTCCTCCGCCGCCGCGGCGCCGGGTTCACCGCCGTGCTTGTCGTCGCCGGTGCCGGACTCCTCCTGCTCGTCGAGTTCGTCTACCTCAACGACGGCGCCGGCCCGAACCGGATGAACACGGTGTTCAAGACGTACGCGCAGGCGTGGCTCCTCTGGTCGATAGCCGGGGGCGCGGCGCTCGTCGCCGTCGTCGACGGGGTTCCCGCGGGCGTTCCGACCGTGTCGTCGCGCACGCGACAGCGGGCGCGCGCGCTCTGCGTGGCGCTGCTCGTCTGCTCGCTCTCGGTGTACGGCGCGTTCGCCGTCGGCGCCCACGTCGCCGCGGCGGACGGCGAGGCCACGCTCGATGCGACGGCCTTCGTGGCGGAGCACCACCCCGAGGAGGACCGCGCTATTGAGTGGCTCGACGCGCGGCCCGGCAAACCCCACATCGCGTCCGCGCCGGGGGTGGCGATATACCAGTGGGCGAGCCCCGCGGCCTCGCTGACGGGGCTCCCGACGGTAGCCGGATGGTCCCACGCCGCGGACTACCAGGGCCGGGACGCCTGGGAGCGGCGCGTCGCGGACGTCGGACTGCTCTACACGGGGAGTACGGCGACCCGGGCGGCGATGCTCCGGAAGTACGACGTGCGCTACGTCTACTACGGCCCGGCGGAGAAGGAACGCTACGGCGACGTTTCGATGGCGGGGGACCCCGGGGTCCGTGTCGCTCACGAGTCGGGGAACGTGACGGTGTACGGAGTGAACCGCTCGGCGCTGCGCGGGGGTAGTTCGGCTTAGACCGCCGTCTCGCCGGCCGCCTTCACGATGTCGACGTCCTCGGCGTCGATGGTTTCGACGTCGAGCCAGTGGGGAATGTAGTTGCGCTTCTCGTAGTCCTCGCGCTCCTCCTCGTCGCCGATGACACACCACAGCTGGGGCTCGTCCGGGCCGTGCCAGTCGCCCTGCCGGGAGACCTGGAAGAGAACCTTCTCGCCCCCGTCGTAGTTGATGATGCCGTCCCGACGGACGCCGGGGTTCCCGTGGATGATGAGCCGCTTCATAGCCGGGAATTCTCGGGAACCGGAGTAAACGTTTCGCACTCCTACCGGTGCCACGCGGCGGCATAGCAACCGAGGCCGACGGCCGCGAGCAGCGCCACCGGAACCCCGAGGAACACGAGCCCGTTCGTGAGCACGAAGAACGCGTACCCCTCGTTGACGATCGGATATCCCCCGACGAACGCGCCCGCACCGACGAGCGCGACGGCGCCGACTGAAACGGCGATGGCCCGCCGGCGTCGGAGGAAGAACGCGCTGGCGCCGCCCGCGAGCAGGCCGAGTGGCACCCCGAACAACCCTGTCTGTGCCGCCGCGACGCGGAGCGTCGGCGGGCCGTAGACGGCGGCGTGGGCGAGCGACGCCCGCACGGAGGGAAGCGCTTCGTCGGCGGGCGCGAACGTCACCACGGCACCCGAGACGCCGGCCCGTCCGGGCGCAGTCGTCCCGTTCCACCGCAGTCGGTCGCCGGCGGCGACGAACGCGGCGGGGTGGCTCTCGACTCCGTACCTCTCGGGGGGCCGAACCGTCACCTCCGCAGACCCAGGAAGGTAGTCGTTTCTGTACGGCGCGAGCGTGCCGAACACGACGCCGCCGCCCGGCCCGCGCGTGACCCGCTCGTTGGTCCGATACGTGACGACAAGGGCCTCGCCGTCGAGTCGCGAGCGGAGGCCGTCGGCGTCCTGCCCGAAGGGGCGGTCGAACCAGTAGGCGACGGCGGCCCGCCGGAGGCTCTCGTTCTCCTCGAACGCCGCGACAGTCTCCGGATTCGAGAGGGTCGCGCGCTCGGTCCAGCGGGCCGTCCCGTTCGGGGCGACGGCGACGTCGACGGTCACGTTCGAGGCGTTCGTGGGCGGGTAGTCCGGCCCGTAGCCTTCGAGCCCGAAGCCGTCGTCGAACGCCGAGACGGGCTGTGGGGGCGGCGCGGCCGCGGCGGGGACGGCGAGGACCGCGAGAACGCAGACGACCAGGCCTGCGCGGAGGGTGCGGGAGGGCATGCCACAGGGTTTTCCGCGGGCGTGCAAAAGAATTCCCTTGGCTCAAACGTACGGCTGTGTTTCCGGGTTCCCAATCCGAACCGTTCTTAAGCGCCCCCGTCCAAGCGACGAACAAGAGGACGCTATCTATGGAGATGCCACGCCGGTTCAATACGTACTGTCCGCACTGTAACGAACACAACCAACACGAGGTCGAGAAGGTCCGCGGCGGGCGCGCCTCCGGCATGACGAAGGTGCAGGGCCGGCAGCACAAACGCCAGACCTCCACCATCGGTAACTCCGGGAAGTTCTCGAAGGTCCCCGGTGGGGACAAACCCACCAAGAAGACGGACCTGAAGTACCGCTGCTCGGAGTGTGGCAAGGCCCACCTCCGCGAGGGATGGCGCGCCGGCCGACTGGAGTTCCAGGAATAATGGCGGGGGACTTCATCACTGTCGAGTGTCCCGACTGCGAGAACGAACAGACCGTCTTCGGCAAAGCCTCCACGCAGGTCAACTGCGCGGTCTGTGGCACGACGCTCGCCACCCCTACGGGCGGCGAGGCCGACCTCGCCGGCGAGGTCGTCGAAGTCGTCGAATCGCGCTAAGTCTTCTTCCTCCCGGCGCATCGCGGACTTTAACCACCCCAGCCCACTACCTCCGGGTATGCAATACGAAGGCTGGCCCGAACCCGGCGAGTTGGTCGTCGGCAAGGTCGAGGAAATCGAGGACTTCGGGGTCTTCGTGGACTTGGAGGAGTACAAGGACAAACGCGGCCTCATCCACGTCTCCGAGGTGGCGTCGGGGTGGATCAAGAACATCCGCGACCACGTCAACGTCGACCAGACGGTCGTCTGTAAGGTGCTGGACGTCGACCGGGACGCCCAGCAAATCGACCTCTCGCTGAAGGACGTCAACGACCACCAGCGCTCCGATAAGATACAGGAGTGGAAGAACGAGCAGAAGGCCGACAACTGGCTCGAACTCGCCTTCGGCGAGGACATGGCGGACGACGAGTTCCGCCGCATCGCCGGCGCGCTCCTCGACCAGTTCGCGACTCTCTACGATGCCTTCGAGCAGGCGGCCATCCACGGCCACGAGGCGCTGGAGGACGTCGACTTGGAGGAGGACGAACTCGACGCGGTCGTCGAGACCGCGCGGGAGAACGTCTCCGTCCCGTACGTGACCGTCTCGGGCTACCTCTCTCTGGAGGCCGCCGACGGCGACGGCGTCGACACCATCCGCGAGACGCTCCAAGCCGCGGAAGGTAACGGGCAGGTGCCCGAGGAAGTCGACCTCGACGTGACCTACGTCGGCGCGCCCGAGTACCGAATCAAGGTGCAGGCGCCCAACTACAAGACGGCCGAGGACGCTCTGGAGGCGAGCGCCGCACGCGCCGAGGAGTTCCTCGACGCGGCGGGCGGGAAAGCCGCGTTCCACCGCGAGCGCCAGCAGGAGGAGGCCTGAAATGAAATCGGACATCCACGTCTGCGCGGCGTGGGAGTCCGAACACGAGCGGCCGGTCTACACGCTCGGCGACACCTGCCCCGAGTGTGGCGCTGACGCGGTGAACTCGGCGCCCGCGCCGTTCAACCCGGAGGACCCCTACGGGGAGTACCGGCGCAGAGCGCGGGAGTAATATCTCCCTCCGGAGGGATTTCGAGCGTTTCCGAACCTGCCCGTAACACGTCTCCGGAGCGAGTTTGGCGTTGCGAACACCGCTCGCAGATTCCATACAGACGGTTGGCTATCAAAAGATTACTTTCTACATTAGATATTTTTGGAAACAAGTCTTATCAGCCAGGGATTACTTTCTACATTCAAATGTTCGACCATGAACGCGTGCGGCGAATCGCGTTTGCAGTAGTTTTCGCCGTGTCCACGTTCGTATTCCACATTTTGTACGCTGTCGGTGTCGCCGCTCCCCATTCGGGGTTACTCGAAACAACAGTCGTCAGCCTCGTCCACACGACAGGGGTATCAGCCGCAGTAGTCTGGGGTGGAAAACTGCTGGACGGAGAGTGGCGAGCGCTCACCCCGCAACGGGCTACACTGGCACCGGTCGCAATATTCGCGATTGCGTTCGTTAGCCTCTATTTCTTTGATGCTCCGGGATTGTACTACAGTTCGTCTCGTGGTTCTACTACGATTGTGGATACGGTGGAGCTCGTAATATACAGTTTCTCCGGGGCGTGTACGATTGCGGCAGGGTTCCTGCTTATCGGAAGTGCAGTGAGCCAGCAACGTAATCGGCTGGCAGTAGTCGCAAGCGGGGTCGTTCTGGTAGCTATGCTCTACATGAGTGAAACCTCAGTCGTGACTGTGTATCCGACACGGGTCTTTGTGTACGGGCTTCCTTCCTTCTTCCTCGGATACAATTCCTCACGCACCGTCTAAGGTGGGAAGGATATCAACTCTCAACCCGACCGACGCGCTCTTATGCGGCCCGCTCGGCTGTTGTGCGTATGGAGGAAGTCGAGACCGAACGGGTCGGCGAGGCCGACCTCGAGGACCCCGTCTTCGTCGAGGGGCTCCCCGGGGTCGGACAGGTCGGCAAACTCGTGGCCGAGCACGTCCTTGAGGAGTTGGACGGCGAACTCGTCTATCGGGTGTTCACCGAGCACTTCCCACCGCAGGTGACGGTGGACGACGGCGGCCGCGCGTCGCTCGCGGCGGCCGAGGTGTACGCCGTCGAGACCGAGGGCCGCGATTTGCTCGTGCTTACTGGTGACCACCAAGCGCAGGACGCGCCGGGCCAGTACCGCGTGGCCGACGCGTTCCTCGACATCGCCGCGGACGAGGGCGCCGAGGAGGTGTTCGCTCTCGGCGGCGTTCCGACGGGCGAAATCGTTGAAGAGTACGGCGTAGTGGGTGCCTACACGGACGACGACCTGCGCGACACGCTGGACGAGGCGGGCGTCGAGTTCAGCGGGGACGAGCCTTCAGGTGGTATCGTCGGCACCTCCGGGCTCCTCCTCGGGTTGGGCGAGCGCCGCGGCTTTCGGGCCGCCTGTCTGATGGGCGAAACGTCGGGGTATCTCGTCGACCCGAAGAGCGCACAGGCCGTCCTCGAAGTCCTGCAGGACGTCCTCGGCTTCGAGGTCGACTTCACGGACTTAGAGGAGCACGCCGACGAGATGGAGGAAGTGATGGGCCGCCTCCAGGAGATGGAGGGCCAGCAGGGCAACAGCGCGGCGCCGGGCGGCGACGACGACCTCCGATACATCGGATAGGTAGCACAACGGCTTTGCTTCGCTGTCCCTAATCGGCGCTGTGGTCGTCGTACCCCAATGGCTGGTCGTCGGGTTGGCCATCGCGGGCGGACTGGCGGCGCTGTTCGCCGTCCTCTTCGCCGTCGGGGAGCGTTTCTTCCCCCCGGCGCCGGCCGACCCCGGTTCCGAGCACGACGGCGAGTGGAAGCGCCGCGCCGAGATACGGGCGTATCTCGACGCCATCGACGAGTCCTACACCGAGGACTACCCGCTCGGGGGCGAGCCGGTCGCCTTCTACCTCCCCGAGCGCGAGGTGGCCATCACGTTCGACGGACAGGCCTACTTCCGCATCGAGCAGGAGGGACGCTACGCGGTGCTCGTCGAGCACGAGATGCCCGGCGGCCACCTCGGCGCTCGCCTTCCCTTCGAGACGCCCGAAACGCGCTTCGACAGACGCCGACGGAGCCGACAGGAAGAACGCAGTGAGCGACGCGCGCGCGACTTCGCGGGCGAACGCCAGGACCAGTACCGGCGCGCCGACGCGTCCGGGGGGGCGGCGAGCGGCCGGAACGAGCGCCAGCGCGTCGCGTCGGCCTTCGATACGCTGGGCGTTCCGCGCAACGCCGACGAGGAGGAAATCCGCTCGGCCTACCGCGAACAGGTAAAGGAAGTCCATCCGGACCACGGTGGGGAAGAAGAGGCGTTCCGCGAGCTTCAGGAGGCGTACACCGCCGCGCGCGAGGCCGCGAGCTAGAGGCGGGTCACTTCGTACTCCGCCCCCGCCTCGCGGAGCGGGTCGGTCACTCGTCCGACCGCGTCGCCGGCGGTGATGACCGCCACGTCCAGTCCTCTGGACGCGGCTTCGGCGGCCACGTCGCCCGCTGCGAACGCCGTCGCCGGCTCGATGTCGGCCTTTCTGAGTGCCACGACTGCCTCGACGCCCGCGGCGAGCGTCAGGTCCGCGCCCGCGCAGGCGTTCCGGACGGATTCGGGCTCGACGGCGCCGCTCCCGCCCGAACGAACCGGGGGGACCTGTGAGACGGCGACGACGCCGGGCTGGAGGTCGATGACGCCCTCGAAGCCGGTGACACCGACGTCCTCGCCGGCCGCCGCGTCGGTCGTCGCGACCCCCGTTGCCGGGCCCTCGTCGCCGGGCACCGCGTGCAAAAGCCCTTCGCGCATTTCGAGGCTGACGGACTCGCCATCGTCGATCTCTTCGGCGGCGATGGCCGCGTCCTCGCCCACGGTCCCGAGCACGTCCTCGGTCACGCGGTCGGCGTAGCGGGTCAGGTCCTCCGCGCGTCGAAGGAGCCAGTCGACGCCCTCGCGGGTGATGCGGTAGCGCGAGCGCCCCTCCATCTCCACGAACCCCTCCTCGGTGAGCTCCCGAATATACTCGCTGACCGCCTGGCTGGTGACGCCGATGGCCTCAGCGATTTCGCCCTGCGAGACGGCGGGTTGGCGGTCCGCGATTTCGACCAGCACACGGAAACGGGTCGCCGCGCGCTGGTTCGCCAGCACCTCGGGCATACCCGTCCCTTTCGCGGGCGACGTATAAAGCCCGGCGACGAACGCCAAGCGTTTCACCGCCGATTCCTACGTTCGGGTATGGAGACGACGGCGGCGTTCGACGGGTTCGTCTGTCTGGACTGTGGCGAGAGAACCGAAGAGCTGGGGCGCTGTCCCGACTGCGGCGGGCGCCTCGACGCGACCTACGCCGAGGACCCGGGGGACCCGACGGCCGAGGGTGTCTGGAACTGTAACGCACTGCTCCCCGTCGGACCGGGCGACGCCGGAGGAACCGAACCGGGCGGCACGCCGCTCCTGAACTGCCCGGACCTCGCGGCCGAGACCGGCGTCGGGGCGTTTCACGTCAAAGACGAGGGGCGAAATCCCTCGGGGTCGATTGCGGACCGCGGCCAGGCGCTCGCCGTCGCGGGCGCCGCCACGGCCGGCGCTGAGGCGCTCGCCATCCCCACGCCGGGTGGGTCGGGACAGGCGCTCGCGGCCCACGCCGCCCGCGCGGGCCTCGAATCGAACTCCTACGTGCCGACACGCGCGCCCTTCGTGAACAAGGCGATGGTGAACGTCCACGGCGGCGACATGCGCGTCGTCGAGGGCCGCTACCCGGACGCGGTCGAGGCCTTCGAGGGGGACGAGGGACACTCCACCAGACCCTTCGACTCGCCGCTGGTTCACGAGGGGGCGAAAACCCTCCTCTACGAAATCGCCGCCGAGGCGGACCCGGACCACATCGTCGTGCCGACCGGCCACGGCGCGACACTCTACGGGCTCTCGAAGGCGAGCGAGGAGCTCGGGGTTTCGCCGGCGCTCCACGCCGCCCAGCCCACAGGCTGTGCGCCGCTCGTCGACGCCTTCGAGTCGGACGGCGAGGTCGAAGTCTGGGAAACGCCCGACACGGTCTGTGGCGCAGTCGAGATTCCGGACCCGGAGGGGGGCGACCTGGCGCTCGCCGCGGTCCGGGACTCCGGTGGGCGGGCGGTCGCCGTCGAGGACCGCGACGCGATGGGGAGCGCCGTCACCGTCGCCCAACACGAGGGTATCGGGATGAGCCCCGCTTCGGGCGTGGCGGCCGCCGCGGCGTGGGAACTCGCCGAGGACGGCCACATCGCGGGCGACGAGTCTGTCGTCGTCGTGAACGCCGCCGAAGCGACGGCCGCGGGCGACGTGTTGCGCAGCCACCTGATGGGACAGGGCGTGTAGAGGCGAACCCTACTTAACGGGTGGGGCCCCACTTCCGTCAGGCGAATGCTCAGCGACGTTATGGAGGACTACCTGAAGGCCATCTACATCCTCCAACACGAGGCCGAAGGTCCCGTCGGCACGTCCGACATCGCGGAGTACACCGGCGTGACTCCCCCTACTGTGACGAGCATGCTCGAAAAGCTCGAGGAACGCGGGTTGGTCGCCCGCGAGAAGTACAAGGGCGCCGAGCTCACCGAGGAGGGGGAGACCGTCGCGCTCGAAGTTCTGCGCCATCATCGCCTGCTGGAGGCGTACCTCGCGGAACACCTGGACTACGAGTGGAGCGAGGTCCACGACGAGGCCGACGCGCTGGAACACCACATCTCCGAGGAGTTCGAGGAGCGCGTCGCCGAGGCGCTCGACGACCCGGCGGTCGACCCCCACGGCGACCCCATCCCCTCCGCGGATCTCTCCCCGCCCGGCGACGATGCGACGGCGGCGCTCGCGGAGTTCGGCGCGGGCGAGACCGTCACCGTCGCCCGCGTCAGCGACCGCGACGAGGACGAACTCAGATATCTGGCCCGCGAAGGAATCGAGCCCGGGACGGAGATCGAACTCCTCGAAGTCGCGCCCATCGGCATGTACGTCGTCCGCGTCGACGGCGAGCGGGTCCACCTTCCCGAGTCAGTCGCCCGCTCGATTCGGGTGCGTTCGGACTAGTCGGGGGCCCCCGGTCCGAACGGGTCCTCGCTGTCGGCCTCCATTTCGGGTACTTCCTCGGTCAGCCACTCCTGGAACCAGCGCACCCGCTTGAGTCGCTGGTGGGCGATGGACTCCGCGGAGTCCGAGACGATGCGGTCGGCGGCGTTCCGCCCGCGTTCGAGCACGCGGTCGAGCATCGTCGCGGCGTCCATGTGGCTCCTAGACTCGTAGCCCATCCGGAGGAGCATCAGGACGGTGCCGTTCGCGCCGACTTTATCGAGCAAGTCGGCCTCCACGAGACAGCGCGTTTCGAGGGGAAGGTCGTTCAGGTCGCCCTGATAGGAGTGGCGCGCGACGGCGTCGCAGACCCGCTCGATGAAGGAATCGTGGAAGTCGCCGTGGCTTTCGAGGTACTCCCGCGCGATTCGCGCGCCCGCGTCCGCGTGGACATCCTGCTCGGCCTCCAACTTCGCCACGTCGTGGAACAGCGCGGCCACCCGGACCACGTCCACGTCGGCGTTCTCGCGCTCGGCGATGGTCGCGCTGAGGTCGACGACGTTGAGGATGTGGTTGAATCGGTACTCCGCGGAGTGCCACGGGTACCAGCGCATCCGCCCGCCGTCGTCCTCGTTCTCGACGCTCGCGGCGAGGTAGTCCCTGACGAACGTTTGCATCGTCGCAAACTCGTCGGCTGGGACCCCTGATTCCTTTATTTCGACCCCCACTGTGGTCCCTCCAACCGACTGTCGAATCCCGTAGTCATGGTTGGACACACGTAGGCCTGTGCGACTCTTTAGCGTTACGACGGTGCGAAACGTCCGTTTAGCGTTACGAAGCCCGTCCCTCGCGTCGTGATTGACGACGCCGGCCGCAGTTCGGGTCCCCGCTCCGAACGGTCGCCAGATAGATTGCGCGTCCCCCCTCAGGATTCGATATGCGACCCGCGGACCTGCGGGCGGACATGCCCGCGCTCGACGACCTGGTCTATCTGAACACCGGCGCCAGCGGCCCGAGCCCCCGGCGGGTCGTCGAGGCGGCGACCGGCTTTCTGGAACGCCACGCGTACGAAGCACCCGGCGGCGAAGGGATGTACCCCGTCGCGTGGGACGAACTCGACCGGACCCGCGAAGCGGTTGCGGACCTCCTCAACGCGAGCCCCGAAGAGATAGCGCTCACGCAGAGTACCGCCGACGGCATCGCTCGGACCGCGAACGCCTTGCCCTGGGACGAGGGCGATACGGTCGTCCGGACCGACCTCGAACACGCCGCCGGGATTCTACCGTGGCGCCGGCTCGCGGACACCGAGGGCATCAGCGTGCGCGTCCACGAGACCGAGTGTGGGCGGCTGGACCTGGAAACGCTCGAAACACAGCTCCGGGACGCCGACCTGCTCTGTCTGAGTTCACTCGCGTGGAACTACGGGACCCGCCTGCGCGTGCGCGAGGCCGTCGCGCTCGCACACGAGGCGGGAGCGAAGGTGCTGGTGGACGCCGTCCAATCACCGGGACAGATGGATATCGACGTCCGGGAGTGGGGCGCCGACTTCGTCGCCGGCGCGGGCCACAAGTGGCTGCTCGGGCCTTGGGGCGCGGGTTTCCTCTACGTCGCCGAGGAGGCGACCGAGGCGCTCCAGCCTGACCATGTCGGCTACCGGTCGGTCGAGGACCCGAACGGCGAGGGGTATCGCTACCACGGGAGCGCGCGCCGTCTCGAAGTCGGGACCCTCTCTCCCGCGCCCTACGCCGGTCTCCGGGAGGCGGTCCGAACGATGGAATCAATCGGGCTTCCCACCGTCGAGGCACGCATCGCGAAACTGACCGACCGCTTGAAGCACGGGCTCGGCGACCGACTCGTGGGCCCGGCCGAGTACGAATCCGGACTGGTCACCTTCGAGGCCGACGACCCTGAGAGAACGGTGGAGTCCTTGGCGGACTCGGGTATCGCGGTTCGTTCGCTCCCTTACCCGGAGGCGGTTCGTGCGTCCGTTCACGCGTTCAACTCGGAGGAAGACGTCGACGCCCTCCTCGATGCGCTGGGGCGATAACCCCGGTTTCGGGGTTGTGACGCGTTAACACGCTTATCACACAAAGCATTTATAATCAGGTCGGCTTGCATGTACTGTACCCCTACCCAGTGGTGACTAGACGGAGTATCACTCGGTTGTGAGAAACGCGCTGTCGCCCAAACCCACTATAACAAAACATGACAGGAAGTAAATTCCGTGCCGTGACGCTGGCGGCGCTGATGGTTCTCTCCGCGTTCGTGGGGACCATTGCGTTCGCCGGTGGTGCGGCGGCTGCGACTGGGGTTGTTGCGACTAACACCCCGATTTCCGATACCTCCGACGTCAATTCCGGAGAATCGGTGACGTATAGCAACGTATCATTCGTCGTGAACGGAGTCGACTCCTCAGGTGCGACGGTCAACGTTGACCTCAACCTGAGCGACGACGCCGAAGCGACTTCGGTTAACGGCATCACGTACAACACCCGGTCCGGTGCAGCCGGGTCCGCAAGCCAGTCCTCCTCTCCGAACGTCAACTCGGATGGGAACGTCACCGGTGCCTTCACCGTTGACACGGCTGGCACCGACGTGATCGTCACGGTTCAGGGTGTCACGGTCGAGTACCCTGACTCCCAGCGTGGCACGTCCGTTGACTTCAACGCCTTCGTCCAGGACACTGGTGGGTCCGGCTCGGTCCACCTCACCACCCTCGGCTCGATTACCGTGGGCGCGTCCGTCTCCCCTACGAGTGATGGTTCGACCATCTTCCAGGGTCAGAAAGTTGTCTACGACGCGTCTGGTGACACCACCGGCACTGGTGCCTACGAGCTCCGCCGCAACACGAGCTCCGGTTCCACGTTCGTTCGTGACCTCAACACGGCAAACGGCTTCGTGAACGTCACGACGGACAGCCTGACCGTTGGCAACAACTTCTACATCACTAACAACGCTCCGGACACGCCTGACTTCAGCTTCGAGGTCGTCGAGCAGGACCTCTCCGCTGAGTTCAACGAGTCCAGCGTGACGGCCGGCGCCCCCGGTGGTGCCGAGCTCACGCTCGAGAGCAACCGCGGTAGCTACGACGTCGCCATCACGTCCGACAAGATCGGCGACAACGAGACCGCGTGGGACCTGATTTTCCCGGGTAACGACGCGAGCGACCTGAACGACGACGACGAGTACGTCGTTGAGGCCACCTCGACCGAGCAGGTCTGGGACCTCACGTTCCCCGAGAACATCGAGACGGGCGAGTACGACTTCGACTTCGACGCGACGGACACGACCGCGACCGCGTCCGCTACCGTCAACGTCTCGAGCCAGGCCGAAGGTGAGGTTTCCTTCGCCGAGGACGACAAAATCTACTCCGAGGAGCGCGGTGACATCGCGAACATCACCATCGACACGGAGAACCTCGACACCGGTTACCTCCGCGTCGGCTCCATCGACAACGGCTACGTCGCCAACATGTCCTTCACGGACGGTAACGACGACGGCGAAGTCGTTGTGCAGATGAACACCTACAACGCGGCGGAGAACGCCCGTGCCAGCAACGGCAACTCGTTCTGGGCCGCGGCAGATGACGACGACGTCACCGTCGACACGACGGGTAACGACGCTCCCAAGAGTGCGACGACTGACCTCCTGCCGGCCGGGTCCTACGACCTGACGGTCTCCAAGACCCTCTCGGCTAACGACGGCAACAACTACGACTACGACTTCGACGGCGAGGACGTCGCGACGCTCTCGATCAGCCAGCGCTCCGCGACCGAGCTCGTCAACTGGCGCGCACCCTCCGGTGCGAACCCCGAGACCGTTGACGACGTCAACGCCGCAGTCGGCGACTCCATCACGCAGTCCGACAACATCGCACAGGAAGACACTCTCGTGGTCCAGATCACCGCGACTGGCCTCGAAGGTGTCTTCTACGCCCAGGGTGGCAGCGCCCTGAACCAGTTCGTGTCTGTCGCGAACAGCAGCCTGGCCGAGTTCACGATTAGCGGTCCCCAGGAG
>JBEQBK010000069.1:0-12928 GCA_041639855.1 Halobacteriaceae archaeon | reverse complement strand
CGTGGGTGCGAACGGCCTCCCGAACCTCCGGTTCGGCCGCGAACGCCGCGGGGAGTTCGACCTTGAACGTCAGGTCGGTGCGCGGGTCGTGGACGTAGAAGAACGCCACCTCGTACGCCTCGGAGCTGTAGGCCCGTTCGAGGCCCAACTCGCCGGCGAACACGCCGTCGGACCCCAGCCGCGAGCGGAACCAGTTCGTCCATGCGAGCTCGCGCTCGCCACAGCCCGCCAACACCTGCCTGAAGAAGGCCGCGTCGTTGGCCCACGGCGTCGGCGCGCGCCCGCCCAACGCCCGCAACAGGGCCTTTCCGGAGGGGTTCTTCACGAACCCCGCCAGCGGGACGCCGCGTTCGAGGAACCGCTCGACGAGGTCGAGATACGTCTTCAGAACCTCTTCCACGAGCGGCTCGTCCGTCATCGCGTCCCGGATGCCCGTCCGTCCCTCCGCCCACTGGACGAGGTGTTTCGGGTAGAGGGGCCCGTCCAGAATCAGGAGGTCCTCGACCACGCCCGCGTTCATCAACGCGTGGTGGCTCTCGGCCAGCGAGAGCGCGAGACCGTGGACGACGGCCTCCTCGTCGCGCGCGAGCTTTTCGAGGTGGACAACCCGCTTCCTGCTGTACCCCGAGTCGAAGAGCTCCCACTCGCCGCCCGTGTCGATGGTCGCGCTGTTCGAGTGGACGCTCTTCACGATGGTCCGACCCCGATGGAGGTCCAGCTCCGACGGCGTCGCGGACATCGCGGCCTGCGCCACGTCGAGGACGAGACCGTTCTCGAACGTTCGGGGGTTGATGGTCCCCGAATCGAGACCGTGGACCGTCTCGAAGAGGTCCGTCTGGAGCCCCAACTCGTCGGCGGGCGCGCAGTAGCGCTGTTGTTCCCCCACGGGTTCGAGAACGACCCCGTCGTCGCGGAGCGGGTCCAGAAACTCCGCCCAGACCGTCTCGGCGCTCTCCCGGTGCTCCGCCTCGTCGGCCTCGTGGCGGATGCGCCGTGCCATGTCGGCGATGCCCTCCAAGTGTACCGGGTCGAGCGTCACAGTACGGGATTCGCCTGCCGGCGCAAAAACGCCCCGGTCACGCGGACGCGACGTCCTCCTCCGCGTCGACGCTCAGCGCCAGCCCACGGTCGATACGGGGCCGGAGGAGCGTGCGGGCCTCCTTGGGCAGGCCGTCGAGTCGCTCCTCGGCGGCGAGGAGCCGGTCGCGGACGACCCCCAGCTGTGCGCTCGCGGCGCGCCCCGCACTCAGGAGCTCCGTCGCTCGGCCGGCCGCCTCGACCGCCGCGTCCAGCCCGATGGCGACGGGGCCCGCCTCGTCCCCGTCGAGGAGCTCGCGCGCGAGTTCGGCGGTGTCCGCGAGGTACTCCGCGAGATAGTTCAGGATAGACTCCGCGCCGACGCGGGCCTCGACGGCGATGGCCGTCTCCCCTTCGTCGGGGGTCACCCGATGGACGCTCCGGACTCCGTTCTCGTCCTCGACTTCGAGGGTGTAGGCGCCGGCACGGTGGAGATAGACCGCGAACCCCTCGCCCGGCGGTTCGGCGTCGTAGAGCCGGCCCGCGTAGTCCTCGTCGACGCGGAGTCGGCGTGTGGCACGCTCGCCGGCGACGGCGACGGCGCGCTCGTTTGGGACGGTGGCGACGCGCCCCTCGACGCCCGCGCGGCGGTCCTCGCTCCCGTCGTGGGCGAAGCGCTCGGCGTAGGGCGCGATTCCGGGGCCGTTGACCGTGAGCCGGTGGTCCTCCTCGGGGACGTCTCGAAAAGCGATAACGCCCCGGGCCGAAACGGTCGCCGCGGGCTCCTCGCTCTCCAGGAGGGCCAGCACTTCCGCGCCGGGCGAGACCAGCGAGACCGACGCCCGGGCCCGCGCGGCGTCGCTGTCTCGGTACTCGGGCCGCAGGTCGCCGCCCGCGCCCGTCGCGAGGGTCCGGACGGCGCCGACGACCACGCCGCCCGCGCGGAGTCCGAGGTCGAGCCCGTAGCGGTCCGCGAGCGTTCGGCGGTGACGCGAGTCGCTCACCCCCGCCAGCGGCGACTCGTAGCGGGACTGTTCCCACGGGGTCGAGACCGTCGTGAGGTGGCTCGCGACCGCGTTCTCCGCGAGGCGGGGCACCGCGAACTCGAAGCTCAACTGTGGCCCCACGAAGTCGTCCAGCTCGTCGACCAGCTCGTGTATCGGGCGGAGTTCGTAGGTCGCGTCCGCGTCAGCCGCCGTCTCGTCGTCCGCGTGGACGAGTTCCGGGCCGGGTTTCCGGCGCGGGATGTCGAGCGGTGGGGAGGAAAGCGCGGCGAACGAGCGGACGGTCGCGTCGGGCGGAATCAGGTCATCGCGGCTCACGTTCGGCAATTCGGGGTGTTCGTGGACGGGAGCGCCGTCGAGTTCCGGCATCGACACCGGCAAGCTGAGTCCCTCGTCGCGGGGAAGCCCGTACCCCAGCGGGAACGTCGAGAAGTCCGCGACCGAGAGGCCACGGTTGGTCAGGTCCGCCGGGCCGGAGAGGCGCTGGAACCCGTTCGCGTCGTTGACCTCCGTCGCCGCGGAGTGCGACCCGAGTTCGGCGAGGACGGTCGGGCGAGCCGTCGCCGGGTCGAGGAACTCGTTGTTCGGCACCTTCCGGGAGTGGGCGCTTGCGGAGAGGAGTACCGGCTCGTCCGCACTCGTGTCCACGAAGACCTGAAGGAGCTCCCAGTCGTGCCAGTGGAAGTTGACCGTGAACTGGTCGAACGCGGAGTACGTCCAGAACTGGACGGCACGAAGGTCCTCGCTCAGCCGCCGGACGGCGTACCAGACCGTGGGGTTCGGGAAGCGCTCGGCCGCGGAGTAGCCATCGAGGGCCGCGAACCCGTCGACGACTGTCTCGCCGTCGCGCTCGACGGTGTACTCGCGGGGGTCGGTCGGAAACCACCGCTCGCGGGCGTCGAAGACGTAGCGGGGGGCGTACGCACGCGCGAGTCGTTCGCCGCTCGCCGCGCGGGGTTGGGCCGCCGGTGGCTCTCGAAGCGCCCGCCACGCGCCGTACCCGCCGAAACCGACGGCGCCGACCCCGACACCAGCCTTCAGAAGCTCGCGTCGCTGCACGCCGGAACGTGGGGACGGCACCGTCAAAGCCCTTCGGGGGGACCCTCGTCGCGGATTCCGGCCTCCGGAAACGTCGTCCGGTTGTCGCACGGACGGTACGCCCAGCGAAGCCTACGTATGGGGGCACGCCGAAGGCCCCGTATGGACGCCGCGCTGGTGATTCTCGACGGCTGGGGCGTCGCGCCGCCCGACCAGGAGGGCCGCGACGCCGTTGGTGCCGCGGAAACGCCGACGTTCGACGGGTACCGGGAGCAGGGCGCCGACGGCACGCTCGAGACGTACGGGCGGGCGGTCGGCCTCCCCGACGACCAGATGGGCAACAGCGAGGTCGGGCATCTAACCATCGGCGCCGGGCGGACCGTGAAGCAGGCCTACACGCGCATCGAGGACGCAATCGAGGCGGGTGAGCTGATGGACGTCCCGGCCATCGCGGACGCCTTCGATTCGGTCGCCGTATCCGGCGGGCGAGTCCACCTGATGGGTCTCGTCTCCGACGGCGGCGTGCACGCCGACCAGCGCCACATGGAGGCGCTCGTCGAGGCCGCCGCCGACCGGGGAGTGGACGCCGTCACCCACGCCTTCACCGACGGCCGGGACACCGCGCCGAAGGGCGGCGAGGCGTACCTCCGGCGGTATTCCGAGGTCACCGAGGCGGCGGGGACGGGCCACGTCGCCACCGTTTCCGGGCGCTACTACGCGATGGACCGCGACGAGAACTGGGGGCGAACGCAGCGGGCCTACCGGGCCATCGTCGAGCGGGAGGCCGAACACGAGGCCGCCACCGCGACAGCAGCAGTCAGCGCCTCCTACGAGCGGGGCGACACCGACGAGTTCGTCGAACCGACCGTGATAGGCGGCGAGCCCGCCCTAGAAGAGGGCGACAGCGTGCTCTTCTGTAACTTCCGGGCCGACCGGGCGCGCCAACTCGTCCGGATGCTCGCGGACATCGAACCCGAGTGGGGCTACGACACCGACCCCCCTGAAACCCGAGTGACGACGATGACGGAGTACGACGCCGGCTTCGGCCTCCCGGTGGCGTTCCCGCCGAACGAGCCCGAAGACACCCTCGGCGAAGCCGTCTCCGAAGCCGGAAGGGCCCAGATCCGCATCGCCGAATCCGAGAAGTATCCCCATGTGACCTACTTCCTCAACGGCGGCCGGGAGGTGGAGTTCGAGGGCGAGCGCCGCGAAATCGTCCCGAGCCCGGACGTGCCGACCTACGACGAACGGCCCGAGATGTCCGCCCGCGAGGTGACTGACGCCGCGGTCGAGCACATCGAACGTGAGGACCCCGAGTTGCTGGTTCTGAACTACGCGAACGCCGACATGGTAGGCCACACCGGGGACTTCGCCGCGGCGGTTGCGGCCGTCGAGGCCGTGGACCGGGAGCTGGGGCGCCTCGTGGAGCGCTGTCTCGGCGCCGGGGCGGACGTGTTCGTCACCGCCGACCACGGCAACGCCGACGACATGGGGACCGAAGACGAGCCACACACTGCACACACGTTCAACCCGGTGCCGTTCGTCGCGCTCGACGGGACGGGCGGCGACGTCCCCGACGGCGAACTCAGAGACATCGCGCCGACCGTGTTGGAGGCGATGAACCTCGCCGTCCCCGCCGCGATGACCGGCGAGAGCCTGCGCTAGCGGTCCCGGCGAACCTCGCTTTCCGCGTCCGAGCGACGCATCGTCTCCGTGGACGCCGACTCACGCTCCACCAACAGGTACAGCAGGAGGGCGCCGCCGACCCCGACCGCGAGGACGACGGCGAAGAGGAGGAACTCGGGGGCCATAGCGGACCTAACGGCCAATCCGCCTTCAGCTTTCGGCCTCGGCGAGGTGGTGACAACCGGTCGACCCGTCGTGTTCGAGCGCCGCCCGCGCGATCAGGAGCCCGGCGACGCTCGCGTTGCGCAGCTCGTACAGCGAGCGCTCCGTCCGGGTACGGGTGTAGGCGTCGACCTCGCCTTTCAGTCTCCTGAGCCCCGCCGTCGCGCGGCGCAGCCCCTCGGAATCGCGGACGATGCCGACCTCGCTCCCCATCACCCGGTGCAGACGGCCGAACTTCTCGGCCGCGAACCCCTCGGGGAGTTCGGGGTCCCGGTCCAGGGGCTCGGGCGCTTCGACTTCTACGGGGTCGAAGCCGGTCGCGGCCGCGCCGGCGCGCAGGCCCCAAACCAGGCCTTCCAGAAGGGACGTCGAAGCGAGCCGGTTCGCGCCGTGGACACCAGTTCGGGCGCACTCGCCGGCCGCGAAGAGCCGGTCCAGCGAGGCGCTCCCCCGTAGGTCCACGTCGATGCCGCCACAGAGGAAGTGTTCGGCGGGCGCGACGGGGATTTCGGGCAACTCGATTCCCCTGTCGTCACAGGTCGCGGCGAGCCCCGGGAACTCCCTGCGGAAGTCGAGCGGCGACACGTCCAACGCGACGCCGCCGGTCGCTTCGCGCTCCCGTGCGACGGCCCGTGCGACCACGTCGCGAGGGGCGAGCTCCGCGTCCTCGTGGTAGTCCGGCATGAAGCGCTCGCCGTCGGCGTTCACCAGATGGCCCCCCTCGCCTCTGACGGCCTCGCTCAGGAGGAACGTATCCTCGTGCTCGGGGCCGTCGTACGCGGTAGGGTGGAACTGCACGTACGCCATGTCCGCCACGTCCGCGCCGGCGAGTGCGGCCATGGCGATGCCGTCGCCCGTCGCGCCCGCGGGGTTTGTCGAGCGCGGGTAGCAGGCGCCGACGCCGCCCGTGGCGAGGACCGTCCCACCGGCGAACGCCGGTTCGATTTCCCCGTTCCGTTCGAGGAGCGCGCCGTGGACGCGCCCTTCGTGAGTTATCAGGTCGAGCGCGGCGGTGTCCTCGCGGAGTTCGACGTTCGGGTGGCCCTCCAACGCGGCGAGGAAGGGACGCAGAACGTGTTTGCCGGTTTCGGCGTCGACGTGGAGGATGCGCTCCTCGGAGTGGGCCGCCTCCCGTGCGTAGTCGTACGCTCCGCCCTCCGAATCGAATTCGACGCCCAGCGTGTCGACGAGGACGTCCTCGACGGCGCCACGCGCCTCATCCACGAGGACGTCCACGGCCTCGGCGTCGCCGGCGCCCGCGCCCGCGTCCAGGATATCCGCTTTGAACTGCGCCGGGTCCGAGCGGGTGACGGCGATGCCGCCCTGCGCCCAGTCGCTGGCCGCGTCCGCGGGCTTCTCGGCCTTCGTCGCGACGAGCACGTCCGCGCCGTCGCGCGCGGCGGCGAGCGCGGCGCTACAGCCGGCGACGCCGGAGCCGACGACCAGCACCTCCGATTTCATAGTTCGAGCATTCTGTCGAGGGCTGTCGCGGCGGCCTCCTTCTCCGCGGGCGGGACCTCGACGACGTTCACGTCGTTCCCCGCGGCGAGCTCCTCCAGAACCCATGTGAGGTAGTTCGGGTCGACCTGGCGCATCGCGTTGCAGTCCATGCAGGCGTCCCCACAGAGGGGTACGACGTTCACCTCGGGGTGCCAGCGTTCGAGGTGGTTCGCGAGGTGGACCTCCGTGCCGATGGCCCACGTCTCGCCGGGGTCGGCGTCCGCGACCACGTCACAGATGGTGCTCGTCGACCCCACGACATCCGCGGCTTCAACCACTTCCCGGCGGCACTCGGGGTGAACGACGACGTTGGCGTCGTCGTACTCCGCGCGCACCTGCTCGATGTGGCTCTCGCGGAAGCGCTCGTGGACCTGACAGTAGCCGTCCCAAAGAATCACGTCGGCCTCGGCGGCCTCCGCGGCGTCCGCGCCCTCCGGGTTCCAGGGGTCCCACTCGACGGTGTTCCCCTCGATGCCCAGCTCGTGGGCGGTGTTGGTCCCGAGGAACTTGTCCGGGAGGAAGAGGACGGTGTCGCCGCGCTCGAAGGCCCACTCGAAGGCGTCCGCGGCGTTCGAGGAGGTACACACGAGCCCGCCCTGTTCGGCGCAGAAGGCCTTCAGGTCGGCGTAGGAGTTCATGTAGGTGACCGGGACGATGTCATCTCTGCCTGCGGCCTCAGTGATTTCGGCCCACGCCGCGTCCACCTGGAGAGCTTCGGCCATCCCCGCCATCGGGCAGGAGGCCTCCATCGAGGGGAGAACCACCGTCTGGTCGTCGTCCGTGATGATGTCGGCCGACTCAGCCATGAACGTCACGCCACAGAAGACGACGTACTCGGCGTCGGAGTCGGCAGCGCGCTTCGAGAGCTCGTAGGAGTCGCCGATGAAGTCGGCGTGCTCGACGATTTCGCGGCGCTGGTAGTTGTGCCCGAGAACGATCACGTCGTCGCCGAGAGCCTCTTTCGCCGCCGCGATGCGCTCCGAACGCTCCGATTCGTCCAGTTCGCGGTACTGTTCGGGGAGCTGTTCTAAGTTGTCGTATTTGAACAGGCTAAGGTCGCTTTCTAGCCCGACTGTTTCCATCTGTGGCATATGTATCGTCTCGCTCGGTGTCTAGACCACCAGTACCCGAGATTGAAAATATTTTCTCTACAAAGAGCCAATAGCAGGCCCCCTATGTATTCGACCGGTCGACCGAAGAGAGGATTCAGCGGCGTGCGTCGTGGACGACCGCGCCGTCAGTGACCGTGAGGGCGACCGAGGCCTCTCTCGGCTCCGCTGCTGGGTCTCCGTCGAAGGCGACGAAATCGGCGGGGGACGACCCCTCGGCGAAGCCGGCGTACCGCCCCCCGCGAGTGTGCGCCCGGAGCGCCGTTTCAGGACTGAGCCCCGATTCGACCGCCGCAGCGAGGGTTTCGAGGGGCGCGCCGCCGCCGAGCGCGAGCGTTGCCGTCGACTCGACGACGTCCCCGAGGCCATCAGCCCGGCCTGACGCCGCGACGACACCGTCGAACCTAGCTAGGGCGTCCGAGGAGGGGACCGCTCCCTCAATACGGTGGCGCTTCCCCCGGCAGTCCGCGAGCGCGGCGGCCGCGTCGCTCGCTTCGTCCCTGTTCGACGCCTCAATCGCGACCTGAAACCCTGCTTCCGCGGCCCGCACGGCCCGCTCCGCGAACCCTGTCTCGTCGCTCGGAATCACGAGCGCACCCACTCGGACCCGGTCGCCGTGGTTCGTCCGGAGCCCCGCGTCGAGCAGCGAGGAGCGGAGCCCCTCCGGATACTGGAGCCGAACGCCGACCGGCAGGTCCCCGGCGTTCGCGGCGTCCCGGCACTCGGCCGCTCGTTCCGGGTCCGCGGCGGCGTGAACCGCGGTCACGCCCTCGGCGGTCCGCTCAACCAGTTCATCAGGTGCGCCGAGCTCGGTGCGCGCGTCCACGAACCCCGGCAGTACCGTTCTCCCGTCCAGCTCGACGACGTCGGTCTCGACGCCGGTGAGGAACTGCCCCTCGTACTCGTTCGAACGCCGGACGACCCGGCCGTCCCGAACGGCGAGCGCGCCGTACGTCTCGGCGCCGATTCGGATGTCGCCGCCCCGCAACACGATATCCGCCGCGGCTGTCATACGCCCTACCGCGGCCCGGGGAGCGAAAAACGCTCCGGGAGAGGGGAACCGTTTAGGGCCGCGACCCGGAGGAGAGCGTATGACCGACGCCGAGGAACTCGCGCGGAAAGTGAGGGAGGGCGAGCTGCGCCTCTACGAGCTGGAACGCCACGCCGACGCCGACACCGCCGCCGCCGCGCGCCGACACCTACTGGCCGAGGAGACAGGCGCCGACACCGAACCGTTCGGGGATTTCTCCTTCGACGCCGGGGAAGCGGATTCGAACGTCGAGAACATGGTCGGCGTCGTCCCGGTGCCTCTCGGTGTCGCCGGCCCGCTCGCTGTGAACGGGGGGAGCGCCGACGGGGAGTTCTACCTGCCGCTCGCCACGACGGAAGGCGCCTTCGTCGCCAGCGTCAACCGGGGCTGTTCGGCCATCACCGCCGCGGGCGGCGCGACGGCCCGGGTCGTCAAATCCGGGATGAGCCGCGCACCGGTGTTCAAAGTCGAGGACGTGGCCGAGGCCGAGGCCGTCGTCGAGTGGGTCCGCGAGCACGAAGGGGAACTACGGGAAGCCGCCGAAGCGACGACGAACCACGGCGACCTGGAGGAAATCACGCCCTACGTCGTCGGCGACAACGTCTACCTGCGCTTCGTCTACGACACGAAGGACGCGATGGGCATGAACATGGCCACCATCGCCACCGAGGCCGCGAGCGAGGTCGTCGCTACGGAGACGCCCGCCGAGCTCGTCGCGCTGTCGGGGAACCTCTGTACGGACAAGAAGCCCGCAGCCATCAACGCGGTCGAGGGCCGCGGCCGGAGCGTGACGGCGGACGTCCTCCTGGACCGGGAGACCGTCGAGGAGCGCTTCGACACGACCCCGGAGGCGATGCAGGAGGCCAACACCCGGAAGAACTTGGTTGGTTCCGCGAAGGCCGGAAGCCTGGGTTTCAACGCCCACGTCGCGAACGTCGTCGCCGGCGCGTTCATCGCGACGGGCAACGACCCCGCACAGGTCGTGGAAGGTGCGAACGCCATCACGACGGTCGATGTCCGCGGCGACGAGCTGTACGCGAGCGTCTCGCTGGCCTCGCTGGAAGTCGGGACTGTAGGGGGTGGCACCAAACTCCCCGCGCAGTCCGCGGCGCTCGAGACGCTCGGTGTCAAAGGCGGCGGCGACCCCGCGGGGAGCAACGCCGACGCGCTCGCGGAAGTCATCGCGGCGGGCGCGCTCGCCGGGGAGCTTTCGCTCATCGCGGCGCTCTCCTCGGACCACCTCGCCAGCGCCCACGCAGAACTCGGCCGGTAGTCAGAGCGGGCGATACGTTCCGCCCGAGACCGTGATGTCCCCCTGCCGGTGGAGGCGTTCGAGCGCCTGCTCCGTGTACGCCTCCGGGACGCCGCGTTCGGCTGCGTAGGCGACGATTTCTTCCTCGGTCGGCGAGTCGAGTTCCCGGAGCGCCGCCTCGACTGTTTCCTTTCTGGACGTGCCGCCACCGCTCCCGCTCTCGGCACGCTCGCCCGCGGCGGCGACCTCGTCGGTGTCGAGACCCGCTTCCTCCAGGTACTCCTCGTCGCTCATGCCCGCCTCCGTGACGTAGTCGTCCATCTCGGCGAAGGAGTCCGTCGCGGCGAAGGCGTCCCCCTCACCGCCACGGTTCGCGAGCATCGACGCCCGGGCTTCCGCAGCAGCTTCTTTCTGTTCGGTCTCCACGAACTTCCGGAGCTTGGAGAACTGGCGGCGCTTTCCGCAGCGCGGGCAGGCGGTGGTCTCGGGTCGCCCCTCGACGATCCAGAGCGCCGAGCAGTCGGTGCAGCCGACGACGGCGTACATACCGGACTGTCGGCGCGGCTTCGCCTAAGGACCCCCGGTTTTCCCGACCTGAACTACTATGCCGGCCCCGGGCGAGAGGTCTGTATGGAATTCGGCTACCACAACGCGTCGTTCGTCTACAACGGTGCGGAACGGAGCACGCTCAACGACAAGCTCACCGCACACGCGTCGCTGTTGGAGGAGAGCGGCTTTAGCTGGTTCACCGTGATGGACCACTACTGGCAACTCCCGTTCGTCGGCCACCGCGACGAGCCGATGCTCGACTGCTACGCGGCGCTCTCGGCCGTCGCGGAGGCCACCGAGGAGATGACGCTCTCCGGACTTGTGACCTCCGTGGGCTACCGGAACCCCGCGCTGCTGGCCAAGCAGATGGTCTCGCTGGACGTGCTCAGCGAGGGCCGCGCGATGCTGGGCATCGGCGCCGGCTGGAACGAACCCGAGTACGAGGCCGTTGGGGAGGCGTACCCCGAGCCCGAAACGCGAATCAAGCAGCTCCGGGACGCGATTCGCCTCTGTCGGACCGCCTGGAAGGAGGACTCACCAGTGGACTACGAGGGGGAGTTCTTCGATTTGGAGGAGTTCTACTGCAATCCCAAACGGAAGATACCCGTTCTCGTCGGGGGCGGCGGCGAACAGCTCACGCTCCGGGTGACCGCCGACGAGGCCGACTGGTGGAACCTCCCGGGTGCGGACCCCGAGACGTACGAGCACAAACTCGACGTCCTCCGGGAACACTGTGGTGAGTTGCGGACGAGCTACGGAGAAATCGAGAAGACGGTCACCGTGCCCGTGCTCCTTCGTCGCGGGACCGAGGTTGCCCACGAGGACTACGAGGAGCTCCTCGCGGAGACGGACGCCGGGCCGGCGCCCCGCGACGAGTTCCGGGGCGCGGTCGGGACGCCGGCGGAAGCCGCCGAGCTACTCGAGGAGTACCGGAAGGCCGGCGTGGACACGCTCCAGATTCAGGCGCCGAAGAACGACCGCCGAACCGTGGAGCTGTTCGCGGACGAGGTGATGGGCGAGTTCTAGCGAACAGGCGACACCAAACTTCGAGGACAGAAACACGACGCGCCGTGTCGCACACCCGCTGCACGCGCCGCGGCGGTTCTCAGCGCATGGCCGGGGCTGGTTCGGCGTCCTATTTGAACGTCGGGACCGCGAGACGAGCGTCGGCTTAGGCGAGCGGTTCTCGATGTTCGCGAAAATCAAAGGTTTTCGGGCGCTCGAAAAGCCGTCTATGACAGCTTTTCGACGTTCTCGACGACGGCCTCGGCGAACTCGGTTGTGGAGACCTTCGTCGCGTCCTCGCGCTGGCGGGCGAGGTCGTACGTGACCGTGCCCTCGTCGATGGTCTTCTCGACGGCGTCGCGGATGAGCTGGCCGGCGTCGTCCCAGCCCATGTACTCGAACAGCAGACGACCGGAGAGGATGAGCGCGGTCGGGTTCGCCTGGTCCTGCCCGGCGCGCTTGGGTGCGGAGCCGTGGACCGGCTCGGCCAGACAGCGGGCGTTCCCGAAGTTAGCACCCGGCGCGATGCCGAGACCGCCGATCTGGGCGCCAGCGGCGTCGGAGAGATAGTCACCGTTGAGGTTCGGCATCGCGAGTACGTCGAACTCGTCGGTGCGCAGCTGCATCCACTGGAGCATCGCGTCGGCGAGGCGCTCCTCGACCATGACGGCATCCTCGGGGATGTCGACCTCGTCCTGCTCCTCCCAGAGGGAGTCGGGTGCGGCGAAAACCTCCTCGTCGGGGTACTCCTCGTCGGCGACCTCCATCCCCCAGTCACCGAACTGCCCCTCGGTGAACTTCATGATGTTGCCCTTGTGAACCAGGGTGACCTTGTCGCGGTCGTTCTCGATAGCGTAGTCGATGGCGCGACGAACCAGGCGCTTGCTGCCGAACTCCGTGATTGGCTTGATGCCGATGCCGATAGGTCCGTCGTGCATCGTGTCGTCGAAGCCCATTTCCTCCTCGACGAACTCCCTCACTTGTTCGACCTCGTCGGTGCCGGCTTCCCACTCGATGCCGGCGTACACGTCCTCGGTGTTCTCCCGGAACGTGACCATGTCCATCTCCTCGGGCGCCTTCATCGGGGAGGGGACGCCATCGAGGTAGTAGGTCGGACGGACGTTCGCGAAGAGGTCGAAGTGCTTGCGGAGCGCGACGTTCAGCGAGCGGAAGCCCGCGCCCACGGGCGTCGTGAGCGGGCCCTTCAGCGCGACGCGGTGTTCGTCGATGGCGTTCAGCGTGTCCTGCGGGAGGTTCTCGTCGTAGCGTTCGCGGCCGGATTCGCCGGCGTAGACGCGCATCCAGTTGACCTCTCGACCGGTGGCTTCGGCGGCGGCGTCAAGCACCGTCTGCGCGGCGGGGCCAACGTCCGTCCCGATGCCGTCCCCGTGGATAACTGGAATAATGGGGTCGTCCGGCACGTTCAACTCGTCGTTGTCCTCGTCGACGACTTCGACTTTGCTCCCGGTGTCGGGAACCTCGACCTGCTCGTAGTCGTAGCTCATATCGTCCGAACCCTCGGAGCATCGGCCTAAAAGGTCTGCGTTCGCGGTATGCCGCAATATTCGCCGTGACT
>JBEQBK010000068.1:0-13048 GCA_041639855.1 Halobacteriaceae archaeon | reverse complement strand
CTCCTCTACGTCCACTGGCCGACCCACGCCTACGAGGGTGCCGACACGCTCGCGGCCTTCGACGAGCTCGTCGACCGCGGCGCCGTGCGCCATATCGGCCTCTCGAACTTCACGCCCGACCTCCTCGTCGAGGCCCGCGACGCGCTGGACCACGAGGTGTTCGCTCATCAGGTCGAACGCCACGTCTACCACCAACAGCGCGAGTTACTCGAAGACGCCCGGGAACACGACACCTGGCTGGTGGGCTACTCCCCTATCGCGCAGGGCGACGTGCTGGACGACCCCGTGGTGGAGCGTATCGCCGCGAAACACGACGCCTCGCCCGCACAGGTCGCGCTCGCGTGGCACCTCCACGGGGAGCACACCGCCGCGATTCCGAAGGCCAGCGGCGAGCACGTCGCACAGAACTGGGCCGCGCGGGACGTCTCGCTCACAGAGGCCGACCTCGCCGACCTCGCCGAACTGGACGACGGAAGCCGCGTCATCGACCCGGAGTGGGCGCCCTGGAACCGGGCGTAACGGGGACTACCCCAGGTGCGCGCGGTGGAGCCGCTCGGTCGCCTCGTCGGCCAGCGCGCGGAGGTTGACGGCGTCCTCGCGGTTGTAGGCGATGAGCGTGTCGAGGGAGCTCTCCTCCCCGCGCTCGTACTCGCGCCAGAGGCGCACCGCGTCCTGTCCCGAGATGTCGGGGCGCTCGCGCTCGATTCCCAACTCGGGTTCGACCGCTTTCAGACCCCCCGAGAGGCCGAGTTTCTTGCAGGTGTACATCAAATCGAGATGCGGGACGTCGAGGTCGACGTCGAAGTTCGCTTCGAGGAAGGGCGTATCGAAGCGCTTGCCGTTAAACGACACTACAAGCGGCGCGTCCGCGATGCGGTCGTGGAGGCGCTCGGCGGTGAGGTTCTGGCCCTGCACCAGGGTTTCCGTCTCGCCATCGCGGTGAACTGATACGGTCGTGACCTCGTTTCGGGTTTCGTCCAGGCCCGTGGTTTCGATGTCGAAAAAGGCCGCGTCCTCGCGGAAGTTCTCGTAGAGGCGCCACTCCTCGCCCGAGGGAAGGGCCGCCTCGAAGAAGGCCGAATCGTCGTCGGCGAGCCGCTCTCTGCCCTCGCTGATGAACTCGGCGACGCGCTCGCCGGTTTTCGGGCCGAGGGCGTCGCGCTCGAAGCGGTCCCAGTGGGTGATGCCTGACTCCCAGAGCCCCCGCTCGGTGGCCTCGCCGACGCCGTCGGCCGCGATGAAGGTGTTCTCGACGCGCACACACCGGGAAGGGGGCCGGTGTACCTGAACCTGACGCTATACGTCGAGTTCGGTGTCGAAGGCGCCCTCGTCGGCCGCGGGGTCGTACCCCTCGACGGCTTCGAGGACGATGGCGACCACCGCATCCGGCGACCAGCGCGCGGTGTTCAGCGTGAGGTCGTAGAAGGACGTGTCGTGGATGTCGATGCCGTAGTAGTCCTCGTAGCGACCCCACTCGCTGACCTCGCGGACGCGGAGCTCGGACTCGAACTCGTCGTCGCGGCCCTCCAGTCTGTCCACGCGGACCTCCGTCGGCGCGTCCAGCCAGATGCGGATGTCGGCCTCGGGGCCAGCGAGCCAGCCGGCGAGCCTGGATTCGAGGATGAAGCCGTTCTCATCGTCGGCGCGTTCCTCCGCGATGGCCGTGAGCCGGCGGTCGAGCGCGCGGTCGATTTCGTCGTCCTCCTCGGCCTTCGCGATGAACTGCGTCAGCGTCATGCCACGCTCCTCCGCGAGCTCGCGGAAGATGTCGCCGCCGCCGACCCACTCGCAGCCGAGAGTTTCGGAGACGCGCTCGGCGACGGTCGTCGCGCCACAGCCCGGCGGTCCGGACACCGTAATAAAGGGGCCTGCCATATCGGTGCCTCTCGCGCCCGCCGAATAACCCCTGCGGTTCCGTCGGTTCTGCCGGGGCCACAGCGTTCACTTTCCGGCCCCTCTTTTTCAAACGTATGTCCGAACTCGACCTCCACCGACTCGGCATCGGGACGTGGGAGAACGACGACCCTGAGGCCTGCGCGAACAGCATCGCGACCGCTCTGGAGACGGGCTACCGGCACGTCGACACCGCACAGGACTACCACAACGAGGGCGCGGTCGGGGCGGGTATCGCGAAGGCTGACGTGCCCCGCGAGGAACTCTTCCTCGCGACGAAGGTGAACACGGACAATCTCGCGTACGACGATGTCCTGGAGAGCACGCGGGAGAGCTTGGAGAAACTCGGGACGGACTACGTCGATCTGCTCTACGTCCACTGGCCGATGGAGACCTACGACCCCGAGGAGACGCTCGCCGCGTTCGACGAGCTCTACGAGGAAGGCACGATTCGGCACATCGGCGTCTCGAACTTCGAGCCCGAGACGCTGGACACCGCGCGCGACCTTCTGGACGCCCCGGTGTTCGCGAACCAGGTCGAGCTCCACCCGTTCCTCCAGCAGGCCGAGCTCCGCGAGTACGCCCGCGAACACGACCACCAGTTGGTTGGCTACTCCCCGCTCGCGCGCGGCGCCGTCTTGGAGAGCGAGGTGCTGAACGATATCGCCGCGAAACACGACGCGTCCCCCGCCCAGGTGTCGCTCGCGTGGGCGCTCGGTCTGGAGAACGTCTCCGTCATCCCGAAGGCGACGAGCGAGGCCCACATCCGGGACAACTGGGCCGTCTACGACGTGGCGTTGGACGATGAGGACCGACAGCGCATCGCGGCGCTCGACGCGGGCGAGCGGCAGGTCGACTACCCGGGCGCCCCGTGGCACAACTGAGCCGGCTTAATCCGGGTTAAGGGCCCTCGGGGTTCATTTCCGTGCGGGCGCTCCCTCGCCCATGGACCGAACCGATTCCCTCTCGGACGCGCTCGACGAGCGCTTCGGCGACGGCCTCCGCGCGGTCGCGGTCCGCTCCCCCGGCTCCGAGCGCTACGACCTCCGTTACGAGCGCGCCGATGTCGTGTGCTCGGACGCCCTGTTGCGCGACCTCCTCATCGAGTCCCTCTACACGGCCGGGCAGGAACGCCTCTACCGCGCCGGCGACCTCCGGGCGGTCGTTCGCCTCTTCGACGAGATGCTCGCGGTCAACGCCTTCGACCCGGCCGAGAGCGCGGGCGCGTTCGTCGGCCTCGACGCCGACGTCGGTGCGGACCCGACAGCGGTTATCCAACTCTGCGGTCGACACTGCCCGGCGATTAATCCGGGATAATCCGGGCAAACCCGGGTTCAGCGTCTCCCGGTTTAACCCGTGACCCGCCTCTTCGGGTAGGTGATGACACGACCAATCGCGACCGTGGCGATGGCAGCCTGTCTCGTGCTGGCGGGGTGCGGTGCCGTCCCCGGCGGCTCCGGGAGCGAGAGCGGAACCGTATCGTTCTACGTGAGCGACCAGGCGAACGCCATCGACGACTTCGAACACCTGAACGTCACCGTGACGAGCGTGGCGTTCGCGGAAGGCAACGCGACGAACGCGACTAACGACAGCGAGCGCTGGGAGTCCTACGACGTGAACGCCACCGTCGACTTAACCGAACTTCGGGGCGCGAACGCCACTCGACTCGGCAACCTCAGCGTCCCCGCCGGCGAGTACGGCACGGTGAAACTCGACGTGTCGACCGTCGAGGGCACTCTGAGTGACGGCTCCGAAACGGAGGTCAAACTCCCGAGCGGCGGGCTGACCGTCCCGAAGGGGATGACCGTCGAGGCGAATCAGTCCGTCGAGTTCGTCTTCGACGTCTCCGTCGTGAAGGCGGGCCAAAGCGGGAAATACGTCCTCAAGCCCGTCCTGCAGGAATCGGGGACCGACGTGCCCATCGAACCGCGCGAACGGCGCGGGAACGGCGGGAGTGACACTCGCTCGGGGAACGCCCCCGCGTCCCGGATGAACGTCTACGTGAGCGACGAGACGAACGCCGTCGACGAGTTCGAGCATCTGAACGTCACCGTCTCCTCAGTTGGAATCCACCCGGCGACCGAAGGCGACGAAGCGAACGAGAGCGGGACCAACGAAAGCGAGACGAACGAAAGGGATGAGGCGAACGAGACGAGCGAAAACGAAACGGATGAGAACGCTTCCGCGGAGGCCGGGGGCTGGCAGAACTACGAGGTCAACGGGACGACGATTGACCTGACGCAGTACAAAGGTGCGAACGCGACCTTACTCGACACCCTCGACGTCTCGGCGGGGAGCTACGAGAAGGTGTTCGTCCACGTCGACGAGGTGAACGGGACGCTCAAAACCGGCGAGCGCGTGAACGTGAAGCTCCCGAGTCAAAAACTCCAGCTCAACAGCGCGTTCACGGTCGGGAACAACGAGACCGTGGACTTCGTCTTCGACATCTCGGTGTTCAAAGCCGGCAACAGTGGGAAGTACATCCTCAAGCCCGTCGTGAGCGAGTCCGGGACGGACGTGCCTATTGAGGTGAAAAACGAGGGCTCCGGCGAGGCTAGCGCGAACGCCTCCGTCAGCGGAAGCGCCAGCACGAACGCCACTAGCGGAAACGGGGGGAGTACCGACGCGAACGCGACCGTGAGCGGGAACGCCACGGCCGAAGTCGACGTGAATCAGTCCGCGTAAGCGTCGATTCGCTCGCGCCACGAATCGGGCACCGGCCGGGGCTCCCCGGCGGCGAAGTCGTAGGCCACGAGGACGGTTTCGCCCGTGGCCGCCGTTTTCTTCCCGCGCTCGACCGCGTAGCCGAGCGTGAGACTCGTCTCGCCGACGTTCTCGACCGTCACGCGGACGGTCGGCTCCGCGCCGAACGTCAGGGGTTCGCGGAAGTCGATTTCGAGGTGGGCGACGACGCTCTCCACCTCCCGCAGATTGCGGTCGAGCACGTCCCGGAAGAAGTCGATGCGCGCCTCCTCGAAGAGCGTCGCGTAGCGGGCGTTGTTCACATGCCCCGCGACGTCGAAATCGTCGAAGCGCAGGGGGACCGTCGTTTCGTAGGCCATACCGCCCCGAGGTTCGGGAAGGGCTTTACACACGGGGGGAGTTCCCTCGCGTATGGCGTCCGACGGTGCGGGCGAGAGCGGGGACTCGAACGAACGTCTCGCAACCGGGGTCGGCATCGGGATTTCCGTTGGGATGGGGTTTGGCACCGTTATCGGCTCTCTAACCGGGGATATCGGGGTCTGGATTCCCCTCGGTATGCTGTTCGGCCTCTCTATCGGGCTGGCGCTCGGGTCGGCCTACGGCGAGGAACTCGACGGGACCCTCGAGCGCTGAACTCAGACCGCTTTCGGGTCGTCCGCAGCCGCGCCGTTTGCGGCCACTCCCTCCCCCCGGACGTGCACGTCGTGCTGGGGAAACGGGATTTCGACGCCCGCGTCGGTGAACTCCCGATACACTTCCCGGTTGAGCTCGTGGACAGCCCGCGCGTCGAGCAGGGGTGAGCGGACCCAACAGAGCAACTCGAAGTTCAGGGCGGAATCACCGAAGGAACGGAAGCGAACCCGCGGTTCGGGGGCGCGGGCGACCAACTCGACCGCGTCGGCTGCCGCGAGCATCCGTTCCTCCACCTCGTCGGGGTCCGAGCCGTAGGCCACGCCGACGCGCACTTTCACCCGGGTCTTGGGTCCCGGGTCCGAGTGGTTCGTGATGCGCGCGGCGTTGAGCACCGAGTTCGGGACGGTCACCACCACGTTGTCTCTGGTCAGCAGGCGCGTCGAGCGCACGGTCACGTCGAGGACGGTCCCCGCCTCGCCGGTGTCGAGGACGACGTAGTCCCCGACGGCGTAGGTCCGGTCGGCGTACAGCGAGATGCTCCCGAAGAAGTTCGCGATGGTGTCCCGCGCCGCGAAGCCAACGGCGATGCCGACGACGCCGGCCGAGGCGAGGAGGGGGGTCACGTCGACCTGCCAGAGCCGGAGGAGCGCGAGACCGCCGCCGGCGACGACGAGGATGGACCAAACGTTCGCGAAGATGGGCGCGAACTCGGTCGTGCGCTCGCTTCCCTCGTCGATGGCGCGGATGAGCCGGTTCCCGAGCCGGTAGAACCCCCGAACCCAGACGACGGCGACGACCGAGAGGCCCGCGGCGCGGAGGTAGAAGTCGGTTGCGGGGGCGACGTCCAGGACGGCTCCCGAGAACGCGACGCCGGCGAGCGCCGCGGTGGCGACGACCGGGAGCCGGAGCTCCCCGACGAGGATGTCGTCGTACGCCGTCTCGGTGTGGTTCCTGACGGTCCGCAGGGCCCGGGCGCTGAGGGCGTACAGCCCGCCCGCGGCGAGGAGCGAAGCGAACGTCAACACCGCCAGCGCGACCGCCACCGGAAGGGACCGGAGCCAGACGAACACTCCTTCGTACATGCGAGACGTACCCCGCCGGGAAGCATCGCTCTGTCGCCCGGGATAGGCGCCGGTATTTACACCCCGGGGACCCAAGTCCTGATATGGCGAGCGACCCCTCGGACCCTGCCGCCGACCCGGCGGCGAACTACGACTACCAGTCGCCCGATATCGCGGAGCCGGACCTCGTGGCGGCCCTCTCCGAGCGCGTCCACGGCGAGGTGCGCTTCGACAGCTACTCCAAGGAACTGTACGCGACCGACGCGTCCGCCTACGAGGTGACCCCGGTCGGCGTCGTCTTCCCCCACTCCACCGAGGACGTGGCCGAGGTCGTCTCCTACTGCGCGGAACACGGGGTGCCAGTCCTCCCCCGCGGCGGCGGCACCTCCCTCGCGGGCCAGACGGTCAACGAGGCGGTCGTCCTCGATTTTACCGACACGATGGACGACGTTCTCGACATCGACCCGGCGGCCGAAACGGCCCGGGCACAGCCCGGCGCGATTCTGGGCGAGTTGAACGCCGCGCTCGAATCCCATGACCTGAAGTTCGCGCCCGACCCCGCGTGGGGCGACAAGTCCGCTCTCGGAGGGGCTATCGGCAACAACTCCACGGGTGCACACTCCCTGCAGTACGGGAAGACGGACGCCTACATCGAGGAGTGTGAGGTGGTGCTCGCGGACGGCACCGTGACGACGTTCGGCGAGGTGAGCGTCGAGGAACTCCGCGAGCGCGCCGGGACGGAGGACCTCGAAGGGCGCATCCACCGCGAGGTTCTGCGCATCATCGAGGAGGAGAAAGAGGAAATCGAAGCGATGTTCCCCGACCTGAAGCGCAACGTCTCGGGCTACAACCTCGACTGGCTGGTCGAGGAGAGCGAGGACGGCGCGGTCAACCTGGCGCGCTTGCTCGCGGGCTCCGAGGGCACGCTGGGTATCGTCACGGAGGCCGAAGTGTCGCTGGAGCCCGTCCCGGAGACGAAGTCCGTCGCGCTCCTGACCTACGACGGCCTCGTCGAGGCGATGGAGGACGTGCCCGCGATTCTCGACCACGACCCCGCCGCGCTGGAGGTGCTGGACGACGTCCTTCTCGATTTGGCCCGCGAGACACAGGAGTTCGGCCCCGTCGTCGGGATGCTCCCCGAGGGGACCGACGCGGTGCTCCTCGTGGAGTTCTACGCCGAGAGCGACCGGGAAGGGAAGGAGAAGGTCGCGGACCTCATCGCCGACAGAGCACCCGGGACGGACACCGAGGTCGCCCCCACCGACGACCGCGTCGAGACGGGCGCCGAACGGTGGGCGAAGGAGGCGATGGAGGCTCACGACGCCGAGACCAGAGCGAAGTTCTGGAAGATGCGCAAATCCGGCCTCCCGATCCTCCTCGGGCGCACGAGCGACGCGAAGCACATCGCCTTCATCGAGGACACCGCCATCCCGCCCGAGAACCTGGCCGCGTACGTCCAGGACTTCCGCGAAATATTGGAACAACACGACACCTACGCCTCCTTCTACGCCCACGCCGGGCCGGGCGTCCTCCACATCCGCCCCCTGGTGAACACCAAAACGGTCGAGGGCGTCGAGACGATGCACGACATCGCGGACGACGTGACCGATTTGGTCGTGAAGTACGACGGCTCCGTCTCCGGGGAGCACGGCGACGGCCGCGCGCGCACGGAGTGGAACAAGAAACTGTACGGCGAGCACCTCTGGAACGTCTTTCGCGACCTGAAGACGGCGTTCGACCCGGAGTGGATTCTCAACCCGGGGCAGGTCTGTGGCGACGTGGACATGACCCAGGACCTCCGCTTCAACCCCGAGTACGACTTCGACGCGGGATTCGAGACGGAGCTGAACTGGGAGAACGAGAACGGCTTCCAGGGGATGGCCGAGCTCTGTCACGGCTGTGGCGGCTGTCGCGGCTCCCAGGAGGTGACCGGCGGCGTGATGTGCCCGACCTACCGGGCGGCCGACGAGGAGGTCACCGCCACCCGGGGTCGCGCGAACATGCTCCGGGGGGCGATGAGCGGCGACCTCCCCGAGGACGAACTCTTCGAGGACGAGTTCGTCAACGAGGTGCTTGACCTCTGTATCGGCTGCAAGGGCTGTGCCCACGACTGCCCCAGCGAGGTGGACATGGCGAAGATGAAAACCGAGGTGATGCACGAGTACCACCAGCGGGAGGGCGCCACCCTCCGCGAGAAGTTCTTCGCGCACGTCGAGCCCCTCGCGAAACTCGGCTCGAAGACGGCGCCCGTCTCGAACTGGCTCCGCGCGCTCCCGGGGGCCGACGCCGTCGAATCCAAACTCTTGGAGCTCGCCCCCGAGCGCGACCTGCCCACCTTCGCGGACCAGTCGCTCCGGGCGTGGTTCGAGACGCGCGACGCCTCTATCAACCAGCCCGTCGAGTCGGCCGAGCGAAAGGCCCTGCTCGTGCCCGACACGTACACGAACTACGTCCACCCCGAAACCGGCAAAGCGGCGGTCGAAGTCCTCGAAGCGGCGGGCGTCCACGTCGAGGTCGCCGAGGGGACCACCGGGAGCGGTCGGCCGCCCCTTTCGAAGGGGTTTGTGGACGTCGCCCGCCAGCGGGCCGAAACGAACGTCGCGGCCCTCGCGCCGAAAACCGAGGCCGGCTGGGACGTCGTCCTCGTCGAACCCTCGGACGCCGTGATGGTCCAACACGACTACCGCGACCTGCTGAGCGGTGAGGCCGTCGAACAGGTGGCACAGAACACGTACGGCGCGATGGAGTATCTCGACGCCTTCGACCTCGACACGGGTGCATCGGGTGCGGGCGACCTCGCGTACCACGGCCACTGTCACCAGAAGGCCCACGCGAAGGACGGCCACACCGCGGCGGTCCTCGAATCCGCGGGCTTCGCGGTCGACGAGCTCGACTCCACCTGCTGTGGGATGGCCGGCAGTTTCGGCTACGAGGCGGAACACTACTCGATGAGCACGTCCATCGCGGAGATCCTCTACGACCAGATCGCCGACAGCGACGGCGAGCGCGTCGTCGCTCCCGGCACGTCCTGTCGGACGCAGCTGGCGGACGAGGTCGAGCCGGAACATCCCATCGAGGCCCTCGCGGACGCGCTCTGAGCAGACGCCTTTTTAACCGTCCTCCGCCAGGAACGTGTATGCAGGCGGTCGTGCGTCGTGTCGTTGTCCTCGTGGGTGGCGTCGTCGGCGCGGCAGTCGGATGGGCGCTCGGAACCGCGCTCGCGCCGGACCTGGCTGACGTGACGGCGACAGCCGGCGCTTTCGCCGGCGTCGTGGTTGTCGGGCTCGCCTTCGCGGCGCGCGACGAGGTGGAAGCCGAGCTGGTGGATGCGGACGCGGAGTCGCCGCCCGACCCGGAAGAGGACGGCTAAACCTGCTCGTGGTCGTGGTGGTAGAAGTCGACGCCGCCGCCCTCGATGGCCTCGACACAAACCCGCGCGAAGCGCTCGTTCTCGCGGAGATTGATGAGGAGCCCCTCCTCGTCGGAGCTGTGTCTGGAGACGGACGCGTACGCGGCCCCACAGACGGGACACTCCTCCGGGGCGTCGGCCGGCGTGTGCATACGCCGGCTACTCATCCCCCGAGCAAAAATCCGTTCTTCAGTACCGGGCTTCGAGAACGAGTCGCCCATCGGCCCGGAGCGTGAGGGTGTCGCCTCCGTTGTTCCAGACGGCCCCCGTCCGGTTCCAGTAGCGAACGCCCGGGCCGTCCCGCCCGCTGCCGGTGACGACCCGGAGGGACTCGTTCGCCGCCAGCGTCGTCCGCGGGAAGGTGTAGCTGTGCCCGGCCGCGTCCGAGAGCGTCCACCCGGTGAGGTTCAGGGCGCCGTTCGTGTTCCGGAGGACGACGTACTCGCCGGTGAGGTTCTCGTTGTCGTTGCCCGCGGGGTCCTCGTGAAAGGAGACGGCAAGCGGGCCCGACGTGGCGATTTCCTCGGGGTTCCGACACGCGCCCCAGAGGCCGGTGCCGGAGTCCCGGGCTTCGGCCTCCACGCCGGCGTAGGCGTCGCGCTCCGAGAACGTCGAGTCGTAGAGACGGGCCAACCCTGCCGAGAGGAGCGCGCGGTTGAACGTCCCGTTCTCCGTCTCGATGTAGGCCAGCAGGCGACCGTACCCACCCCGCCTGTCGGCGGCGGGGTCGGTTCTGACGGTGACCTCCGCGCCGGCGAGCCGTTCGGTCGCGTAGTCGGAGGCGCGTTCTCCCCACCGGCCAAGACAGTCCGCGCCCGCGTCCGTCTCGGGGACGCCCTCGAACTCCGCCGGCGCGTTCTCCGTGTGCACCTCCGGCGTGTCGACCCCGAGCAGGCGAACGGTGTCCTCCTCCCCGTCCGCGAACGTCACGTCGACGGTGTCGCCGTCCACGACGCGCGTGACGGTTGCGGTGCGCGTCTCACCGTCCGCCGCGCCCGCCGGCTGGAAGCCGACACACCCCGCGAGGACGGCGAGCGAGACGAGCGCGAACAGGAGGAGCGTGCGTCTCATCGTTTCACCCGGAGCGCGACCACGAGGAGAGCGAGCGCGGCGAGCGCCGGGAGGACGCCCAGCGAGGCGCCCGGCGTTCCCGTTGCCCCTTCGGGAACGGTCACCACGAGCACCCGGTTCCCGACCTCGACGCGGTGCTCCCCGGGGTCGAGGTCCAGATAGTACCGGAGGGTCCGCCGCTCGCCGGGCGCGAGCGCGACGGCCCGCTCGGCGACGCGGCTCCCGTTGACCGTCACGGCGAGCCGTTCGCCAGCAGGCGTATCAGCGGGCGCGGCGACGGTCGCGACGAGCACGACCGAACCGTTCTCCGCGCGGCCGTCGAGCGCGAGGTCCGTCACGTTCACCGGCGCGGCCGGGCGGACGCCCGCGCCGAGCTCTGTGGTTCCGACTCTGAGCGTTCCGGCCGGCGCGTCGGGCGTTCCCGTCAGCGTCACCGTCGTCGACGCGCCGCTGTCGAGGCTCCCCTCGGCGCTGTCGAGCGCTCGCTCGTCGGCCCACAGCGTCGCGTTGTAGGCCCCGCCGGCGGTGCCGACGTTCTCGACGGCCGTCTCGACGGAGAGCGTCTCCCCTACCGCCAGGGCCGGGAGGGAAGCGTAGGATCCGTTCCGGTACGGGCCGCGCACCTCGAAGGGGTGCTCGCCGGTCGGCTCGATGGCGAAGCGGGGCACGGCGATACCGAACGCCGCGTCGTGGGCCGTCGCGTCCCACGCCTCGGGGACCGCGCTCGTCCGGGTGTACCGGCGCACGGGCTCGCGGACCGACGCCGAGCCCGCCCCGACCGCCTCGACGAGGGCGGCGGCGGTGAGGGGGTCGGCCTCGACGTGGACGGCGTTCAGCTGGGCCACCACCGAATCCAAGGTGACTTCGCCCTCCGTGCTCGCGCGCAGGCGCCGGTCGAGGTCGCCCGCGACGAGCGCGCCCTTCGCGTACTGGGCGCCGTCGCCCCAGGTGTCGGGGTCGGCGAGCACGGCGTCCGCGTACGTCGGTTCGCTCCCACGCTCGAGCGCCCGCCTGAAATCGCCGAAGTCGACGAGCCCGGCGTCGAGGGCGACCCGCGCGGCGTAGTAGCGCGCGCTCCCCTCGGTCAGCCAACGGGCGCTCGACGCGGGCGCGAACGCCTGTCTCGTGTGGACGTACTCGTGAATCCAGGTGTTCGCGGCGTCGTTCAGGCGCTCGTCGGCACGAACCCACGCCGCGTTGTCGCCGTACTGGAGCCCTGCGGGCCCCCAGTCGGGGCCGGTCGGCGCGGCGACCATCAGCACCCGCTCGTCGCGCGCGCCGAGCCGGAGCTCGGCCGCCGCGGCCAGCGCGTCCAGCACGTCCTCGGGGGTGGGTGCGAGGGATGCGGCCTCCGGCACGACGAGTACGAGGTCCTGTCCGGCGGCGCGGCGCTCGTAGCGCTCGGCGGACCCGAGATATGCCATCGCGTCGCCGACGGCGCCCTCGCCCGCGACGCGGGCTTCGCGACGGAGCGTAACGTCGATGCTCTCGCCGCGCCAGGCCCACCCGGTCGAGAGGCTCGGGACCGGTGCGATGGCCCACGGCCCGGCATCGACGAAGGAGAGCCCGGTCCCGGTGTCGATGCCGTCGCTCCGGCCGGCAGTTGTCGTGCGGTTCACCGGGAGACGAAAGGTGAGTGTCGGGTCGGCGCGTCCGGTCCAGCGGTACTCGCCGCCCGCCCGCTCGAAGCCGTCGGCGCGCACGGTAACCGCCTCGGAGGGGAGACTCGCGTTCAGTTCCGTCACCGGGTCGGGGACGTCGTAGTCGACGGTCACCGATATCTCCCCGGGGGTTTCGGGCGTCAGCGAGAGCGTCGCCGTGCGGACGATTTCCTCCTCGCCCGATTGGGCGCTCCCGACGCCGGCCGCCGGAACGACGGCCGCCAGCACGAGGCAGACGGCGAGCACCGCGCGTCCGTTCATACTCGGGCGACGAGCGTCGCCGGCATCAGTCCTCCGCCGGGTGGCGGGGTGTGGCGGGGGGTGCCGCCGCTTCGACGACCCGCTCGGGTGGGGCGTCCGCGGGCAGGTCGGCGGGGACGGGCCACGCGTCGCCGACGACGACCGTCCGGGCGGGGAGGCCCGACGGGTCGGGGAGAAGTGCCCGCGCCGTGGGTTCCGAGACGGGCGCGAGCACGGCGCGGTCGGCGCCGGCGAGCACTCGCGTCACCGAGCCGGGGTCCGGGCGCTCGAAGGGCGCCACGGTTTCGACGTTACAGCCCAGCGCCCGCCCCGCCGCGGCGTCGCGACTGCCGTCGGGAACCGGGCCGAGCGACACG
>JBEQBK010000067.1:0-13064 GCA_041639855.1 Halobacteriaceae archaeon | reverse complement strand
TTCTGGTTCTTCGGCCACCCCGAGGTGTACATCCTCGTGCTGCCCCCGATGGGGCTCGTCTCTCTCATCCTGCCGCGCTTCTCCGGACGGAAGCTCTTCGGGTTCAAGTTCATCGTCTACTCGACGCTGGCCATCGGCGTGCTCTCCTTCGGCGTCTGGGCACACCACATGTTCGCCACGGGTATTGACCCACGCCTGCGCGCCAGCTTCATGGCCGTCTCGTTGGCCATCGCGATACCGTCGGCCGTGAAGGTCTTCAACTGGATTACGACGATGTGGAACGGCAAGCTCCGGCTGACGACGCCGATGCTGTTCTCCATCGGATTCGTCCAGAACTTCATCATCGGCGGGGTCACGGGGGTGTTCCTCGCGGCCATCCCCGTCGACCTGATTCTCCACGACACCTACTACGTCGTGGGGCACTTCCACTTCATCGTCTTCGGCGCTATCGGGTTCGCGCTGTTCTCGGCGGTCTACTACTGGTTCCCGGCAGTGACCGGCCGGATGTACCAGCGCCGCCTCGGCAAGTGGCACTTCTGGCTCTCCATCATCGGGTCGAACGTGACGTTCCTCGCGATGGTCCTGCTGGGCTACCTGGGCCATCCGCGCCGGTACGCGACCTACGAGTTCGCGGACTTCGTCAACGTTAATCTGTTGACCCTGCTCCATCAGGCGGCGACGCTGGGCGCGTTCATGATGGCGGTCGGCACGCTCATCTGGGTCTGGAACATGGTCCAGTCCGCCCGCGAGGGCCCCCGCGTCACGGACGGCGACCCGTGGGACCTCAAGGACTCGGGTCTCCGCACGAAGGAGTGGGAGTGGTTCGAGAGCGAGCGCGCCATGCCCGACGGCGGCGAGGAGGAGGTCGCGACGGACGGCGGCGAAGAGCAGTAAGCGGCGTTCTTTTCCGTAGAAATCCGCTTCGTTCGCGTTCAGTCCAGTAGACGTCGGAGCTGAGGTGAGGAGCACGAGGAAAACGACGAGCGTCCCGAGACCCCAGTCTTCGCAGGACGTCCGCCGTGCGAACGCGACCTACCCGCTATAAACGAGTACGAAACCAGTCAGAAACATCAACAGGCCGACGGCCGACACGACCAACAACAGCAGTTCCTTCTCGCGCATACTACGGGTTAGGAGGGGAAGCGCAAAAGCCTAACCGTGAGCGCCCGCAGAGGTGGTATGGAGCCAGAGGTCGGCGCGATAGAGGGGAACCGAGTCGTCGCGACGAGTTTCGTCGTCCTCACCGCCCTCGCCGCGGGGCTCGGCTGGTTCATCGGCGCCGCGGTCATTCCGCAGCGCGCGAACGGCCCCGTCCCGCCGGCACAGCTCGGCCCGATAGCCTTCGACATCACGCCGCTCTCGATGGCCGTCTACGGCGCCGTCATGGTCGGCGTGCTTTTCGTCGCCTTCGTTGGGGTCGTCCGGTACATCAGCCGCTACGACGACGCGGAACTCGCCTGAGTGGACGAACGGGCGGAAATCTCCACGGTGCAGAAAAACTATTATCTTTCGTGATGGATATGGAGTATGGTCGCACAACGACACAGCGGCGGCGACGGTCCCGAGCTGTACCGGGCAGACGAACGCGCCGTGGAGGGCTCCCTCGACAGCTTCGTGCCCACGTTTCGCGACGAAGCCGCGACGCGGCCGTACGGCTGGGTGTGTGAGGCCTGCGGCGGCGACGACGTGAGCGCTGACACGCTGGGCCGACTGGTCTGTGGGGACTGTCACAACGCCAGCTCCCCGTCGACGTGGGACAGCGCGTACCTCTGAGCTACTTCCCGACGGCGTCCTCGATGTCGGCGACGATTTCGGGGTTACGCAGCGTCGTCGTGTCTCCGACCTCTTCGCCGTTCGCGATGTCCTCCAGGAGGCGACGCATGATTTTCCCCGAGCGCGTCTTGGGGAGTTCGGGCGTGAACACCACCGATTCGGGGCGCGCAATCGGGCCGATGGCGTCCTCGACCGCGCCGACGATGCGCTCGCGCATCTCCTCGCTTCCCTCGTAGCCGTCCTCGACGATGACGTAGGCGTAGACCGCCTCGCCTTTCATCTCGTGGTCGCCACCGACGACGGCCGCTTCCGCGACGCCCTCGGTTCCGACGATGGCGCTCTCGATTTCCATCGTCCCGAGGCGATGCCCGGAGACGTTGATAACGTCGTCTACCCGTCCGAGCACGGTGATATAGCCGTCCTCGTCGAGTTTGGCGCCGTCCTCCGGGAAGTAGACCCAGTCCTCGGGGTCGTCGGAATCCGTATCGGAGTACTCCGCCCAGTACTCCTGGATGAAGCGCTCGTCGTTGTCGTAAAGCGTCCGGAGCATTCCGGGCCACGGCTTCTGCACGGTGAGGTAGCCCGCCTGTCCGGGCGAGACTTCCTCGCCGTCGCCGTCGACGACCTGCGCATCGACGCCCGGCAGGGGCGGCCCCGCAGAACCGGGTTTCATCGTCTTCACACCGGGTAGCGTCGTGACCATCATGCCGCCCGTCTCGGTCTGCCACCACGTATCGACGATGGGACACTCCTCGTTGCCGATGTTCGTGTAGTACCACTTCCACGCGCGGGGGTTGATCGGTTCGCCGACCGTCCCGAGTAGGCGCAGACTGGAGAGGTCGTGTGACGCGGGGTACTCGTCGCCCCACTTCATGAACGCGCGGATGGCGGTGGGGGCGGTGTAGAGTTGGTCGGCCTCGTAGTTCTCGACGATGTCCCAGAGGCGGTCCTTGTCGGGGTGGTCCGGCGTCCCCTCGTACATCATCGTCGTCGTCCCGAGCGCGAGCGGCCCGTAGACGATGTAGGAGTGGCCCGTGATCCAGCCGATGTCGGCCGAGCAGAAGTAGGTGTCCTCGGACTTGATGTCGAGAACGGCGTCACTGGTCCACGCGACCCACGAGAGATAGCCCGCAGTCGTGTGTTTCACCCCCTTCGGCTTCCCCGTCGTCCCGGAGGTGTACATCAAGAAGAGCATGTCCTCGGCGTCGCGGGCGACGGGCTCCACGTCGGCGCCCTTGTGTGCGGCCACGAGGTCGTCGTAGTCGTGTTGGTTCTCCGCCAATCCGTGGCCGAACCCGTCATCGCCGAGGCGGTCCACGACGACCACGTCGGAGACATCGCCCTCGACGTCGGCGAGCCCCTCGTTTGCCTTCCCGAGGTGGTCGAGCGGGTCGCCGCGGCGGTAGTAGCCGTCGGCGGTCACGAGGTACTCCGAGTCCGCGGCGTCCATCCGCGTGGCGAGCGCGTCCGCGGAGAAGCCAGCGAACACGACGGAGTGGGGCGCGCCCAGACGGGCGCAGGCCAGCATGGCGACCGGGAGCTCGGGAATCATCGGCATGTAGAGGGTGACGACGTCGTCCTCGCCGACGCCCAACTCCCGTAGGGCGGCCGCGAACTCGTTGACCTCACGGTGGAGCTCCGCGTAGGTGTACGTGCGGTTCGCTTCCTCGACCGGCTCGCCAACCCACTCGATGGCGGCCTCATCGCCGCGCTCTTCGAGGTGGCGGTCGACGCAGTTCGCCGAGGCGTTCAGCTCACCGCCGGTGAACCACTCGTAAAAGGGCGGGTTCGAGTCGTCCAGCACGGTGTCGTAGTCCGTCTCCCAGGAGAGCAGGTCGGCGGCCGTCTCCCAACAGGCCGGCCAGTCGTCCTCGTAGTCGTCGTAAATTTCGGGGTCCGAGACGTTCGCCTGTTCGACGAACTCCTCGGGGGGTTCGAAGGCGTCCTGTTCGGCGAGACGTGCCTCCAGTTGTGCGTCGTCGTCTGCCATTATCTACCGATACAAACCCATCCCGATAAAGGTTAGCGCTACTGCAATCGCTCCGTGGTTTCGACAAGCGGATGACGGGCGTAGTCCACGACGCGCACGTCATCGATGGACCGGAGGCCCGCACGCTCGGCCGTTTTTGCCATCCCCAACTCGATTCGCTCGGGGAGAACGACGACGTAGGCATCCATCTCCTCGATTCCGGCCCGCTCGGCGGCCATCACCCGGTGGTGACCGTCGGCGAGTAGAATCTGGCTCCCGTTCTCGATGACCACGAGGGGCTCGGCGAGCCCGTGTTCGAGTTCGTAGCGCCTGCCTTCGAGCTCGTCGGCGTACACCTTGCCCTGCGTCGGGACCAACTCGTCGAGCGCGACCGAACGGCGGGTCTCCTCGGTCTCGACGTCGTGGATCTCCTCTAAGGTCCGGCGGAGCTTCCCCACTTTCTCGGGCGTCGCGCGCTCGATCTGCGAGCGAATGACGTCCGAGTTCGAGATGATACCCACGAGGTCACCGTCGTCGTCGACGACCGGGAGCTTCTGGATGCCCGAGCGGAGGATAACCCGCGCGGCGTCGTTCACGTCCATATCGGGGTGCGCGACGACCAGTTCGACGCTCATCACCTCGCTGATTGGCGTGTCGTCATCGGCCAACAGCAGGTCGCGGGCCGTCACGAACCCCTTGACACGGCGCCCCTCACACACGGGGTAGCCGTTGTGCTCGTCACTCTCGGCGATGCGTCGAGCCACCTCGACGACCGGCGTCTCCGGCGCGACCGTGGCCACCTCGCCGGTCATGTAGTGTTTGACGCGGGGCTCGGAGTCCCCGCCGAGGGCGTTCGTACTCATACTCCCACAACGCGACCGACCCTCAAAGACGTTGTTACGCGCGAAGCGCCTCGAAGAAGCGCGGCGTCACCGCGCCCGCAACGACGGTCCGCAGGTCTTCCTCGTCGGCCATATCCGAGAACACGCCGAGTGGAATCTGTGCACCCGCCATCTCCGCGTGGCCACCGGCGGATCCGATGCCGTCGAAGGCGTTCCGGAGGACGACCCCCAAATCCATGTCGCCCTGCGAGCGCGCGGAGACGTAGATGGTGTCGTCCGTGTAGCCGTACACCATCGTCGCGGCGACCCCCTCCATCGTCAACAGCTGGTCGGCGGCCTGTGCGAGCGCGTCCCTGTCCGAAATCGGCCCCACACAGCTCGCGAGTGCAGAGCCGCTGAGTTCGCGGTTCTCGATGGCGTGGGCGATAGTTTCGAGCGTCTCCGCGCTGATGCTCGGCGCCTCCACACGCTCCAGTAGTTCGCCGTCGGCGTAGGGCAACAGGTTGGCAGCTGCCTCGAAGTCCGCCCGCGACGTCTCGCGGGTGAAATCCCGCGTATCGACCCGGATGCCGTAGAGCAGCCCGGTCGCGACGGTGCGGTCAGCCACGAGGTCGAACTGGGTGACGTACTCAGTCATTAGCGTGCTCGTCGCCCCGACGTCCTCGCGCACGTCGACGAACTCGGCGCGCACCTCTTCCTCGGATGGGTGGTGGTCGAGGACGATACACACCTCCGTCTCCGGGTCGAGACGGTCGTTCACGCCCGGTTGGGAGTGATCGACCAGGGCGAGCGCGTCGTACGTCGCGGCGGGCCCCGCTCCGGAGTCAGGGTCGAAGCGCCGGAGGTCGATATCGAGGAGGTTGATGAACGCTCGGTTCTCCTGATGGGAGATATCCCCGAAGTAGCAGGGCTCCGCGGGCACGTCGACCGTTTCGGCCACCGCCGCGAGCGCCGTTGCCGCGGCGATGGCGTCGGGGTCCGGATTGTCGTGTGTGACGACACCCAGCGTGCCGTCGATGTTTCCGAGCGTCTGTTTGAGGTGCCGGGCCCGCCCCGCGGCGTCGCCATCCGCCCGCTCCGAAATCGCGGCGAGCAACGCGTCGCCGGGGTCGATAACGGTGTCCGCGAGCTCCGTTATCCGAGCCCGGAGCGCCCGAGGCGCGTCCTCGCCGACGTTGGCGACGGCGTACGCGTCGGGGAGAGCGGTCCGGACCGCTTCGAGCGCCGCCGCGTTCTGTGCGGGGTCGTCCGCGGCGACGAAAACGATGTCCGCCGGGCCCGCTCCCCGAACGACCTCGACATCAGTTACGTCGCCCTGTTCGGCGACGACCTTCTCGTTTCTGAGCGTCTCGACCCGACTGGCGTCCGGCTCAAGAACCAGGAGTTCACCGTCCCGCGCGGCGAACGCGTCGAGCACGGAGTGGGCAAGCGCGCCACAGCCGAGTACGAGACGGCGCATAAGAGGTGGGGTGTGGTTTGGGGCCGCTTACAGCAACGCCTGTGCCGCATCGACGGCCGTCTCGGCGACCGGGTTGAACCCGACCAACAGGAGCACAGTGACGACGGCCGCGGTCATGACAGCGGCGTAGAGGCCGACCGGCCGCGAATCGATGTCGAAGTCCTCCGCCGGGTCCTCGAACCACATCGCCTTGACGACGCGGGAGTAGTAGTACAGCGAGAGCGCGCTGTTCACCACGAGGCCCGCGGCGAGCAGGAGCTCGTTCGCGTTCGTCGCGCCCATGAGCAGGAGGTACTTCGAGGCGAAGCCCGCGCCGACCGGGAGGCCGGCGAGCGAGAACAGGAACACCGACATCGCCGCACACGCCAGCGGCGCGCGCGTCGCGAGGCCGTTGTAGTCCTCGAAAGTCCGCCCGATACCCCAGTGTTCCGCGAGGGCGACGAACAGGAACGCACCCGTGTTCATGAAGCCGTACACCAAGAGGTGCATCATGCTCGCGCCGAGCACGAGGCCGTCCGCGTTCCCGCCCAGCGCAGCGAGGCCGATGAGCACGTAGCCCGCGTGCCCGACCGAGGAGTACGCGAGCATCCGCTTGACGTTCTCCTGGGTCGCCGCGGCGAAGTTGCCCAACGTCATCGTCACGAGCGCGAGGGCCGTGAGTACGACCGTCCAGTCGACGCCGAGCGACGCGACGACATCCAGCGGGAACGCCGTCGTCAGCGTCCGGAAGGCAATAACGAAGCCGGCGGCCTTCGACGCCGAGGAGAGGAACGCCGAGACCGGCGCGGGCGCACCCTCGTACGCCTCCGGCGCCCAGAAGTGGAACGGCACGGAGGCGGTCTTGTAGGCGAACCCACCGATCAACATCAGCACGCCGACCCCGATTAGTCCCGCGTTCGCGCTCGGGACGGAGCCGAGCGCGGCACGGATCTCGGGGAACAGCAGCGAGCCGGTCGCGGCGTACACGAGGCTCGCGCCGAAGGCGAACACCGCCGAGGAGAGCGCCCCCACGACGAGGTACTTCAGCCCCGCCTCGACGGAGCCGCGGTTGGTCTTCAAGTAGGAGACCAGCACGTAGGACGGCAGCGAGGCGAGTTCGAGCGCGACGAACACGGCGGCCAGCGAGTTGGCCGACGCCATCACACTCATCCCCGTCGCGGCGAGCAGCGTCATCGAGTAGTACGTCGCGACGTGGTGGCGGTCCTTCACGTAGTCATAAGAGCCGACCGCGACGAGCGCCGTCACGGCCCCGACGATGACCGTGAAGAAGAGGCTCGTGCCGTCGACGACGAGCGTGCCGCCGAACTCGGAGATAGCGCCACCCGTCCGGGGCTGTCCCGTCCCGCTCGCGAGGAAGAACGCCGCGGAGCCCAGCGTCGCGAGCGCGCCGACGACGGCAGTGCCGGCGATCGCGACCGGCCGCTTCTCGTCGGGCGAAGCGATGTCGACGAGCAACACCAGCAGCGCGGCGAGCGCGAGCGCTATCTGTGGCGTCAGCGTGGGGAGCGCCGCCATCAGGCACCACCCCCGGCAACCGAGTCGACGCCAATACTCGCCGCCGTCTCAAGCACCGGATTGACTGCGTCGCGAATCATGGTGAAGAACAGTTCGGGCGCGACTCCGAGCGCGATGACGACGAGCACGAGCACCACCAGCGGCACCACGTCGTGGGTGGCCGCGGGGTGAATCTCGTGCTCCGTGTCCGCCCGGAAGGGGCCGAAGATGACCCGCTGCATCGCGAGCAGCAGGTAGCCGGCGACGACGACGATACCGAACATCGCCGCGGCCGTGAAGAGCGGCGCCGCGCTCAGCGTCTCGGAGGGGAACGACCCGACGAAGACGAAGAACTCGCCGGCGAACCCACTCATCAGTGGCAGCCCCATGTAACCGAAGGCGGCGGCGACGAACACCGCACAGGTGACGGGCATCTTGTCCGCGACACCGGAGAGGTCGTCCACCATGCGCGTGTGGGCGACGTTGTAGATGACGCCGACAGACATGAACATCAGCCCCGAAATCAGTCCGTGGGAGATCATCTGGAAGGTCGCGCCGCCCATCCCGTACTCGGTGTAAGCGACGAGCCCCAGAATGACGTACCCCATCGACGACACCGAGGAGTACGCGACGATGCGTTTGAGGTCGCGCTGTGCGAGCGCGAGCATCGCGCCGTATATCACCGAGAGCACCGCGAACGCCGCGATTATCTCGGCGTTGGCGGCCGCAATATCGGGCAACATCGTGAAGTTGAATCGCAGCAGGGCGTAGGTACCCATCTTCAGGAGCACTCCAGCCAGCATGATGGAGACGGGCGTGGGGGCTTCGACGTGTGCGTCCGGAAGCCATGTGTGGAACGGGACGATTGGCACCTTCACCGCGAAGCCGGCGAACATGGCGACGAACGCCGCCAGCTTGAGCGCGTCCGGCGCGACGCCGTAGAACGAGCCGAGCTGGCCGTCCAAGAGGGACTGCGCGATAACCGGTAAGTCGAACGTCTGGACCGGGAGGGCGAACACCAGCGCGACGAAGCCGATGAACATCACCAGCGACGCGACGTTGGTGTAGACGAAGAACTTGATCGCCGCGTACTTCCGGTTGGGGCCACCCCAGACGCCGATGAGGAAGTACATCGGGACCAGCACGAACTCCCAGAAGACGAACCAGAGGAAGAAATCGAGCGCGGTGAACACGCCGATGAGGCTCGCCTCCATCAGGAGCATCAGGCCGTAGAACTGCGACTGACGCTCGTTGATGGGTGTCCACGCCGCCAGCACCGCGAGCGACGTGAGGAAGGTAGTGAGGACGACGAGCGGGAGGCTGATGCCATCCACGCCGACGTGCCACTGAATCTGGTAGAGGTCGCCCACCGAAATCCATGGCACCATCGTCTCGAAGGCGAGCTGGCCGTCGCCGACGAGGGCGTTCCCCGTCCCGTCGAAGGCTAGCCACATCAGTAGGCTCCCCGCGAGCTGGGGGAGCGTGAGCAGGAAGGCGAGCTTCCCCGCCTTCTCGTCGGGCGCGAGCAACACGACGAAGGCGCTCAGCAGGGTGCCCAGGAGAAGGGCCTCGACGACCCAGCTCACAGGAGCCACCCCCCGAAGACGCCGACCGCGATAATCAACACCACGAGCCCGAAGGCCGCGGCCGCCACGTAGTTGGTGACAAAGCCGGACTGGACCTTGCGGACGCGGCGGCCCGAGGCCTTGCTCACGGTGCTGACGCCGTTCACGACGCCGTCAACGATTCCCTGGTCGAACTTGTCCGCGAGGCGCGCGAGGGGCATGGTGACGCCCTCGGCGAGCCAGACCTGGTATTCGTCTTGGTAGTAGTTGTTGTAGAGCACGGTCTTCAGAGAGCCGAGTTTCTCGGTGTGTTCCTCCGGGTCGTCGCCCCGGTAGAGGAAGAGGGCGAGACCGGAGCCGGCGAGCGCGACGCCGAGCGAGACGCCGGCCGACGCCAGCATCGTCGCTGTCTCGCCGAGCGGGTAGCCTGCGGCGATGCCGCCGAGCCCCTCCGTCGTCAGGAGGTGGTGGTAATGCTCCCCGTTGAGCCCCTCGGGCCCGTAGTAGAGCCAGTCGTGGAGGAACTCGGGAACCGCGGGGACAAGCTGGTGGACGGGGACCATATTGACGAGCCCGACCGTCGTGGCCAGCACGCCGAGCACGACGAGCGGGAACTTCACGTTCCACCCGACCTCGTGTGGGTTACGCGCCGTCTCCGAGCGCGGTTCGCCGTGGAAAGTCAGGAGGACCATACGGAAGGTGTAGAAGCCGGTGAAGAACACGGCCAGCAGGCCCATCGCGTACGCGCCGAGCAGGATTGGGCTGCTGCCGAGGCCGTGAACGAGCGCCTCGTAGAGGACCTCGTCTTTCGACCAGAAGCCCGAGAACGGCACGATGCCCGCGAGCGCCAGACTGCCCGCGAGGAACGTGTAGTAGGTGACGGGCATCCGGTCCTTGAGACCGCCCATGTCCCACATGTTCTCGTTGTGGTGCATGGCGATGATGACCGAACCCGCGCCGAGGAACAGCAGCGCCTTGAAGAAGGCGTGAGTGAGCAGGTGGAAGGAGCCGGCGACGTAGCCGCCCGCGCCCAGCCCGAGCATGATGTAGCCGTACTGCGAAATGGTCGAATAGGCGAGCACCTGCTTGATTTCCTTTTTGACGACACCCATCGACGCCGCGAACAGCGCGGTGAAGCCGCCGATGAAGGCGATAATTGCCAGCAGCGTCGGGTTCAGCGCGTAGAAGCCGTACATGCGCGCGACGAGGTAGACGCCGGCCGCAACCATCGTCGCCGCGTGGATGAGCGCCGAAACCGGGGTCGGACCTTCCATCGCGTCCGGGAGCCATGTATGAAGCGGGAACTGCGCGGATTTGCCGATAACGCCACCGAGAATCAGCATGCCGACGACGCCGAACCACGCCTCGGGCGCCATCCCGAGGAAGGTGTTCACCGCGTCCGGGCTACCGGTGAGCGCCTGCTCCGCGAGCGCCGGGAAGCCGGGGCTTCCCTCCGTGCCGAGGAACTTCGCGGTGCCGAAGGTGGCGAACACCGCCACCACGCCGATGAGGAAGAAGTAGTCACCGAATCGGGTGACGAGGAACGCCTTCTTCGCGGCCGAGGGCGGTCCTTCCTCGCGGAACCAGAAGCCGATGAGCAGGTACGAGCAGAGCCCGACGAGCTCGAAGAACATGAACGCCATCAGCAGGTTGTCCGCGATAACGAAGGCGAGCATGCTCGCCGAGAAGAGCCCGAGGCCGGCGTAGTAGCGCGGTAGCCCCGTCTCGCCCTCGTCGTTCATGTATCCGAGACTGAAGACGTGAACGAGGAAGGCAACGAGCGTGACGATGACGAGCATCATCGAGGAAAGCGGGTCGATGAGCACGCCGAACGTCAGCTCGAACGTGTCCGCGGCGACCCAGGTGTATATCGTCTCGTTCATCTCCGCGCCGCCCTGCACCGCGACGACGGCCCACAGCGAGAGGAAGAGCGCGACGCCCGTGGCGAGAATGCCCGGTACGGCGCCGCCCTTCGGGAGCGCCCGCGGGTAGAAGTGCCCGACGAGCAGGGCAATAAGGAACGAGGCGAACGGGAGCAGCGGGATGACCGGAGTGAAATCGAGTGCCGCCATCTTACCACCTCATAGTAGTCGCTTTCGTCACGTCGATGTCTTTGAAGTTCCGGTACAGCACGAGGATGATACCGATACCGACCGCCACCTCGGCGGCCGCGAGCGCCATCACGAACAGGCTGAACGTCTGGCCGGTCAGGTTGCCGTACTGCTGGGAGAACGCGACGAAGTTGATGTTCGCGGCGTTCAACATCAGCTCAACCGACATCAGGAACACCAGCGCGTTCCGGCGGGTCAGGACGCCAAAGAGGCCGATGGAGAAGACGGCAGCGGCGAGCAGGAGGTAGAACTGAGCGGCGACCGCCATCTACTCCTCACCCCCTTCGAGCGGGTCGCGGTTCTCGTCGCCGCGCTGGGCCAGCAGGACGCTGCCCTCGAGGGCGGCGTCGAGCGCCAGCGCAATAACGAAGAAAGCCGCGAGGAAGTTTTCAACCGGAATCGCGGAGCCCGGGAGTCCGATCATCGCGTATCCGATGCCCTCGACAACCGACGCGTCGGCGGGGAAGCCCGCAGCCTCGCCGAAGACGGAGCCCGCCGCGACGAGCGCGAGGAGCACGAACAGGGCGACAGCCGCGAGGCCGGGCACCAGTCGGCGCGCGTTGCCGGCGCTCATTCGGCCGCCACCCCCTGTTTGTCGCTCCCGCGTCGGGTGAGCATCACGGCGAACGATATCAGGATCAGTACGCCGCCGACGTACACCAGTACTTGCATTGCTGCCACGAACTCGGCCTGTAACATGACGTAGTGGACGGCGACGCTGAACAGCGCCACGCCAAGCAGGAGCGCGGAGTGCCAGATGTCCCGCGCCAACACTACGCCCAGACTGCTCGCGACTGTCACGAGCGCGAACAGGCCGAACGCGAGCAGTTCATACACTGCCATTATGCCCCCTTCCGGCGATAGCCCTTTGAACATTTCCATCCCGCTCGCGGGCGGGCGGCCCGAAAAGGGGAAAACGACGCTACTCGTCGTCGAAGTCGAGCGCGGCGGAGTTGATGCAGAAACGCTTGCCCGTCGGTTCGGGCCCGTCGTCGAAGACGTGGCCCAGATGCCCGCCACAGCGCGAGCAGACCACTTCCGTACGGACCATCCCGTGGCTGGTGTCCTCGCGGAGCTCGACGCTCCCCTCGACCGCGTCGGTGAAAGACGGCCACCCGCTGCCGGAGTTGAATTTGGTATCCGAGTCGAAGAGTTCCTGCCCGCAGCCCGCACAGACGAACGTGCCGTCCTCCTTGGTCTCCAGGTGCTCGCCGCTGAATTTGGGTTCGGTGCCCGCTTCGCGGAGGATGTTGTACTCCTCGTCGGTGAGTGCCTCGCGCCACTCCTCGTCGGTTTCAGGTATCTCTTGAGCCATACTCGTGTGTGGGTTCGAACGCCAAAATCCCTGTTGGGACCGGCGGGCTGGTACAAGATTTTATGACAAGTTCGTCATATTCTCCGGTATGCCCGGCGCCGAGTTCCTACGGGGCGAGCGACTGTCGCTCCGAGCGGTGCAACCGGAGGACGACGGGTTCCTCCACGACCACTGGAACAGCCCGGCAGTCCGCTACGGCGCGCCGATGCCGACGCCCATCTCGGAGGACGCTATCGGCGGGTTCGTGCAGGGGATGGACGACACGGCCCCGTTCCTCCCCTGTCGGGAGGCGGAACCGGTAAGGATTGGTCTTCCTCTTCGACATCAAGACCCACGCCGGCCGTGCCGAACTCGGCTACGGGGTCGTCCCCGACGAGCGCGGGAACGGGTACGCCACGGAAGCCGCCGAGCTCTGCGTTCGGCACGCCTTCGACGACCGGGGGCTGCACAAGGTGGTCGCCCGCGCGTTCAGCGACAACGAGGCCTCAGAGCGAGTCCTCGAAAAGGTCGGCTTCGAGGAAGAAGGCCGCCTTCGG
>JBEQBK010000066.1:0-13124 GCA_041639855.1 Halobacteriaceae archaeon | reverse complement strand
GGCATCCCGACCCGGTTCGCCACGATAGCAGGGTACTCAGCCCCTTCCGCGGCCAGAAAACGAAGGATGGTCCGGTCACCGGGTCGCATCCACGCTTCGGCCGTTCGTTCGGTGTCGCTCATCGCCCAATATATGGGTCGTGGTACCACATAACATTTGCGACGGGGTCAGCCCTGCCGGTCGTTCGCGCCGAGGAAGTAGGTGTTCGTTGCCCCGTCGGCGTACGCGACGTTGAACACCATGAAGTCGCCGTCGTACATCGTGAAGCCGTTGTCCTCCTGGCCGTTGTCCCGGTATCTGCCGGGGTCGAAGCGGACGGTCCGGGTTTCCCCGGGCTGGAACTCCGTCTCGACGCCCGACCCGAACTCGACGAACTCGCCGCCGATGGACATCCGTGCGGCGGGGGTCCCGCTCGACGACCTGGCGTAGTCGACCCACTGCGCGCGCCGGTTGCCGGGACCGAACTGGGTGCTGTAGAAGGCGATGCGGCCGCTCGCCCACGTCCGGGCCTCGTTGCCGCCGTTGACGAACTCCGCCCGGAAGTACGCGTTGCCGCTCCCCTGCACGTACGTGACGCGGCTGAGATAGACGCTCCCCTCCCGGCGCGGGTTGATGTCCGGCTCGTCCGCCCGGCCGTCGTCGCCGTCACCGCCGCCGGTGGAGTCCGGCCCGGTCGTCGCGCTCATCGCGTGGGTCACCCGTTCGGCGTCGGTGGTCGTGCCGTCGCCGTCCAGGTCACCGGAAGCCGTCACGCGCACCGTTCCGGTGTCGGCCGTCCCGCGGACCGTCGCCGTCCACACGCCGTCGGGCGTCGGCCCGCTGGTGTTCACGAGGGTTCCGGGGCCCGTGACCGACCACGAAACCGGGTTCGCCGTGTCGCTCTCGGGCGCGTTGAAGCCGTCGCGGGACTGAACGCGCACCGTCTGGAGCCCGCCGTTCGGGAGCACCGTGGCGGCATCCCCGGACTCAACGAGGTACGCCGCCCGCGCCGGCGCGGCCGTCTCCCCGAGCGAGACGCGGGCGACGCGGAGGTCGTACGTCTCCGAGCCGTCCAGCGTCATCGTCACCTCTCGGGGCGCGCTCTGGGTCACCGAGAGGACGTCCGGGTTCGTCACTTCGCCCTCGGCCCACGCGGCGGCGGGCAGCCGGCTGGTGAAAGTGAGTTCGACGTCCTCGCCGTTCCGGCCGGTGACGCTGATTGTCTCGGTGGGTGCGCTCGCCGCGCTCACGTCGACCGCTGTCGGGCCGGTGTCCGACGCGGAGTAGTTCCCGTCGACGACGGTCAGGTCGATGTCGTTGCCCGTCACTAGCTGGCGGTCGTTCGTGACGAGTTCGGCGTCCGCGAAGACGTTGTACGTCGTTCCGAACTGGTACAGCGTCGTCGGCGCGTTCCGGTACTGGCGGTAGTTCGGCCGGTAGGCGACGGTCTTCGATTCGACCGTTCGGCCGTCGGGTCCGTAGTCCCAGTAGTCCGCGGTTTCGGCGTCCGTCGCGACGACGTTCGACAGCGTGAGCGACCCCCCGGTCGTGTTCAGCCTTCCCTCCGGCGAGGGCGGGTTGAGGAGGAACGGTCGGACAGGGTATGCGGTCCCCAGCTCCATGCGCACCGTCTGGGTCGGGCTCCCGGCAGCGACCCGGTCGATGGCCCCCGAGAGCTCCGCTACGTCGCCTTGCACGCGCTGGTTGTGCTCGTACTCCGTCTGCTGGTTCCACGCCGGGACGGCGAGGGCCTGTACTAACACGAGGACCGCGATGACGAGCGCGAACACCAGAATCGCGCCGAGCACTTCGGAGGCGGCGCGCTCGTCGGGGATGAGTTGCGTCATTTATATCACCGTGAACGTCACGACCGCTATCGCCACCATCGCGACGGCGTACTTCAGCCCGCTCGGGAGGTCGTCGTTCGCGAGGTAGCCCGCGAGCACCCCGCTACCCGCACCCTGAATCAGGACCGAGTGGAAGAACAACAGCCGGTAGGTCTCGACCGGCACCGCGGCGACGTTGAACGGCACCCCGGGCTGTCCGGGCGCGGGCGCGCTCTCGCCGATCTCCGCGAGCGGCGTGAGGTAGCTCGCGTCCAGCAGGGCGATGACCAGTAGGTACACCAGAAAGCCGATGATCACGACCGCGGTGTAGGAGGCCATCGCCCGCCGGCGGTTCCGGACCAGCCGATACCTGTTTCTGGTGTCCTCGGCCGCGACAGTGAGGATGGTCGCCAGGTCGCCCGTCGAGCGCGCGCCCTCCGCGATGAGCTTCACCGGGCGGGCGAGCTGTGGCACCCGCAAGCGATTGGCGAAGCGCAGCAGGGCGCTGGTCGTGTCGCCGCTCCAAACGATGTCGTTTCTGAGCTTGCGAAGCTCCTCGGAGAGCCCGCCCGTCGACCACCGCGAGACGACCTCCAGCGCCTCCGTAAAGGAGATACCCATCTGGTTGGCGCTCGCGAGGATGTGGAGCGTGTTCGGGAAGCGCCGCGCGATAATCCCCGCGCGTCCCGTCTCCAACTCGTGGAAGAAGGCGTAGGGCACGACCGCGACCAGCGCGGGGAACACCGCGACCCACGTCGTCGTCGTCACGGGCGCCGCGAGCAGGGAAGCCATCGAGAGCTCCGTGCCGAGTGCGACGGCGCCGGCGAACACCACGGCGAGCGGCACCGAGAGGAGGAGCACGAGCGCCGGGCGCCCCCGGACCGCGGCGAGCGGGTCGGCGGCGAACGCCTTCAGGGGCTCCCAGCGCCTGGCCGCGGCGTAGGCGAGGAACTCCTCGTCACCTTCCAGCGCCGCGGCGTCGACGGCGTTCTCCCCGGGGGCCTCGCTCAGCCCCGCGGCCGGCTGGGCGTACGGCTCCGAGAGGATGGAGATGAGGAGCGTGAAGCCGGCCATCGCCACCGGCAACACGACGTACGTCAGGAGGACGAGCTGGCTCACCGAACTCCCGCCGAGCAGAGAGATGACGACGAGGATGACGATGAGAAAGAGGGGCGCCGCCACGAACGCCGCGATGAACACCTCCGAGAGAACGGCCAGGGTTTCGAGGAAGTCCTCCTGTTCCTCGTGGGCGCGTTCGAGGTACCGGTCACCCTGGTCGGCGAGGAACTCGGTCACGTCCCCGCCGGCGTCGAGCACGGAGACCATGTCGTCGAGGAAGCTCTCGAAGTTCTCGCTCGGTGTGAGGTTCCGTGCGTTCCGCAGGGCGGTGTAGAGGTCGTTGCCGAACAGCTCCACGTCGCGGACGACCATGTCGAACTCCTCGGCGACGGCGCCGTAGGCGTCCTCTGCATCGGCTATCTCCTCGATGACCTCGTAGAGGTTCATCCCTCCATAGGAGAGCGCGTACATGAACACGATGCCGTGGGGCAGGAGGATGTTCACCGAGCGGGCCCGCGTCGTGACCTCGTTGTACGGGTAGTAGTAGCGCCCGAACCAGACGGCCGCGGCCGCGAACGCGCCGGTGAGGAGGGTGACGGCGGTCGAAAGCAGCGGTACCTTGTTCGCCGCGAGGACGTAGGCAACGGGGCTCGACGAGCGCACGGGAGAGGAGACGCCGCCGAGGAGTCCGGAGTTCGCCAGCAGCACGGCGATGACGGCGCCGAGCAGAACGCCGATTAGCCCCGCCGCGAGGGCGTACTTCGCGCTCGCGGTGAGATAGCGGTCGTACGTCGTCCCGAAGCGGGCCTGGTTCAGCCAGCGCTGGAGCTCCCGGTAGCGGTGTGGCCGGGTTTTGAAGAACGTCCGGATGTAGCCGTACTCCTCGCGGAGCTCCGAAATCTGGGTCCCGCTGAAGCGCTGGCGCGGAAAGTACTGTTCGACCTCGTAGTCCGGGATGGGGACGCTGGCGGCGTCGTCGCCGGGCGTGGAAGAGCGTCCGCCCGGCGCCCCCTCACCGGCGCCGGGGCCGGTGGGTCCCGAGTCCCCGCCCGGCCTCTCCTCAGACATCCCTTCCCTCGGGGAGGTCCGCGGGGTCGAAGGTCCCTTCGCGGACCGCGTCCAGCACGTAGTCCGGGTCGCGGGCGAAGGTGTGAATCGTCGCCGCCACCTCGTCGTAGCCGGTCGTGTCGTGCTCGACCAGATAGGAGAGGACCTCCTCGCGGGCGTCGAGCTCCGCCCGGAGTCGGTCGTCGTCCCAGCCACGGAGCTCCGCCACCCGGGCGAGGGCGTGGGAGTCGTTCACTTTGACCGCCTCGTCCTCGCGAGGGTCGTACTTGAACACGGTGCGGGTTTCGAGGCGCTCGGCGTTCTCGCCGCTTGCTCCGATTATCTCCTCGATTTGGATGTTTCTCCTGACCCGCCGGTCGTCGAGTTGGATCTGCTTTTGAACGCAGAGGACGTCCAGCTCCGCGAGCATCTGGGTGGGCACCGATAGCGGCGGGTTCTGGAGGCGGGAGAGCGCCGCGCTCACGGAGTCGGCGTGCACGGTGGTGTAGGCGGTGTGGCCCGTGCCGATAGCCTGGAAGAACGTCAGCGCGACCCGCTGTTCGGTGCGTATCTCGCCCACCAGAATGTACTCGGGGCGCTGGCGCAGCGAGGCCTGGAGGAGCTGGTAGGTCGAGACCTCCCCCCGGCCGCCGCTGGTGACGCCCGCGCGGGTGACGCCCTGAATCCAGTTGTCGTGGGGCAGCGTGATTTCGCGGGTGTCCTCGATAGAGACGACCTTCGAGTCCGGCGGAATGAAAAAGGACGCGGCGTTCAGTGAGGTGGTCTTCCCCGAGCCCGTCCCGCCGGCGAACACCAGCGAACGGTTGTTCTCGATGGCGAGCCAGAAGTAGGCCATCTCCTCGACGGAGAAGGTGTTGAACTTCACCATGTCGACCGGGGTGAACGGCACTTCGGTGAACTTCCGGATCGTGAAGTTCGACCCCCGACTCGCCACGTCGCTCCCGAGGGTGAGTTGGACCCGCGAGCCGTCGGGCAGGGAGGCGTCCACGAGGGGGTTCGAGACCGAGATGTGCTTGCCCGCGCGCTGCGCCAGCCGGACAGTAAAGGAGTTCAGCGTCCGGGAGTCGAAGGCGACGTTCGTGCGCAGGTCCCGGTAGCGGCGGTGGTAGACGAACACCGGCACGTCCGCGCCGTCACAGGAGACGTCCTCGATGTCCCCGTCGCGCATGATGGGGTCGATTTTCCCGAAGTCGACGAAGTCCCGGATGAGGTAGTACAACACCTTGTGCACGGAGCCGGCGTTGACGGTGGCGGCGTGTTCGGTGACGGCCTCGACGGCCTTCCGGGTGAAGATTTCCTCGCGTTCGCCCTCGCCGGCCAGGTCCTCGTACATCAGGCTGTTCCGGAGGACGCCGACCATGTCCTCGCGGACGTACTCCTCGACCTCGGAGAGAGTCGGCTCGGCGACGTGGTAGGTGTAGCGCTTGCGCTCGGGGTCGTAGAGCAGGGAGACGTAGGCGTAGGGCTCGTTCACCCACTTGCGCTCGATTTCCTGTTTGCCCTCCAGGTAGTCGAACTGGAAGAAGCGCTCCTCGATGAACGACTCCGCAGGCGCCTCCAGCCCGTCGTGTTCGGCGCCGTCGGCGAAGAAGTCGTGGACGTCGTCCAATACCTCCGCCCGCACGGTCTCTCGCTCGGTCACGTCCTCGGCCCGAACGTCGAGCGCGAGATTGTCGTCGGGGAGCGAAACGAGGTCGAGCGACTCCGTCACGTCCGGTCCGACATCCATCCCTTCCCCGCCGCTGTCCCCGTTCATTACGTGTTCGGAATGCGGGACTTAGAATAAGGGTTGGGGTGAGACGGCGAGGAGTGTCGCTCCACACCGTGTAAGGCGTACGTATTTAAGCCGGTGGCCGAAAGCCGCGAACACGAATGACCGTCACCCTCCACGACCTCGTCGCCGCAGTCGAGGGCCGGAGCAAACAGCTCGCGGTGTACGCCCCCGAGGAGAAGGCCGCGCTGGCGAACGAGTTGGAGGAGTACTTCGACTCGCAGAACGTCGCTATCACGTTCCACTCGGATAACGACACCCACTCGCGAGCCGAACTCACCGACGAAACCGGCGAGCGCCTTGTCGCGGTCGAAATCGAGAGCCTCGAAGCCCTGGTCAGCGGAACACCCGGCCCGCTCGGCGTGGACCAGCGGCCGTACGCGCCGCTGCTGGCCCACCTCGACGAGACGACCTTCACCTCCTACGAGCGCCGGCAGATGATGCACGCCTCCCGCGAAATCGAGGACCGCGCGTGGCGCGAGCGCGGCGGCCGCCTGCTCGCGGGGTTCCAGTTGGTGTCGAACTTCGCTGACCAGGCGGAGGTGTACCGGACCCTCGCGGGCGCGAACATCGACATCGAGGTGTTCGGCGTCGCGGACACCGACCTGCCGGAGGGCCCTTTCGATATTCACACCGAGGAGGACACCGATATCGACGTCGGGAACGTGTGGTTCGTCGCGTTCGACGGCAACGGCCGCGACGAACAGAAGTCCGCGCTCCTCGCGGAGGAGCGCGGCGAGGGTTTCTACGGCTTCTGGACGTACGACCCGGCCCTCGTGGACGCGGTTATTGACGTCGTGGACGGCAAGCCGGTCGATATCGATGCCGTGCGGCGTGCGGAGCAGTAAACTCCACCGGAGTTTACTCCGGTTTTGGACACCTTTTACGCGTCCGGTTCCGATGCCCCTGTAGAGACAGATGAAACGCTTTTCCCGTTCAATTTTCGTGATGGTTCTCGTCGTCGCGCTCGCCCTTGCCCCGATGACGGGCGCCGCGGCCTACGAGGACCCGCGCTTCGAAACGAACACGCCGGAGCCGACGCTGACGCCCGGCGCGAGCCAACAGCTCAGCGTCCAGGTCGTCAACGACGCCGCCGATTACGAGGACATGGCCGAGGTCGCCGGGGACGCGAACCTCACGCTGGGCTCGGTCGACGGCATCGACGTCCAGACCGGCACCCAGTTCGTCGGCGCGCTCCGCAACGAGGAGCGACGCACCTTCTCTTTCCGGGTCGACGTGGCGGCGAACATCGACTCCGGAACGCACGAGCTTCCTCTCGAAATCGGCTACCGCCACGACGACGAGTGGAAGACGAGCACCGTCGATGTCAAGGTCCGCGTCGACGACCGGGCTCGCTTCGAGGTGACGGACGCCGAGAGCGACACCCAGGTCGGCACGACAGGCCCCGTCTCGTTCACGGTCCGGAACACCGGCAACGAGGCCGTCTCCGACGCCACGGTCTCACTCTCCTCGCAGGCACCTTCCGTCAGCTTCGGCTCGGCCGGTTCGGCTACCCGCTTCGTCGGCGCCTGGGCCCCCGGTGAGGAGCGCACCGTCACGTTCGACACGACGGTGTCCCCCGACGCCGAGGAGCGCACGTACGCCCTCGCCGCGACGGTGGCGTACGAGGACGGCGACGGCATCGCCGGGCAGTCGCGCTCGCTCTCCCTGGGCGTGACGCCGCGCGCCGAACAGACGTTCTCGGCGTCCGAGGTCGGCAGCGACCTCCGCGTCGGCGCGGAGGGCAACGTCACCGCGACGTTCACCAACGACGGCCCCGACGCCGTCGACAACCTCGCGGTGGAAATCCGCACGAGCAACCCGAACATCAACCCCCTCGAAACCGAGTTCGCCGTCGGCGCGCTCGACGCGGGCGAGTCCGTCGAACTCTCCTACCCGGTCGAGGTCAGCAGCGCCGGCTCCGCCGGCCCGCGACAGGTCGAGTTCGTCGGCTCCTACGAGACGGCCGACGACGCCGAGCGCGGCGGGACGGACCCCATCGTCGCGCAGGTGTCCGTCGCGGCCGCGCGGGACGTCTTCGACGTGAGCGCCGCGAACAACAGCTTCGCCGCGGGCGACGGCGGCCAACTCGAACTGGACGTGACGAACAACGCCGACCACACCGTCACCGACGTGAACGCCCAGCTGTTCGTCAGCTCGCCGCTCTCGACGAGCGACGACGAGGCGTTTATTCCCGAGCTCGGCCCGGGTGAGACGGAGACCATCGTCTTCAGCGTGAGCGCGGCCGGCACCGCGACGGCCAAGAACTACCCCGTCTCGACGGACTTCCAGTACACCGAACCGGACGGCGACACCAAACTCTCCGACAGTTACCAGCTCGCGGTCGGCGTCACCGAAGGCGAGGGCGGCGGCACGCCGCTCGGGCTCGTCCTGGGCGTCGTTGCGCTCGTGGTCGTCGCACTCGGCGGGGTCTGGTACTGGCAACAAGCGTAGATGTCGGTCCACGAACGCGTTGCGCGGGCGCTCGGCGAGGCCATCGTTGAGCAACCGGGCCGGGTCGTGCTCGGCTTCCTCGTCATCACCGGCGTGCTCGCGGTCGGCCTCGGGGGCATCTCGACGGAGGCCGGCACCGACCAGTTCACCCAGAACTCCGACGCGAGCGAGGCCCTGGAGGCGGTCAACCAGGAGTTCGGCGCCACGTTCGCCGAGGACACCGGCAGCACCCAGCTCATCCAGCGGGACACGAACGTGTTGGGGAAGCCGGCGCTGTTGCGGATGCTGGAGACACAGGAGACGCTGCGCGAGCGCGACGGCCTGCGGGTGACGGACACCGCCAGCGCGGCGGGCATCGTCGCCCGGACGCTGAACCCGCGGGCGTCGACTCTCGAATCCCAGATACGGGCCGTCGAGGGCGCCACGCCGGGCGAGATAGACACAGCGGTCCAGCGCGCCGAGGGGACGCTCTCGGGCCTGCTGAGCGAGGACTTCAACGTCGGGAGCGCCTCGGCATCGGCGACCATCGCCACCGTCACCCACGCCATTCCCGGCGCGGGCGGCGCCGGCGCCGGCGTCAGCGGCAACAGCCCGCTCCAGTCCGTCCAGACCGAGACGGTACACGTTATTGGTGCCTCCGGGTCCGGCGCCGGCATCGAGGTCTTCGGCTCCGGCATCCTCTCCTCGGAGTTCTCCAGCGTCATCATCGACTCGCTGATTATCGTCACGCCCGCCGCCGCGCTGTTGATTCTGGTTTTTCTGGTCTTCTCCTATCAGGACCCGCTCGATTTGGTGTTGGGCGTCGTCTCCCTGCTGATGGCCGTCGTCTGGACGTTCGGCTTCATGGGGCTCGCGGGCATCGCGTTCACCCAGATGCTGGTGGCGGTCCCGCCGCTGTTACTGGCGGTCGGTATCGACTTCGGCATCCACACTATCAACCGCTACCGCGAGGAGCGCGCTCGGGGGTTCGGCGTGGCCGCCGCGATGGAGGACTCCGTCGAGCAGTTGCTGGTCGCCTTCTTCATCGTCACCGGCACCACCGTGTTGGGCTTCATGGCGAACGCGACCAGCGACCTGGGCCCGGTTCGCGACTTCGGCATCGTCGCGGCCATCGGCATCACGTTCACGTTCCTCATCTTCGGACTCTTCCTCCCGGCGGCGAAGACGCTCACCGACCGGTTCCGCGAGCGCGCCGGCCTCCCCCGCTTCGGCGGCGACCCGCTGGGCGGCGAGGGCTCGCTGCTGGGGAAGGTCCTTCCCGCCGGTCTGGTGGCCGCGCGGAAGGCGCCCTACGCGTTCCTCCTCGTCGTCCTCCTCCTCACTGCGGGCGTCGGGGCGTACGGGACGGGCGTGGACACCTCCTTCTCCCAGGACGACTTCCTCCCGCCCGAGGAGGTCCCCGACTACTTAGAGGAGCTCCCCGAGCCGTTCGCGCCGGGCGAGTACACCGCGACGGGGAAGCTGAACTTCCTGGAGGAGAACTTCGCCACCGCCCAGACGTCGTCGGTGACGATGTACGTCGAGGGGCCGATACGCCGCGATTACGCACTGGAGGCGATACAGCGGGCCAACCAAGACCCGCCGGACGCCTTCGTCTCCGAGGGCCGGGAAGCCCAATCCGAGTCCCTCCTCGGCGTCATCGACACCTACGCCAACGCGAACCCCGAGTTCGCCGCGCTGGTCGCGCGCAACGACCTCGACGCCGACGGCGTCCCCGACGACAACCTCGGCGCCGTGTACGACGAGCTACTGGCCTCGCCGTACGCCGACCAGGCGCGGCAGTACGTCACCGACGACCAGCGCGCGCTGAAGGTCGTCTACACCGCAAAGAGCGACGCCACCCAGACCGAGGTGGCCAACGACGCCCGGGAGCTGGCGGACACGTACCGCCTGAGCACCACCGCAACGGGGCAGACCATCGTCTTCCAGGACGTCTCGGACACCATCTTCAACTCCTCGGTGACGAGTCTGACTATCGCGCTGATAGCGACCGCCCTGTTCCTCGTGTTCATCTACTGGGCGTTCGAGCGCCGCCCCCTGCTGGGCGTCGTCAACCTCGTGCCCATCGTCGTCGCGCTCGCGTTCATCGCGGGGACGATGCGGTTCTTCGGCGTGCCGTTCAACGTGTTGACGGCGACAGTGCTCTCCATCGCCATCGGGCTCGGTATCGACTACTCCGCCCACGTCGTCCACCGCTTCGCCGACGAGTACGACGGGACGAACACCGACGAGGCCCTGACGAAGACGGTCAGGGGAACGGGCGGTGCGCTCGCGGGGAGCATGCTCACGACGACGACCGGCATCGGCGTGCTCACGCTCGCCATCACCCCCATCCTCGGGCAGTTCGGGCTCGTGACCGCGCTCGCCGTCTTCTACTCCTTTTTGACGGCGCTGTTGGTCACGCCCGCGGTAATCGTGGTCTGGGACGACCTTGTCGGCGAGAACGCGAGGACGCCGGACGTGGACGTCTGAGACCGTTCCGGTCCGAACGGTCCCCCCGGAACACCGGTTGTGAAACCCGCTAAAGCGGTCGCGAATCGGGCTTGAGCGCCTCAAGAGGACGCTTTTCGTTGCATCCGATGGGTGTCTCCCGTTCGGATTACTCGCCCTGTTCGACTTCGAATATCTCGTCCGCGGTGAGGCCGTGGGCTTCGTCGTGAACTTTCTTTCCCGCTTCTTTGCTCGGGCCTTCGAACAGACAGAAAACAGCACCCTCGTCCGCATCAACCCAGTAGTTCAGGTATTTCACGCCGTACTTCTCTTGGGTTTCGATGTCCTTCTTGTGAGCCTCGACAACGTCTTCGACGGTGGCGTCCACATCCCTGTGGACGTCCATGTATAGTGGCATGGTGCAGATAGCACGGCGACAGGGGTGATAAACGACAGATGCATTCACCCCAAGTCGACAATAGGGTTCTCCGAAGGGCTAACGACGAATAGACCCGTTTTCCCGCGACGTGCTTTTTACCCGGTTTCCGCGCTCTTGAGGCGTATCCGCGCGACCGCCCACCGAGCGGACGAACCCGCTCAGGCACAACAATACAAATTGAATTGTCCTACCGAAACCCTAGTGGAAACGCTTATGGGTCACGCGATGACACCAGATGTTGGCGCGAGACGCACCGCTCCCCCCATATGTGGGGGTTGATGAGCCCGAAGCGCGTAGTGACAACCATGGACTGCCCCGACTGCGGCGACGACCGGACGCGAGTGGTCGACACCGACAGGAACCCCGATACGGTTCGCCGTCGCCGCGAGTGTCGGCGCTGTGGCTTCCGGTTTACGACCTACGAGCGCCCGGAGTGGGAGACGCTTCAGGTGAAGAAACGAAACGGCGACATCGAACCCTTCGACCGCGCCAAGCTCCGCGCGGGCGTCGAGCGGGCGACGGAGAAGCGCCCCGTCGACGACGAGGCGGTCACGGAACTCGTCGACGGCGTGACTGAGACCCTCCGCGAGCGGGACACCCGCATCGTCGCCTCGACGCTCATCGGGGACGCCGTCTCGGAGCGCCTGAAAGAGGTGGACGGAGTGGCGTACATCCGCTTCGTCTCGGTCTACCGGGCGTTCTCGGACCCCGAGGAGTTTCTGCGCGAACTCGACGCGGTCCTCGACAGGGAACTCAACACTGAATGAGCAAGACTGCGATAGCGAGCGACGACATCGAATCGATACTCGAACGGGCCTGCGAGGGCCACGAGATACCCGACGAAAAAGAAGAGTTGGCCGAGGAGGCCCGCCGCGACGCCTACGAGGACGCGAGCGCCGAGGAGGTGTACGAGGCCGTCCTCGGGGTTCTCACCGCGCGCATCGAGCGCGACCCCGTGTACAAGACGGTCGCGGCGAACGTCTTCCGCCAGCGCTACTTCCGCGAGGTCGTCGGCGCGGACCCCACGGGCTACGAGCGCGATAAAGCCTATCGAACCTCCTTCCGGGAGAACGTCGAGCGCATGGTCGAGTTGGACATCCTCGACGAGCGGATGACCGAGCGCTTCGACCTGAAGGAACTCGCCGATGCCCTCGAACCCGACCGGGACGGGAAATTCGAGTACATGGCCCTCGACACCCTCTACCAGCGCTACTTCCTCAAAACGACGGACGGCGAGCGCCTCGAACTCCCCCAGTCGTTCTGGATGCGCGTGGCCATGGGCCTCGCGCTGGAGGAGGACGAGCCCGAAAAGCGAGCAAAAGAGTTCTACGAGGTCCTCTCGAAGCTGGAGTTCACGCCCTCCTCGCCGACGCTTTTCCACAGCGGCACGACCCACGCACAGCTCTCCTCGTGCTATCTGACGACCGTCCCCGACGACTTGGAGGGCATCTTCGACGCGTACAAGTCCCACGCCCAGCTCTCGAAGTGGTCCGGCGGCCTCGGCAACGACTGGACGAACGTCCGCGCCGCGGGCTCGCTCATCTCCTCGACGGGCGTCGAGTCCACCGGGACCGTGCCGTTCCTTCGCATCTCGAACGACGTGACGGCGGCCATCAACCGCTCGGGCAAGCGCCGGGGCGCCGCCGCGGGCTACCTCGAATGCTGGCATCTGGACTTCCCGGAATTCATCGACCTCAAACGGAACACGGGCGACGAACGCCGCCGTACCCCCGACATGAACACCGCGGCGTGGGTGCCCGACCTGTTCATGGAGCGCGTCCAGGAAGACGGGGAGTGGACCCTCTTCAGTCCCGACGAGGTGCCCGAGCTCCACGAAACGTACGGCGAGGAGTTCGCGGAGCTGTACGAGGCGTACGAAGAGAAGGCCGAGAACGGCGAACTCCGACAGTACGAGCAAGTGGACGCCGCCGACCTCTGGCGCAAAACGCTCACCCGGCTCTTCGAGACGGGCCACCCCTGGATCACGTTCAAGGACCCCTGTAACGTCCGGTCGCCGCAGGACCACGAGGGCATCGTCCACTCCTCGAACCTCTGTACGGAAATCACGCTGAACACCGCCGAGGACGAACACGCCGTC
>JBEQBK010000065.1:0-13162 GCA_041639855.1 Halobacteriaceae archaeon | reverse complement strand
CCGGCGGTCACTCGACTCGGACCGACTCGTTTCGGGCGGCGGACTCGTACATCGCCTCGATTATCTCGACCGCTTTGCGGGCCTCGCCCGCGTCGAGCAGATACGGGTCCCCGCTCGCGCGGGCGTCGAGGAACGACTCGATGTTCCGGCGGTGGTTGGCGTAGTCGATGGCCATCGGGTCGGCCGCGCCGCCCCCACCCTCCGTGGGGCCGAAGCGCTCGCGTACCGCCGGGTCGTCGTCGCGCTCCTCGCGGAACCGCCAAGTGACGAGTTCGTCCTCCTCTATCTCGGCCGTGCCGTTCCTCCCCGCGACCTGCAGGCGCTTGAGTGAACCGGGGTACATCGAGGTGGCCCCCAACACCTGGCCGAGCGTGCCGTCCCGGTATTTGAGGACGGCGACCGCGCTGTCCTCGACCTCGATGATGTCGTCGTCGTGGGCGCGGGTGTCGGTGTAGGCGAACACCTCCTCGACCGGGTTGGTGTCGTCGTCGTACTCGCCCGCGGCGCCGGCGAGCCACTGGGCCGCGTCGATGGCGTGGATGGACTGGTTCATCAGCGCGCCGCCGCCGTCGAGGTCTTCGGTTCCCTGCCAGGCGCCCTCGTAGTACGCGTCGTCGCGCCACCACGGGACGTAGGCGTTACAGACGGCGATCTCCCCGAAGCGACCCTCGGCGACGGCGTCGTGGAGCTGTCTCACGACCGGGTTGTAGCGCTGGTTGAAGATACCGCCCAAGCGGATGCCCGCGGCCTCGGCGGCGGCGACCATCTCGTCGATGCGTTCGGCAGTGATTTCCAGCGGTTTCTCGCAGAGGACGTCCACCCCACGCTCGGCGGCGGCGAGCGTCGGCTCGAGGTGCGCGCCGGACGGCGTACAGACGTTGAGCACGTCGACGGCCTCGCTATCGAGCATCGCTTCAGTGCTCCCGTACCACGCGCAGTCGAACTCGTCGGCGAACGCCCGACCCGTCTCCTCGGTCCGACACGACCCGGCGACCAGGTCGGCGCCGTCGATGTCCGCGAGAGCACGGGCGTGCATCTCCGCGACCGCTCCGATACCGGCGATGGCGACGTTGACCTCCATACCCGAGGTGCGGCGGAAACCGACAAAAAGGCCACCCCTCCGGAAGCGCCGGTATTCCGTATCGTGAATGTCGATTTATCAGAGGTGTCGGGCCGACGCTTATACCCCCGCCGGGCGAAGCCCCGGTAATGCGTGCCATCGTTCACACGGGGCCCGGCGAAGTCGAGGTACAGGAACGCGAGCGGCCGGAACCGGGACCGGACGAGGCGCTCGTCCGGGTGCACACGGCCGGCATCTGCGGGAGCGACGCCCACGCCTACGAGTACGACGCCGGCTACGAGTGGATACCCATCCCCCGCGTGATGGGCCACGAGTACTCGGGCACCGTCGAGGAAGTCGGCGAAAACGTCACGGCCGTCGCCCCGGGCCAGCAGGTTGTCGAGGAGCCCATCCACGCCTGCGGGGAGTGTTTTCAGTGTCGGAACGGCCAGCCGAACGTCTGTCGGGACTTCTCCATCACCGGGATGCACCGCGACGGCGCCTACACCGACTACGTCGCCGTCGACGCCGAGTGGCTCCACCCCGTCCCCGAGAACGTGCCGCTCGCCGACGCCGCCATCACCGAACCGACGAGCGTCGCCGCGCGCGCCGTGTTGACCCAGTCGGAAATCGAACCCGGCGACGCCGTGTTGGTACAGGGCCCGGGACCAATCGGCGTGCTCTGTGCCGCGGTCGCCGACTCGCTGGGCGCGGACGTGGTCGTCTCCGGGCTCGGCCGGGATAACGAGTATCGCCTCCCGCTCGTGCGGGAGCTGGGCATCGACGCGGTGAACGTCGACACCACGGACCTGGGCGAGGTGGCCGCCGAGCGGGGCTCCGGCGGCGGCTTCGACGCGGTCATCGACGCGACGGGCCACCGTGCGGGCGTCGAGACGGCCGTGGAGTACGTCAGAAAGGGCGGCCACGTCGTGATGGTGGGTATCCCGAACAGCGAGAGCGAACTCGCCTTTACCGACACCGTGCGCGGGGAAGTGACCCTCTACACCTCATACGGCTCGACGTGGCGGAACTTCGAGCAGGCCCTCCGGCTCATCGGCGACGGGGCTGTCGACGCCGGGGTTATCCGGGACGATTCCTTCTCGGCGAGCGACCCCGCGGCGGCCTTCGAGGCGTTCCTCGCCTCGGAGACCTGCAAGCCGGCGTTCTCCTTCGCGTAGCGCGCTAACTTTTACCACACCCGACCGCCGAGTTGGCGTATGGTGCTCGACGCTCACACCCACGCGTGGGGGCCGCCCAGCAGGACCCATCCGTGGGTGAACGGCCCGCTGACCGAGGACGTAGTTGAGTACTCGGTCGCCCCGGTCTACCGCGCCGACGACCTCCTCGCGGATATGGACCGCGCCGGCATCGACGAGGCCGTCGTCGTCGGCTTCCCGCTCCCCGAGTGGACGGACAACTGGTACGTCTACGAGGCCGCCGCGCGCGACCGGCTCTCGGGAATCGTCATGGCCGACCCGTTCGCCGAGGACGCCGCGGAGCGCCTGCGCGAGGCGATGGCCCACGAAGGAATCCTCGGCTTCCGGCTCGGCGCGCGCTGCCCCTACGACCGGATGTGGGAGACCTTCGACCCCGGGGCGGCGTGGCTCCGCGAGGCGATTTCGGAACCCGCGTTCTGGAACGCGGCCCGCGAAACGGGTGCCGTCGTCCAGATTCTCGCGGACACCACACAGTTAGACCAGGCGCTCGCACTCGTGGAAACCTACCCCGAGTTGACCTACCTCTTCGACCACTACGGCCACGCGAACCCGAGCGAGGACCCCGATTCGGGCGCGTTCGCCCGGTTCGCCGACTTCGCGGACTACGACGTCGCGGTAAAGGTCTCCGAGACAGCGCATCACTCGGCCGAAGCGTACCCCTACCGCGACCTGCACGACCACGTCCGCTGGCTGGTGGACACCCTCGGCCGCGAGCGCGTCGTCTGGGGCTCGGACTTCCCGAACGTCAGCGACGTCTGTTCGTACGAGCGCTCGCTGTCGTGGCTCGACGAGGTGGCGGGTCTCTCCGCGACGGACCGGGAGTGGCTGACCGGGCGCGCGTTCGAGGACCTGGTGTTCTGAGGGCCGGAGCTATACGCGGGGCGTGCGTTGGTTTCCGTATGGCACCGACCGTCCACGCCCTCCGCAACGAAATCCGAGTGTCCGTCGGGAGGTACGAGCGCGTCGAATCGACCGGCTTCACGAAGGAGGCGCTCGCGGCGCTCTGCGAGTCGCTCAACGTCGAAATCGAAACGGACGCCCGGCCCGGAAAGGAAGCGATGCGGACGGCGGTCCGCGAGGAAGTCGGGCTCGACGAACGGGAGGGTGCCTTCCGGAAGGCCGAGCTCGAAGCCGTCGCGGAGGCGCTTCGCGAGTGACTTTTGTCCGCTGAGCCAGTATTCGGTGTATGAAACGCCGTGCGGTTCTCGGAGCGCTCGCGACCGGCGTCGCAGGCGGGTTCGCGGGGTGTGCGAACACCATGGGTGGTGGAGAGACGGCACCGACGACGGAGCAACCCACTCCCTTCGAACATCCCGGCACCCTCGACGTGTCGTTCGCCACCAACGGCGAGTACCCGACCGATGACGACCCGGCGGACGGCTACCCGCCCGAATTCCCGGACCCGCCGGCGGCGCCCGACGCGGACCCGAGTTCCTTCGAAACCATCGAAGCCAACGGCGAAACCGTCCGGCTGGCGCCAATCGACGTCGTCGAGCAGTGGTACCGGCGCGGCGAGACGCGCTTCGTCGACGCGCGTGGCATCGGACAGTACGAGCGAGCCCACGTCTACGGTGCCGTCGCTTCGCCCGCCCAGCAGGGCTCGGCGGGAAGCGGGATTCCCGACTGGCCCACGGACGACCGGGTCGTTACCTACTGTCGCTGTCCCCATCACCTCTCGTCCGTCCGCGCCGCCGGACTCCAGAACTCGGGGTACACGAACGTGTACGCACTCGACGAGGGGTTCGGCGCGTGGATCGACCGGGGGCACCCGATGGCAGGCGTCCCGGAGGACGAAACGACCGTCTCGGAATGGACGCTCGAAGGGACCGACCCCGAAGGGCCCGGCGCGTACGCGTGGGTCAGCGCCGAGCGCCAGTACGAGGCCGCGCCCATCGCGGCCGACGGGAGCTACGCACTCCACGCGAGGTTCTCGAACGTGAGCGCCGACACCGAAGTCACCGTCTCGACGCCGTCGTACACGGTCCGCGGAACGCTGGGCGAGTTCGAGACGGGACGAATCGGGGAGTGACTCCTTACGCCGTCGCGTTCGGCGGCGACTCCCAGTTGCGGCCGAGCACGACGCTGTCGGTGATGTCGACCTCGCCGTCGTTCGTGAGGTCCGCCGCGTCCGTGTAGCTGTCATCGCCGCGCTCGGCGTTCCAGCCCTGCCCGACGACGACGGCGTCGAAGACGTCGACAGCGCCGTCGCCGGTCGCGTCGCCCGCCGCGCGGACCGTCGTAGTGACCGTGCGCCGGACGGTTTCGCCCTCGTCGTCCGTGACGGCGACCGTGTAGTTGGTCGCCGCGTAGCCCTCGCCGGTCCACGTCGCGTTTTCGGGCGTGGGCGTCAGCGTCGTCGAACAGTTCCCACAGGAGCGATTCAGGAGGCCCTCGCCGTCGCGCGACGCGCGGAGCGCCGCGAGGGTGCCGTCGGGGTCGCTCGCGTTCACGCCCAACAGGACGGGCGCGCCGGCGTTGTTAACCGTCGAGCGCAACGACAGCGACAGCCGCGGCGGGTCGTTGGCGTCCACCGTAGTCGACGCGTTCGCTTCAACGACCGGGAGCGACCGGCGCTCGGCGTCGAGAACGACGGCCCCGGAGAGGGAGAGACCGGCGCGCGCGTCGGCGGTGAGCGAGTCGTTCACCCGGAACGCGACCTCGAAGAGCGTGGCGTTCGCCGCGGTTCCGGTGTCGTTCGTGCGCGTCGCGCCGTACCGGACGGCCTCGGCGGTGACGTTCTCGAACACCTGTGCGTCGCCGAGCGCGTCCCCCGGAGTCACGTTCGCGACCGTGAGCAGCGAGCGGTCGTACCGGAGGTCGGCCTGCACGGAGTGCGCCGACCAGCCCCGGCTGTCGAGGCGGACCGCGGCGCGGAACGTCTCACCCTCGCCGACTTCGTCGGGCGCCGTCACCGAGAGGGAGACGGGCCGGGGCGACAGCGAGGCGTTCGCCCTCGTGACGGCCAGCGCTTCGGCGGCCGGGTCCGCGAGTTCGGCGTTCGCGACGCCGATGCCGAGGGTCCCCCCTGTGTAGGCGTCGTCGACCCGGAAGCGGACCTGCGCGACGGTCCCCGAGCCGGTGGCGCCCGCGTCGGTGCCCTCGCGGGTGGCGGCGAAGCGCGCGAGTGAGCCGTTCGCCGCGGCCTCGTACACCCGCACGGCCGCCCCATCCGAGCCGAGGAACGCCCCGCGGGAGACGTTCTCGACCGTCAGGTTCGCCGCATCGTAACGCAGCGCGGTCTGGACGCCGTACACGGAGTTGCCGTTCGCGTCGACAGTGACGTTCGCCACGAAGGACTCGCCCGCGACGAGCGGCGCCTCCCGCACGGGTTCGACGCCCACCCGGACCGGAGTCTCGGGCACGTCGGCGGGGACGCGCTCGCGGACCACGTCGTTCGCGCCGTTCGTGTCGTAGGGCGTCGAAACCACCAGGGAGAGGGAGTCGTTCGCATCGACGCCCGCGAGCGTGAGGTTCGCCGGGACGTACGCCGAGGCGTTCCGGACGGCCGCCGGCACCGTGATGTTCGTGCTCCCGACCGGGACGTCGTCGTGGAGCGCCGTCAGCGTCGCGTTCGCCGCGCTTTCGCCGTCGTTCTTGACGACCGTGTCGAGCGCGAGTCCCGTTCCGGTGCGGTTGTAGCGGACGGCGTCCCCGCTCACCGAGAGGTCCGGCCGGAGCAGGCGGCCGCGCCAGCGGTTGTCGGCGGGCGTCGCATCCGGGCCCGCCGGCGTAACGACGACCTCGGTGACGTTGGCGGCCGCGACCGCCGACGCGGGCACGGTGGCGTTCACGACGGTCGTGTCGTTCAGCCCCGACGACACGCCGCTCTCGTCCGCCGGACCGAGCCCCAGTATCGTCCCGTTCGCGAGGGTCGTGCCGTTCTGAACGACGCGGTAGTCACCACCGGTGATGACGGACGCGGTGTTCTCGACGACGGCGCGCACGGTGGCGTTTTGCCCAGTCGCGTTCGCCCCCGCCGTCACGCGCGTCGCGTTCACGGAGCGGACCGCCAAGTCTGGCTTCGGGGCCCACACCCGGCGCTCGTTGTTCTCGTTCGTGAGTTCGGCTACCCGGTCGTTCGGGTCGACGCGGACCGTGTACGCCCCGGTCGGCGAGGACGGAACTTCGACGGTTCGCGTCGTGGTCTCGCCCGTATCGAGGCTCCCGAACGACCGGTTGAACACTTCCTCGGTGGTCCCGTCGAACGCCGGGCGCGAGACCGTCACGGGCACCCCGCGGACGACGGGGCCGTCGCCGGGGTTCGAGACGGTAATCGCGAGCGAGGCGTTCGTCTCGTTCGTCCCGTTCGGCGCTCCGCCCGGGCGCACGGCCTCGGCGTCGAGCGCGAGGTCCGGCCGGAAGCGGTGCCTGGCGGAGAACAGGTCGTGGTTCTGGTCGGTCCCGAGTTGCTTGCCGGCGAACGCCGCCACGAACTCGTCGTCCCCGACGGCGGTCGACGCCTGCCAGTAGGTCAGGTTCGACGCGTTGTCCGTGAGCGCGCGGGACGGGCCCCACTCCCCGCCGCGACGGAGCGTGTAGCGGAGGGTTTCGGACCCCCTCGTCTTCCCGCGGTACGTGAGCAACCGGGTGTCGCCGCCCAGCGAGCGAAGCGAGAGGCCGCGGACCGCCGTCGTGTTGCCGAGGGGGACCGTCTCCTGCACGCCGCCCGCGGCGTAGTGGAGCGTCGGGTCGCTGACCGGGCCCTCGACCCACGCCAGCGAGTCGGGGCCCGTGGCGATGTCCGTGAGGTCCGTCGCCGGCGCGTCGTACTGGCCCCTCCCGGTGCCATCCCCGGCGACGGTCACTTGGAGTACAGTCCCGTTGTCACCGGGACCGGCGTCCGGAGCGAAGAACGCCAGCGTGTGGCCGGGCTCGGAGCCCTGCCCGGCAACGACGGGGCGCGTCGCGTTCGCTATCGTCTGCGGGTCGGCCGTTCCGTAGTCGCCGTTGCTCATCTGCGTGACGGCGGCGTGGCGCACCTCAGCGTCGACATCGGTGCTCAGGTTGCCGTCCCCGTCGTGGCGCCACGCCACGCGCCAGTCGCCGTTGGCGGGGCTGTACGCCACGTCGGGCGCCACGTCGGGCAGGTCGTTCGACCCCAGGGGGCGCGGCTCGGACCACTCCCCACCGTCGTGAACCGCGTAGAACGTCTCAGTGCTGTTGTAGACCGCCCCCATCGAGGAGGCGTTTTCGAGGTCGGTTTCGACCCGGGTCCACACGAGCACGCTCCGCCCGTCGGGCGCCGTCGCGAGCACCGGGTCGATGTCGGCGGCGGCGCTGTCGGTCACGCGGACCGGGTCCGACCAGTCGGTTCCCGTGCCGACCGCGGTGAACAGGTCGCGGCCCTTCTCCGCGGGCGCCGTCGGGGTGTGTTTGCTCCAGACGACCCGGTAGTTGCCGTCCGACGCGTCGTACGCGGCCGTCGGCGAGCGGTCGGCGACGCGGTCCGCCGTGATCCGCGTCCCGCTCGCCGTGTCCGAGGCGACGCCGACCGACCCGGAGAGCGCCCCGAGTCCGCCGCCGTCGGCTCCGGGGACGCCCCCGTACTTCGGGGCGGGACGCCACCCGCCGTCGGACTGCGCCGAGAACGTGTCGTCACCCTCGCCGACCTGCGAGCCGAAGCCCTGGTCGAAATCGAGAGGCTCCCAGTCTTCGACCATGCCGGCGAACTCGGCGGAAACGGTGCCACTGAGCGACACCGTCGCGCCGGGCGCGATGGGCGGGGGAACCTCGTAGTGCCCGGTGAGGTCCCCCGACAGCGTGCCAGTGAGCGACGGGGCGGGCGTCTCGACCGCCAGTTCCCCCGTCGCGGTGACGCCGGGCTCGACGGCGCCCCTTCTGGGAAGGATACCGTTGGGACCGCTCTCCAGGAATATCTCGGTGCGGGTCTTCGGCGCGATGCCGACGTCGAACGCCGCGTCGGCGGGGACGCCGGGGTAGGAGGGGATGTCGTAGGAGGTGCTCCACAGCTCGACGCTCGCGCCGACCCACAGCTTCGCCCGCTTGAGTTGCCACGTCTCCGTGTCGACCGTCCCGCGGGCGCCGACGGTCCCCTTCGCGTCGTAGCCGGCGACGGTCAGCCCGAGGGTCCCCTGGCCCAGCAGCGTGGCCTCCCTGTCGGGCGCGTTGTAGAGAACCCCGAAACGGGAGCGGAGCTTGAACTCCTGTTCGCCCCCGACGACCGGAATCGACCCGGGCACGTCCACCGAGGCGTCTATCGGGGGGTCCGGCACCTGTCTGGTTATCGCTATCGTCCCGTTCGCCTCGTCGATTTCGACGCCGCCCTGCGCGACGAGCGTCTCCAGCCAGTCGGGCACCCCCCGGACGGCGACCCGGGAGGTGTAGGTGTCGCGCTGGCCCTCGGCGTCGACGGCGGTCACGTTGAGCACGGTGTCGCCGTCGAGAACGCCCATGTCGAGGGCGCGCTCCCAGCCGTCGGTGCCGTCGGTGTCGGTCTTGACCGTGTCGCCGAGTTCGAAGGTGACGCGCTCGATGGGCTCCGAGGAGGAGATATCCGCGGTGTAGTTGTTCTCGAAGGAGAGGCCCGCCAGCTTCGTTCCGCTCAGTTCGGGCGTCACCGACTCGATGTCGGGGCCCGTCGTGTCCCGCGGGCCGACGGTAATCGTCCGGGTCGTCGAATCCGTCCCGCCGTTCGGGCCGACCACGCGGAGCGTCACGTCGTACTCGCCGGGCTCGGTGTAGGCGTGGAACACCCGCGACGATGCGGCGTCCGCTCGGCTCCCGTCGCCGAACGCCCACTCGTAGTCCGCTACCTCACCGGTGGTGGCCCTCGCGTCGAAGACGACGTCGTCGCCGGCTTCGAGGGATGTCGAGCGCGTCCGGAAGGCGGCGTCGCCGTCGAACTCGACGGTGCCGGCCCCGAGCGCGTAGACGCTCCCGTCGAGGCTACCGACGTAGAGGCGGCCGTTCGCGAGCGCGGGCGGCGCGACCACGTCGTCGCCGGTCGTGTACGTCCAGCGTCGCTCGCCGCTCGCCGCGCCGAGCGCCGTCACGTTGTCGTCGTTGCCGCCGACGTACACCGTCCCGTCCCCGAGCGCCGGCGAGGACTGGATACCGAACGCCATCCGGTGGTGCCAGTCGACGCTCCCGTTGCCGGCGTGGAGCGCCGTCACGTTGTTGCCAAGCGTGCCGACGTACACCGTCCCGTCCGCGACCGCCGGCGAGCCGTACACCGGTCCGTCCGCCCGGTGTGACCAGCGGCGCTCGCCGTCGACACCGACCGCGACGACGCCCGCGACGGTGTTCGTGTAGACCGTGTCGCCGGTGACCGTCGGGGAGGCGGCGGCCGACCCTGCGACGGTCTCGACCCAGCGGTTGCTCCCGTCGCTCGCGTCGAGCGCGAAGAGCCCGTCGGGGGTGCCGACGTAGAGTGTGCCGTCTCGCACGGCGGGCGCGCCCCGGAGCGGTCCCGAGAACGAGCGGTTCCACGCGAAGCTCCCGTCGGCGGTTTCGATAGCGTGGAACGTGCCCTGTTCGCCGCCGACGTACAGCCGCCCGTTCGCGACGGTTGGCGGGCCGGCGAGCGACTGGCCCGTGGCGGTGGCCCACCGCCGGTCGCCGTCGCTCACGTTGAGCGCGTAGACGACGCTGTTCGTGCTGACCGCGTACACCGTATCCCCGACGACCGCCGGCGAGGCGCGTATCTCCCCGCCGAGCTCCGCGGTCCACTCCCGCTCGCCGGTCGCCGCGTCGACGGCGGAGACGGCTGCGTCGCTGCTGCCGACGTAGACGGTCCCGTCCGCAACGGCGGCCCCCCCGCGGACTTCACCGCCCGTTTCGAGCGTCCACGCCTCCGTCGGCGCGGCCGGGCCGCTCCCCTCGGTAGCGCCGCCGTTCTCGGGGCCGCCGGCGAACATCGGCCACGCGCCGGTGTCGGCGCTCGGTCCGACCGTTTGTTCGACGCCCCTGGTCTGTGCGGTCGTGGTGCCGGCCATCCCGACGAACGGCACGACCATCGACGTCACCATCAGCGCCGCGAACAGGGCCGCCGTCCGCGCTCGGTCGTCGCTCATTCCGCCGCTTCACCCCAGTGGAGGCCGACGAGCGCCGCGTCGTAGATATCGACCTCGCCGTCGTTCGTGAGGTCCGCCGCGTCGGTGTAGCTGCCGTCACCACGCTCCGTCCGCCACGCCGTCCCGAGCACCGTGGCGTCGTAGATGTCGACCGCGCCGTCGCCGGTCGCGTCGCCGGCCGCGTACACCGGCGACGAGAAGCGGGTCGCGTTCAGCGCGCCGCCGTCGTCCTCGGCGACGACCTCGAAGGTCACGTTCGCGTAGCCGCTCCCGTTCCAGGTCGCGTTGCCGGGCGTCACCGAGAGCGCGGCCGTGCAGTTCGGCGCGTCACACGAGCGGCTCGTCGACGCGTTGGGGCCGAGGAACCTGAGCTCCGAAACCGTGCCGTCCCGGTCGCTCGCGTTCGCCAGCGCGGGCACCGGCGAGCCGGCGTTCAACACGCTCGCGCGGAGCGTCGCCTCCAGGCGCGGGGGGATGTTCTCCGGAATCCGGGCGGTGTCGTTCGCGACGCGAGTGGGAAGCGCTCCGTCAGGACCCGAAACCGAAGCGTCCGAGAGCGCGAGCGCCACCGTTCCGGGCGTGGCGTTGTCGCGCACTCGGAACGTGACGGTGACGACGTCGGGTCCGTCGACCGTCGGGTCCGAGAGCGCCCCAAAGGTCAGGGTCCCGGCGTCGGGGTCGAAGCTCCCGCCACCCTCGACGGGGCTGTCGCGCGCGACGCGCCACGACGTGAGATTCAGCGCGGAGGCGTTGTACGCCAGCGTCCCGTTCGCGCCGGTGACGTTCCGGCCGCCGGTGTCGAGGTCGACCGACGCCGTGGCCGTCGTCCCGGGCACGAGCGTGTCCGTGTCGAACGACACCGAGAGGACCGCCGGCCGGAGTGTCACCGCCGCCGTGTCCGTGACGACCGTGCCCCCGTCCTCGATGGGCGCGCCGAGCCCCGTCTCCGTCGCGGGGCGGAGCGTCGCCACGAGCGTCGCGTTCGCCGTCAGCGGCGCGTCGAGGTCGACCGTCACCGCGTCGTGGGTGCCGGTTCCGAGCTCCGCGGAGACGCCGAGCGGCTCCGAGCGGTTCCCGTCGTTCGCCCGCTGGAGCGCGACGCGGTAGGGTCCGCCGGTGTAGGTCGTCCGGTTGACCGTGAGTGTGTGGGTGCCGTTCTCGACGCTCCGGTTCCCGAAGACGACCGCCGCGTCCGGCGTCGCGTCGGTCGTCGCGTTCGTCGTCGCGGCCGCCCGCGCGGCGGACTCGACGTACGACTCGTCGTTCGTGAGCGCGTAGTCGAGCACCGCGTCCTCAAAGGCGGGCGTCCCGGGCTGGAGGCCCCGCTCGATGACGTAGGCGCGGGCCTCCTCTCGGAGCTCGGGGTCGAGCGACGCCACCGTGACCACCGAGGACGGGTAGTCCTCGATGAAGAAGGAGCCGACGCTCTCGTTGCCGTCGTAGTCGAAGCGGGTCGTTCCCTCGGTCACCCGGTACGCCTCGCGGAACGGCCCGTAGAGGTCGCGGTAGTCGAGCGGGCGCTCCAAGACGGTTCCATCGGGATAGGCGATGTCGTTGCTCGCGTTGCCGTCGGCGCTCCCGAGCAGGCCTTCAGTGTGCCCGCGGAACGAGCCGTTCAGCGCCAGGGAGGCGTCGGCGCGGTCCCCCCACAGGTCGACCCGCAGGCGGCCATCGCCGTCGTCGACGGTGTCGTCAGCGCCGGGGTAGACGACGGTGTAGGTGTTGCCGCGGCGGAAGACGGCCCCGTCGCCGACGGAGACGTTGTCGTCAGTGCCGAGCGAGACGCGCTCGCCGTCGACCGTCAGCGGCGTCTCGTCGGCCGCGTCGATGGTGACGTTGTGACCGTCGAGCGCGGTGGCGGCGGCCTCGATGGCGCTCACGTCCCGCCCCGACATCGGCACGAGGCGCGTCTGGACCGAGAGCGTGCCGTTGGGCTCGCGGGCGAGGACGTACTCGCCGGCGGCCTGGAAGTCATAGCCCACCCCGTCGAAGGTCGTCATGTGCGGGTCGCCCGAGCCGCCCCCGTCGTCGGGGTCCTCGGGCGGTTCAGGGATGTCGAAGTCGGGGCGAACGACGACGACCCCCGTGCGGAAGGGCCCGTCGCCGCGGACGCCGACCTTGTGGAGCCCAGCCTCCGCCCCCTCGGTGCCGACCCGGAAGGTGAGCGTCCGCGTCTCGCCCCCGTCGAGCGAGAGCGTCCTGCTCGCGGCGCGTTCGTCCGCTTCGAGGACGTAGTCGCCGTCGCGGTCGAAGCTGACCGCGACCGTGTCGGAGCCGGGGCCGCCGGTGTTCTCGACCGTCGCCTCGATGGCCGCGTCGTTTCCGGCGGTGACCAGCGGGTCGGGCCGGACGGCGGTGACGGTGAGGTTCGCCGGCGGAAGGACGGTGTGGCGCGCGCTGTCGGTCACGGCGGTTCCGTCCCGCCGTATGGGGTCGCCGACGGCGCCGTCGTCGGCGTGCCGGAGCGTCGCCACGAGCGTCGCGTTCGCGGTGAGCGACTCTTCGAGTTCGACCGCCACGTCGGTGTTGGCGCCGTCGCCGAGCGCGGCGGAGACGCCGAGCGGCGCGGAGCGGTTCCCCGACGCCCGGCGGACGGTGACGTAGTGGGTGCCGCCGGTGTAGTTCGTCGCGTCGATGGTCACTTCCTCAGTACCGTGGGGGACCGTCGCGTTCCCGAATCGGACGTCCGCCGTCGGCGGGCCCGCCACGTCGACGACGCCCGTCGCGGTGTCGTTGGCCGTGACGGCGGCGACGCTGATGCCCGTGACGGCCGGAACGGCCCGGTCCGTGGAGACGGTGCGCGTGACCGTCGCGTTCTCGCCGTCGTCGAGCGACAGGCTCGCGGTGGCGAC
>JBEQBK010000064.1:0-13380 GCA_041639855.1 Halobacteriaceae archaeon | reverse complement strand
GTCTGTTCGGCGGGCTTCCAGACCACCGTGTTCCCCTCGACGAGCGCGACGGCCATGTGCCAGAACGGAATCGCGACGGGGAAGTTCCACGGCGTGATACAGGCCACGACTCCACGGGGCTCCCGGCGCATGTAGGCGTCCTTCTCGGCGATTTCGCTCGGCACCACGTCGCCGTGGGGATGGCGCGCGTTGCCGGCGGCCCACTCGACCATGTGGGCGGCTTCCCGGATGTCGGCCTTCCCCTCGGAGAGCTCCTTGCCACACTCCCGGGAGACGAGTTCGCCCAGCTCGTCCGTCCGGTCGCGCAACGCGTGGTACACGTCCCAGAGCACGTCCGCGCGCTCGGTGTAGGAGCGATCGCGCCACGGGTCGGCGGCCGACTCCGCGGCCGCGACCGCCGCACCGACCTCGGCTTCGGTTCCTCGCCGGTAGTCCCCGATGATGGCGCCGCTCGCGGGGTTCCGGCTCTCGAAGCGCTCGCCCTCCCCCGAGACACGTTCGCCGCCGATGTAGTGACTCATACTCCGGCTACGGAGACGGTCGTGAAAAAGGCCCCCGGCTATCTGAACGCGGGCACGGGGCGGTCCACCTGCCCCCGGAGGACCCGGAACTCCTCCTCGGACCGTTCTAGGTCCTCGGCGGTCGCTTCGAGCGCCGCGCGGGTTTCGCGGTAGTCGGTTTCGTCCTCGACGAACAGCGAGACGCCATCCTCGCCCGGGTAGACCGTTACGTCGAGCCATCGGTCGCGATACCGGCAGACGAACGACCGTTCCTCGCCCGCTTCGAGCACGGCGCGGCCCTCCCCATCGAGTCCGGGCACCAGCGTCCAGACCGACTCCCCGACAGCGACCTCGGCGTCGAAGCCGAATATATCGGCCGCGGATCCGTTTGCATACTCGATTTCCCAGTCCGACCCCAGCGAGAGCACCCCCGCGGTGATGCGCTCGTAGGCCTCCCGGACGCGTTCGTCCGCTTCGCGGGAGGTCCGCTCGGCGCGCGCGGCGTCCACGAGTGTCCGGATACGACTCCCCAACATCAGGACGCTCTTTTCGTCGGTCGCCTTCCGGAGGTAGTCGGTGACGCCCGCGGCGATAGCCTCGCTCGCCACGTCCTCGCTCCCGAGGCCGGTGAAGAAGAGTACCGGTATCTCAGGGTCCCGCTCCCTGAGTTTCCGGAGGAACGCCAGTCCGTCAGTGCCGGGCATCCGGTAGTCCGTGACGACGGCGTCGACACTCCCTCGGCCGACCAGTTCGAGCCCCGACTCGGCGTCGGTGACAGGTTCGAGTGCGATGTCCGGACACACTCGCCCGAGCAGCACCGCGATGAGATCGAGGAAGTTCCGGTCGTCGTCGACGAGCACCACGTTAGTTGGCCGGCTATTCGTCATAACAAATACAGTATTGCCGGGAGAGGAGATAAGCTAGTACGGTCAGGTCGCTGCCTTCTCGATTTCACCGCGGACGGTGGCCGCGTCGAAGTCGTGGTCCGGACGGAGGTTCACGAAGTCGAGGAAGTCCTCCGCGCGCAGGAGCGCCGCGGCGTCGTACCGCTCGCCCGCGGTCCGAACTGCGGCCTTCGCGCCGATTATCGGTTCGAGCGTGGCGAGCGCACACGCCACGTCGTAGGCGCTGGCGCCGTCGATGCCGCCCTCACGGACCTTCGTGGCGTCGATAAAGTGGAGTTTCCCGTCGCGGACGAGGACGTTCTCCGCGCGTAGGTCGCCATGGGCGAGTCCGTCCTCGTGCATCGTGTGAAGCGACTCGAAGAGCGCCGGCGCGAGCGCCTCGACCACCCGCGGGTCGAGGTCGTCCAGCGTCCGGAACTCGGGGAGGTATTCGAGCACCACGACCCCGAGCCCGTCGACCTCGAACGCCTCGACGGGTTTCGGCGCGTTGACGCCCAGCTCGCGCATCCGACGGGTCGCCTCCAGCTCGTGTTCCGCCATCTCCCCGGGCGTACCGAAATGCTCGAAGAACCCCTCGGTGCCCGCGGTCGCGGCGCCGAGGTTCCGACCCGCGGTAAAGAGCGTGTGAACGAGTGAGTTCTGCTCGGAGACGACCTTGACGAACCACTGGTCGTTGACCACACACGGCGTCGAAAGCCAGTTGTCCGCGTCGAGGAACGTCACGCGGAGGACTTCCTCCTCGTACCGAGGGGCGAACGCGTGGAAAACCGCCTCTAGGCGGTCCCACGGGAGTTTCCCGCGGAGGAACCGGCGAAACGCCATGGTCGTCTACAGCACGCCGAACGATATAAGCAACCGGCCAACTCCCCCGACCCGCCACCGATATACCGACGGCTACCGAAGCGGACGTATGCGACTCCGGACACTACTGGGCGGTCTGGCGGCCGGCGCCGTCGGGACCGCGCTTGCGAACCGCTCGGTCGCGAAGCGCGCGGGGGCTCTTCCCCCCGCGCTGGTCGGCACCCAACACACCTATCGCTGGCGTGGCTTCGATATCGAGTACACCGAGGCCGGCGACCCCGACAATCCGGACGTGCTCCTCCTGCACAGCATCAACGCCGCGGGGACGAGCCAGGAGTACGATGGCGTCTTCGAGGCGCTCGCGGAGGACTACCACGTCCTCGCGCCGGACCTCCCTGGGTTCGGGCGGTCCTCCCGTCCGAAGGTAACCTACACCAACGCACTCTACGAGGAGTTCATCGCGGATTTCGCGGCCGAGCGAACGGAGGACGCGGTCTGCGTCGCCGCCTCCCTCACCGGCGCGTACGCCGCGGCGGTCGCCGACGACGCGGGCTTCTCGCGGCTGGTTCTCGTTGCGCCCACGAGCGACACGGGAGGACGAAAACCTCTGCTTCGGGGACTGTTCCGCTCGCCGGTCATCGGTGAAGGGCTGTTCAATCTGTTGGCGAGCAAGCCGTCCATCGCGGCGTTTCTCCGGTGGGAAGCGTACGCCGACGACCCCCCGGAGGGAACGGTTGACTACCAGTGGCGAAGCGCCCACCGCGAGGGGGCGCGCTACGCGCCCGCCTCCTTCATCGGTGGCTATCTCACGCCGGAGGAGGACCTCGAAACGGTGCTCTCCGGGGTCGATGCACCCGTCACTCTGGTCTGGGGAAAGGACGCGACGCGGAACCCGATTTCGAACGGGCGGACGCTCGCCGCCGCGACGGACGCAAAGTTAGTCGCTATCGGGGACGCGAAGCTCCTCCCCCACGCGGAACACCCCGAGACGTTCCTCGACGCAGTCGCCGACGACTTGCCCTGAGTCACATCCCCATATCGGCGGCCGACTCGGGGACCGGCAGGTCGTTCGGCGACACGCCCAGGAGCTCCGCGGCGTGGTCGAGCGCCATGTCGAAGCCGTAGTACCGTTCGAGTTCGTCGCCGTCCGGGGTCGGCCGGACCTTCAACATCGCGTAGCCCTCGGTGTTCTGCGCGACGGCAGCGGTCCCTTCCGGTCCCTCGAACGTGAGCATCCGCTCCGTGTCGGTCTCATAGTAGCGGGCGGTGATGGTACCGTTCTCCTCCGTCTCGGCGTCCTCGGGCGTCGCCATCGGAGTGATTTGGGCCGGCCGGCGAATAAGTGGTCGGGACTGACTATCGGACCGGTGAATCCGAGTTCGGGGCGAACAGCCGGAACGGACAGCCCCCCGGCACTGCTCCGGACTCCCGCCTCGGCGTGCCGGGGGCAAAGGTCAGCGCACGGCGGGACTGGCTCGTCCCCCGTTTTCAACCTCCGGGGCCAAGCGAAAGCGCCTTTCCGGGAGGGTGCCGACGGAAGGTATGGTACTGGCGACGCTTCGGAGTCTGGGACGGGAGCGCCCGAAGGCGGTGACGACGGTGCTCTCGGTCGTCGGCTATGCGCTCGTCCTCACCGCGTTCTACGGGCCGTTGCCGGTCCCGGCGCTCTCGCGGGACACCGTGATTCTCTTCGGCGACCTCATCGCCGTCGTCAACACACTCGCGCTGACAGCGCTGGTGACAGGCGCGTGGTTTGTCAAGCGCGGCGAGATACGGAAGCATCGCGCGGCGATGCTGACGGCGTTCGCGCTTATCCTGCTCTTTCTCGTCCTCTACCTCTGGAAGGTCGGGGGCGGCTTCGAGAAGTCCATCGTCGCGCCGCCGATTCCACGGTTGATCTATCTCGTCATGCTCGCCGTCCACATCTTCCTCTCCGTCGTGGCGGTGCCGGTCGTGCTCCACGCCGTCGTGTTGGGGCTGACACACACGCCCGCGGAGCTGCGCGACAGCCTTCACCCGAAAGTAGGTCGAATCGCGGTCGCATCGTGGTCCCTCTCGCTGTTCTTGGGTATCGTCACCTATCTGCTGTTGAATCACGTCTACGCGTGGGAAGTCCGCCACGCCGTTCCCCTGCTCCTCCTCGCGCGGCCGGCGGGCTCAGTCGGTCGTCGGCAGGGCGTACGCGCCGACGGCGAAGGCAACGAGCGTCAAGACGGCGAGTAGGCCGAGCGCGGGGAGCGCGCTCCCCTCAGTGTAGGTCGCTGCCCGCACGCCGCGCGCGAAGTGCGTGAGCGGCGAGAGCGCAGTCAAGGGTCGGAACCACGCGGGGAAGAGGTCCGGCGAGACGAACGTCTCCGAGAGAAACAGGAGCGGCAACGCAATCCCGTTGCTCATCGAGATAGCGCCGTCCTGTGAATCCGCGAGCCGGCCGAGAATCGCGCCGATACCGCCGAACAGGACCGCGCCGAGAACGACGAACGGAACGAGAAGCGGAGAGAGGGAGAACTCGGCGAGCGGAAGGAGCGCGAGGACGAGGACGACGCTGGCGGCGGCGACGAGTCCGGCGGTAACGAGAACGTGGGCGAAGAGCCACTCCGTGCTCGTGAGCGGCGTCGTCGCGAGTTTCTCGAATCGATTCCCCTCTCGATGGCGCGCGACGGTACTGGAGAGCCGAGAGAGCGGCGTGAAGAGGACGACCACGGCCAGATAGCCGGGGAGGTAGTAGCCCGTCGGACGGGCGAAGAGGCCACCGCCCGCGTCGGTCCGGACGAGCCCGGCGAAGACGGCGATAAGGAGCACCGGGAAGAAAAAAGTGAAGAACACCGCTGTGCGTCGGCGCAGGAACGCCTTGCCCGCGGCGACCGCCTCCGAGCGTACCCGCCGGAGCCGGCTCACTCCCCATCACCCGCGAGCGCGAGGTAGGCGTCCTCCAGCGAGGGGCGGGACCACTCCAGCGCGTCGAAGGCGACGCCGGCCTCGTCGAGCGCCCGGACCACGTCCGCAACGTCCTCCCGTTCGACTTCCTGGAGACGGACGCCGCCCTCGGCCGGTTCGGCGTCGAAGCCCGCGACTCCCGGCAGGTCGGCGTCGGTCTCGACGAACAGGCTCGGGCCGCCGGCGTGCTCGGTCACCAATCGCTCGGGAGGACCCGCGGCGACGAGTTCGCCCTCCGCGAGGAGGCCCACCCGGTCGGCGAGGCGCTCGGCCTCAGCCATGTCGTGGGTGGTGAGAAAGAGGGTCGTGCCACCGGTGACGAGCTCCGCGAGCGCGTCGTGGAGCGCACGGCGACCCGCAGGGTCGACGCTCGCGGTCGGCTCGTCCAAAAAGAGTACGTCCGGGTCGTTGACGAGGGTCGCGGCGACGCAGACGCGGCGCCGTTGGCCGCCGGAGAGGTTCTCGTAGTGCTCGTCGCGGCGCTCGGGGGCGAGCCCGACGGTGTCCAGAACGGCCTCGGGCTCTCGCGTCGCGTCGTAGAGCCCGGCGTAGTGGGCGACGACCTCCCGGGCCGTGAGACGACCTGCCGGCGAGAACGACTGCGGGAGCAGGCCCAGCTGTTGGGGGTCCGCGTCGGCGGGGGAGCCGCCGAGGAGCTCGACGGAGCCCCTATCGAGCGGTTCGGTTCCGGTGAGACAGCGGACGAGGGTCGTCTTGCCCGCGCCGTTGGGGCCGACGAGCGCGAAGGCCTCGCCCGACTCGACCGTGAGTTCGACGCCCGCGAGCGCCGTCGTGTCGCCGTACGTCTTGCGTACTCCGTCGGCGGCGACCGCGTTCATACGCACTGTTCCGGGCGTCCCGCGGTAAGGCGTTCGGTTCAGAGCCGGGGGCGCCAGACCAGCAGCCCGACAGTGAGAACGAAAACGGCCGTCGAAACCCCGTAGGGGCGGCTCGTCGCGAACTGCGCGGCGGCCGACGCGCCGAACACCGAGGAGACGACCGTCGCCACCACCGGAAGCGTACACGAGACACAGGAGAAGAGCCCCACGACCCCGGAGAGCGCGCCGCGAGCGGCGTCGAGGACCGCCACGCCGACGAGGTAGGCCAGTGTCGCGTAGCCGATAACCCGGTACGGCACGAGCGCGAGCGTGAGCGCCCCCCCGTTGTAGAGAAGCGCCGGCCCCCACCCGGGCGGCAGGGGCCAGCCGAGACGGAATCCCGTTCCCGACCCGGAAAACCCGACGAGGCCGCCGACGTACGCGAGGACGAGGAAGTAAGCGACGCCGACCCCCGCAGCGAGAAGGGTCCGTCGCCGGCTACTCTCGGGCACGCGGACCCGGACGAGCGCCCACAGCGAGACGTTCAGCCAGACAAAGGGGTAGACGTAGGGCATGACGGCCGTCGCCGTCACGTCCGCGACGGCGAGGTAAACGAACACGACCAGCAGCTCCGTGTTCACCAGCAAAGCACCCGCGAGAAGCTCCCCACGCGTGGGGCGCAGACGGGTGAGGGAGTGCGCGACGCTCATATCGCCATCGCGTCCACGACCACCGCGACGAGCAGGAACCCGAGGAAAGCGTTCGACGCGTGGAACGAGCGCATCGCGGCCGAACGGGTCCGCTCACGGTGCAGTCGGACAGCCGCGGTGAGGAACACCGCGCCGAGTACCACACTGGTCGCCCCGTACACGGCACCGAGGTCGGCGACCGCGGCGAGCGCCGTCGCACCGACGAGGGTGGCGCCCAGATAGTAGAGGATGTGCTTGCGGGTGACTGCCTCGCCGCGCACAACGGGGAGCATCGGGAAGCCGCCGGCGGCGTAGTCGTCCTTGTACGCCAGCGCGAGGTTGTAGAAGTGCGCGGGCGTCCAGAGGAAGATGACGCCCGCGAGCGCCAGCCCGGGGACGCCGACGGCGTTCGTGGCGGCCGCCCAGCCGATGAGCGCCGGGAGCGCGCCCGCCGCGCCGCCGATGACGGTGTTCTGGACGGTGTTCGGCTTGAGAACGAGGGTGTACACCACCGAGTAGAAGAGGATCGCCGCTAGTCCGAGCGCCGCGGCGAGGGCGTTCACCTGCCAGAACGACAGCAGGCTCGCCGCGGCGAGGGCGAATCCGAAGGCGAGCGCGTTGCGCTTCGGGATGGCGTGATTCGGAAGCGGGCGGTCGGCGGTGCGGGCCATCCGCTTGTCCTTCTCGCGTTCGAGGACGTGGTTGAACGTCCCGCTGGCGCCGATGGAGAGCACCCCGCCGAGGAGGGTGAAGAAGACCGTCCGGGCGGTGAGACCCGCACCCTGTCCGGCGGCCAGCGCCATGCCGGCGGAGGCGACCAGACAGAGCAGCCACATCAGGCGGGGTTTGGTGAGGGTGAGATACGCCTTCGCCAGGGCAACGGGACCGTCGATGACCGGGGTATCAGCCTCGCCCTCAGCGGGTTCGGACTTGCCGCGCCCCTCGCTTTCCTTCGAGGGCAGGGACGCCGTCCGAGCTTCGAGGGACCACGCGAGTCCGGCGACGAGCGAAGCGAAGATAGCTGTGCCGGCGACGAGGTGGAGCGCCGACACTTCAGCGGGCGTCGCGGCAGTCGCGCTCACCGCGCCTAGCCCGACTTGGACGGGGTAGAGCAGGAGGGCGAGCCAGAGCGCGGTTCTGACACGCCGGGGCTCACCGCGCCGCTGGGCGGCGACGGCGACGACGGCGACGAGCACCGCGGCGAGCGCGGCGAGCGCCCGGTGACCGAGGACGACGGCGAGGTCGAGATTCGAGAGCGCGTTCCCGACGCCGAAGAGCGGCCCCGAACAGAGGGGCCAGCTCGGGCAGGCGGCCGAGGCCTCGCCGAGGGCGACCGTCGCGCCGGCGACGAGAAGGGCGTACACCGCGACGGTTGCGGCGATAAGCGACCGGGTGAAGTTCCGTTCGCGCACGTTGGCGATGTTTGGGAGTCGTCGCACTTAGACCGTCCGATTCTCAGGGTGTGAGAAGGGCGGGTAGTTGAACAGGTATATATGGGATTCGTCCTAATCCGCACCCATGCAACGCAGGCGGCTGTTCGTCGGACTGTTCTCCCTCGCCTTCCTCGCCGTCGGGGTCGGCACCGGGGCGGCGGCGTCCTCGACCAGCGAGGAGCTCATCCGGGGACTGAACAGCAATCTCATCGCGGTGGCGGTACCCATCACCCTCCTCGTCGAGGGGATTCTGGTGTACACCGTCTGGAAGTACCGGAACGCCGATGAAGCGAAGCCGACGCTGGAGAACCGTCGGCTGGAAGTGACGTGGACCGTGACCACCGCGCTCGTCCTGCTGTTCGTCGGAATCGCGGCCTACAGCGTCATGGCAGCGCCCGCCGTCACGGCCACCCCGCAAACCGTCGACGAGGCGCAGGCGACGGGCGACCCGGTCGTCGTCGAGGCCCACGGTGTCCAGTGGTACTGGAACTTCAACTACTCCAGTAACGACGTCCCCACTCAGCGCAACAACCTCGTCGTCCCGACCGACCGAGAGGTGATAATCGAGACCTCCTCGGCGGAGGTGTTGCACGCGGTCCACGTCCCCAATCTCGGGTTGAAGGCCGACGCGATGCCGGGCCAGACCAACTACCTCCAGACGACGGTCACCGAGGAAGGTTCCTACCAGCTCTACTGTGCGGAGTACTGTGGAGCGGGTCACTCCGCGATGCTCGCACAGGTCCACGCCGTGAGCCCGGAGGAGTACGACGAGTGGGTCGAGGACCCCGAGAACAGTTCAGTTCCGTACAGCGAAGCGTAACACGGCCTCTTTTTCTCTCGGCTGTGGCGTTCCGTAGCCGCGGCGCGGTTCCTGTCATCCGCTCGTAGACGCGGTACCGACAGCAGCCCCCAGACACCGGCACGGCCCACCCTGGGACACCTCCGCATACAACGCGGAACGGTGTGGAGGACCCCGACCCGGAACGGGTGAGTCCGTTGCCCTCCAATAGACCGTCGGGGCGGGCCGCGAGTGCGCGGCACTGGCCCACACCGAGGAGGACACCGATATCGACGTCGGGAAGCGGAAACCCGTCGGCTACAGAACGAGTTCGTGGCCATCGGCGCAGTCACGCACCCCGGAGAGGTCTCGGGAGGCCTCGAATCGCAGCTCGACCGTCTACACCCACGTAAAACCCCGTGGCCCGGAGGGAGGGTCGTACTTCACGTCCGGCTGTCGTGGACCGTGTGCTGTCGGAGGCCGACACCCCAACGACACCGTGTGGAGGGGGTCTTTTGGCGGAGTAACTCCCGGACCGTTCCGCTCGGCGCCGGCGCTCGACGGAACGGTGGGGTACAGGCCGGTCACGGCCCGACGAGAGGAAAACGCCGGTCAGAAGAAGGAGTAGCTACCGCCGACGTAGACGACGACGACGAGGAACACCCAGACGGCGTCCACGAAGTGCCAGTACATCGAGACCGTACTCACGGAGGTGTGGCGCTCGGGGGAGTACTGTCCGAACAGCGAGCGGATGAAGACGACAGCCAACAGCACGACGCCGAGCGTAACGTGGAGACCGTGGAGGCCCGTCAGGCCGTAGAAAGCCGAGGCGAAGAGGCTCTGACCCGCGCCGGGGAGGACGACGAAGCCCTCGTGCACGATGAATTCGTAGTACTCGTACACCTGCCCGCCCATGAATATCAGCCCGAGCAGGAGCGTCGCCCCCAGCAGCCCGACGAAACGCTCCCGGTTCCCCTTCAGGAGGGAGGTGTGCGCGAAGTGGAGCGTCACGCTCGATATCAACAGGATGGTCGTGTTGATGATGATGAGCGAGCCGAACAGCTCGGGGTAGAGGTCGGGCTGCCAGGCGGCGCTCCCGCGGATGAAGAAGTAGTAGACGAAGCCCGCGCCGAAGGTCGCGATCTCCGACCCCAAGAACAGGATCATCCCCCACCGGAGACCGCTGTTGTCGCCGTGGCCGCCGCCGCTCCAGAAGGCCTTCACGAACGCGTGGTACACCCAGCCGTAGAGGCCGAGGAGGAAGACGAACGTGGTGCCGATGAACACCGCGGGGCCGGTCATCCGGGGAACGAGCGGATTCTCGCCCGTGCCCAGGATGAGCAGGGCCGCGCCCAGATAGAAGCCTGCGGCGCCGACGGCGGTGATGAAGGGCCACCAAGAGGCTTCACCGAAGCCCTTGGGCCAGTCCTCGACCGCCGGGAGATGGTGTCCCCCGTCGTCGCCGGGGAGGGCGTGGTCCCCGTCGTCTGCGTGGTCGTGGCTCATACTCGCGGCTTTCGGGCGGACCACTAAAAACCCATCCAAGTCGGGCGGCGCTTCGCAACCTACTTCGGGCGCCCGTCCGGAGGTTCGACTCATGCAACGGTCGCGTCGTCGCGTCGCGCTCACCGGCGCGCTCGTTCCTCTGCTTGCGGGGCGGACGCTGGCACACGGCGGCGGCCTCCGCGCGGAGGCGGGCGAATCCCTCGCCGTACCGACGTGGCTCGTTCTCCTCACCGGCGGCGCCGTCGTCGGCGCGTCCTTTCTGCTTGCATCGCTGGCGACGGACCGTACGCTCGTCCGCTCGATTCACGAGTGGGCCGTCGGTCTTCCGACCCACCGGGGTGCCGGACGCGTCCTGTGGGCGTTCGGCTCCGTGGTCGGGTTGCTCGCGCTCTGTGCCGTCGTCGGAGCCGGACTTTTCGGGCCGCCCGACCAGCTCCGCAACGCCGCCATCCTCCTCGTCTGGGTGGGATGGTGGGCGGGACTCCCGATAGTCACGTATCTGCTCGGTGACCCGTGGCCCGCGCTCAACCCCGTTCGGACGCTCGCCGGGCTCCTCCCCGGTGCCGGCTTGGAGTACCCCGACCGCCTCGGGGCGTGGCCCGCGACGGCCGGCCTACTGGCGCTGATCTGGCTGGAGGTGGTGATGCCCCTCGCCTCCAACCCTCAGCTGCTGGCGCTCGTGGTCCTCGCCTACGTGGTGCTTGCGCTCGCGGGCGCCGTCGCGTTCGGGGAGTCGTGGTTCCGCCGCGGGGACCCGATCGAACGGGTCTTCCGGAGCTACGGGGCCGTCGGGGCCCTCTCGCGTGGGCGACTCCACCTCCCCGGAAGCGGCCTCGTCGGCGAGCGCGCCCATGAACCCGGCGCCGTGGCGTTCATCGTCGCGCTCCTCTGGGGGACGACCTACGACGGGCTGGTCGGGACGGAGTTCGTCGCCGGGGTCGTCCCGAGCGTGGTGGCACTCGGGCTTCCCCCCCAGTTGGTGTACGCGCTCGCTTTCCTCGCCGGCTTCGGGGTCTTTCTAGGGGCCTTCTCGCTGGCGGCGCGGGTCGCACGCCGGACGGCGCCCACCTACGAGTCCGCGTCGGACATCGCGCGGCGCTTCGCACCCACCTTGTTGCCAATCGCCGCGGGCTATCACCTCGCACACTACCTCGCGTACTTCCTCTCCCTGCTCCCGGCGCTCGCGGGGGCGGCCGTGATGCCGTGGGCCCCACCCGACCCGCTCGTCGTCGTCGTTCCGGGCTGGTTCTCGGTCGTCGGCCCGCTCGCCGTGCTCGGCGGCCACTTGTTGGCCGTGTGGGTCGCCCACGCGGCCGCGTTCGACTTCTTCCCCGGGCGCTTGCAGGCCATCCGGAGTCAGTACCCCCTCACTGCGGTGATGGTGCTCTACACCGCGGTCTCGTTGTGGGTCATCACGCAACCGGAGGTGACGCCCGCGTACCTATGAATGAGGACGTACCCACCGACGCGCCGCGCTGTCCGCACTGTGGGGAACCGTTCCCCACCGAGCGCCTGCGCGACCTACACGTTGGCTACGAACACGAGGGGGTGAGCGACGACGAACGGGAGGCCTTCGAGACCGCCTACCGCTCCGAGACCGATGACATCCGGCGCTTCCGGCTGAAGGTCGTCGGCGCACTCGTCCTCCTCTACTTCGGGCTGCTGTTCGTCTACGTCGGCGTGACGTGACCGGGAGGTCTTTCTTCCCGGACGCCCGAGTGTGTGTATGGCCGAACATAGCGCGGTCAGCACGCACACCCGAGCGAGCCCGTGGCCCGTGTTCGTCGCGCTCGGTTTCGTCCTCTCGGAAGCCGGCGTTCTTTTCGGGTCGCGGGCAGTGTCGGTGGGAGGTATCTTCCTCTTCTCCGCAAGCGTGGTCGGTATCCTCCGCGAATCGGGCTACGCGAACACGCTTAGCCGACCGACAGCGGTGATGGGCGCGCTGTTCAGCGCCGGTGGCGGGGCGCTTTACGGGTTGACGGCGTTCGACTTTCGGGGCGCGTCCGTTCTCATCGCGGGCGCCGTCCTCCTCGTCGCCGCGCTCGCGGCGTACGGAGTCGAGACGGGGCGCGTTTGAAAGGCAAAACCCTTTGTCGGACCGGCCGAATCCTGAGATAATGAGCGAAGCCGGCGACACCCATCCGGTCTGGAACAGGGAGACGATACTCGACGCGCTGGTGAACATCGTCCCGCTCGGAATCATCCTCTTCTTCGTGGCGGTGTTCCTCCTGATGACGCCCGCGACGTGGGGTAGCTTCGGCCTCATCACCGTCATCCAGATGGCGCTTCTGTTGGTCCCGTTGGTCGCGCTGGCCATCCTGACCTACCTCATCGCGGAGCGCATCTGAGTTCCTCCGGTTTTCGCGGGGCGGGTCGTATCCTTACCTTTCATTACGCCGCAGTCCTGACGTACGCGCATGGCAGTCTCCCCGGACATCGCGCTCACTGTCCTGATGGGGGTCCTCCTCGTGGCTATCGCCGCGTGGCTCGCCCGCATCGAGGACTGGCGTTCGTACAACCCCATCGGGAGTGTCGGCGGGAGCGCCGGCGAGGGCTACGGCACCGGTCACGCCGAGAAGCCCGCCGGTCTCACCCGCTGGCTCACGACCGTGGACCACAAAGACATCGGCATCCTCTACGGCCTCTTCGGCACCATCGCGTTCGCGGTGGGCGGCTCGATGGCGATGCTGATGCGAACCGAACTCTCCACCGCCGCACAGGACGTCGTCTCAGCGACGATGTACAACGGCCTCCTGACGAGCCACGGCATCACGATGCTGTTCCTCTTCGGGACGCCGATGATAGCGGCCTTCGGGAACTACTTCCTCCCGCTGCTCATCGGCGCGGACGACATGGCGTTCCCCCGCATCAACGCCATCGCGTTCTGGCTCCTTCCGCCCGCGGCGTTGCTCATCTGGGCGGGCTTCTTCCCCATCGGCGACCTCGTTCCCGCACAGACCGCGTGGACGATGTACACGCCGATTTCGGCAGGTGCCGGGCTCGGAACGCAGGCGAA
>JBEQBK010000063.1:0-13572 GCA_041639855.1 Halobacteriaceae archaeon | reverse complement strand
AGGCCGCCACCGCCCGGGAGCGCTTCGCGGCGGACGCGGACCCCGAAATCGTCTCGGAGGTCTCCGTTTCACGGTCGGCGCTCCTCGCGGCGTTCGACCTCGCCGAGGACGTCACGGAGCGCGCTGACGGCTACGGCGTGGCGGTCGGACCCTACCTCGAACTCGCGGGGGGCCTCGACGGTGAGGCGTGGCGCCTCGTCCGGCGCCAACTCGCGGACGGCACCGTTCCCGTCGGGCGCGACGAGCTCGACGCCCTCCTCGAACAGGCCATCCGACACCGGGTTGCCGAGGGGCTCCCCCTCTCCGTCCCCGAGGAAATCGTCGCCGCGCTCGAAGGGCCCATCGAGACCGTCGAGCGCGAACTCGCGGACTACGCTCCCCGGCGGGACATCGACACGGTCGTCCCGGGACTCTTCCCGCCCTGTATGCAGACGCTTCTCGACCGCGTCGACGACGGGGAGGAGTTGGCGCCGCGCTCCGCATTCGTTCTGGGCTCCTTTCTCACCTCGGTCGGCCTCTCCGCGGACGGCGCGCGGGCGCTCGCCGGGCTGGATGACGATCTGGAGCCGTTCCCCGAAGCGTACGCCCCACCGAACTGCGAAACGATGGCCGAGCAAGGGGACTGCGTGAACAAAGACGAGCGCTGCGAGGGCGTACCGACGCCGCTGGCGTACTACGAGGACGCCCTCAATAACGCCGGCGAGAGCGACTAGTTCTTCGTCGAGAGCCAGAAGCCGATACCGGTCATCACGACCAGGAAGCCCGCAACAACTCCGACAAGCGCGAGGCCGGCACCGGGCACGGAGAAGCTCGGCCCGCCGTAGGTGAAAGCGACAGCGAGCAGACCGCCGACGAAGACGACGACGCCGAGGACGGCGAGTACGACTTCACGGGCGGTATCGCGTTCCATGCTCGCGATTTTCTCGGCCGGGACAAAAGCGCTTCGAAGGCCGGGGACAGGTTCAAACTCTCGGGGTCCCTAAGATTGGTATGCCCGACACCTCCGTCGAGAAGCGTTCTCTCCCCGTATCCGGGGGGAACGGGCGGGCGGGCCGTGCCCGCGTCGAACGCATGGCCGTTCGGGCCGTCGGCGCCGGCCAGTACGACGTATTGACGGCCGAAGAGGCCGTCTACTCGGTGTCCCTCCCCGAATCCCGGTGTACCTGCCCGGACCACCGCTACCGCGGGGTCCGCTGCAAGCACCTCCGCCGGGTCGCAATCGAAGTCACGGCGGGGCGTGTTCCGGCCCCGGGCGAGCGCGAGGCCCGGTGTGGCGAGTGCGGCGAGCGCTTCTTCGCGCCCGAGGGGGACGCCGACCCCCTCTACTGTGCCGGTTGTGCGCTCGAAACGGGCGACCTGGTCCGCGACCGGGCGGCCGGTGACCTGTTGGTCGTCGCCGGCACCCTCGCAGGCCGAGCGGACACCGTCCGCGCCGGCGAGCGAACAGTCGCCGACTACCCGGGTAACGAGCCCTATCCCGAGAACGACGCCGTCGTGGCGGCCGTCTACCCGCCTCGCGCCGGGAGCGAGCCCGAATCGGTTCGCCGGTACCGGTTCCCGCGGGCTCGGCTGGAGAAGGTGTACTAGAGCAACTCCGCCGCTTCCTCGGGGTCCATGGTCCCCGCCGCCACCGCTTTCAGAACGTCCAGCCGGCCGCTCCCGTCGTCGTTCTCCCCGAGCTCCTGCTGTTCGGAGTGTCCCGCGAGTTCGGTCATGTCGGTCCCCTCCGCGAGCGCGGTCTCCTTTTTGACCCGGTAGTTCCCGCCGTCGGTCTGGTACACGTCCCCAGGGTGGAAGAAGTACCAGTCCTCGCGGTCGAAACGCACGCCGATGCGCGGTTTGGCGCCGAAGTTCCGCGAGAAGTAGACGAGGGCTTCGACCTCCTCGCCGGTGAGATAGATGGGGTCGCCCGACGAGGATTTGGCCTCGATAGCGTAGAAGGAATCACCGTTGCCCGCCAGCACGTCGGGGAGTTCCCGCTCGGTGGCCGCGCCGGAAGCCGGCGCACGCATCACCGCGAAGCCCGACTCGTCGAGGCGGTTGACGAGTTCGCGCTCCCGGCGGTTGCCCTTCGCGTTTGACATGGCTATCCTACAGCGGGCGCCCTCAAAGGCTCTACGTCCCGTGGTCCCAGGAGGTCATGTACTCCTCCTGCTCGGCGGAGAGGTCGTCGTGGACGACGCCCTCCGCGGCGAGTTTGATCTCCGCACAGCGGCGGTCCAGTTCGTCGGGGACGTTGTGGACGCCCGCGTCGTACTGCGCAGAATTGTCGGCCAACTCCCGCACGCAGAGCGCTTGTACGCCGAAGGACTGGTCCATCACTTCGATTGGGTGGCCCATCGCCACGGGGGAGGCCAGGTTCACCAGTCTCCCCTCCGCGAGGACGTTGATACGCCGGCCGTCGGGCATCTCGTACTCCCGGATGCCGTCCCGGGGTTCGCTCTCCGAGGCAGCGAGCTCCGAGAGGTGATCGAGATTGATTTCGACGTCGAAGTGGCCCGCGTTGGCGAGGATCGCTCCATCAGACATCTCGCCGAAGTGCTCGCGCGTGATGACGTCCTTGTTGCCGGTCGTGGTGACGAAGACGTCGCCCTCCGCCGCGGCTTCGTCCATCGGCAGCACGTCGTATCCCTCCATGTGCGCTTCGAGCGCGCGGCGGGGCTCCACTTCGGTGACGATGACGTCGGCGTTCTGGCCGGCGGCCTTCTTCGCGACGCCGCGCCCGCAGTAGCCGAAGCCGCCGACGACGACCGTCTTGCCGGCCCAGGAGGTGTTCGTCGTCATGGCGATGTTCGCGAGCGCGGACTCGCCGGTACCGTGGACGTTGTCGAAGAGCGTCTTCATCGGCGTGTCGTTCACCGCGAACACGGGGTAATCGAGCGCACCGTCGGCGTCCATCGCGCGCAAGCGGTCGACGCCCGTCGTGGTCTCCTCACAGCCGCCGAGAATCGAGTCGATGAGCTCGGGGTAGTCCTGGTGGACCATCGTAACGAGGTCGCAGCCGTCGTCGACGGTGATGGTCGGCTCGTAAGAGAGCGTCGTCGACAGCGCGCCGTAGTAGTCCTCCTCGCCGATGTCGTGTTTCGCGTAGGAGGTGATCGAGTCGTGGGCGTCGAGCGCCGCGCTCACGTCGTCGTGCGTCGAGAGCGGGTTACAGCCGGTGACGGCGATTTCGGCGCCGCCCGCCGCTAGCGTCTCCACGAGCACGGCGGTTTTCGCCTCGACGTGCATCGCCATCGCCAGCGTTTCGCCTTCGAGTGGTTGCTCCTCGCGGAACTCCTCCTCGACGGCGGGGAGAATCGACATGTGTTCGCGGGCCCACTCGATTTTGCGCTCGCCCTCCGCGACGGCGGCCTCGGGGTCGTCGAGGCGCTCGCGAATCGGCGGGACGCTTCGTTCGCTCATACGCAAAGGAGAGGGGGCCGCCACAAATCGCTACCGCTTCCAAGGGAGCTATCGCCCCTTCGCGTTGCCGTTACCGGGGTTCGCGTCGTCTTCCTCGTCCTCGGTTTCGGCGTCGTCGTCTTCAGCGTCTTCCTCGCTGTCATCCGTCTCGTCAGCATCGCCGGCGTCGTCAGCGTCGTCGGCCTCCCTGTCCTTTTCGTCGGCCTCGTCACCGGGGCCGGCGTGCGCCGGCGGGCCGTGTTCCGTCTCGTTTTCGTCATCGCCGTTCGGACCTGCGTGCGCGGGCGGGCCCCGTTCCGTCTCGTTCGCGTCCTCAGTTTCGTTGGCGTCGTCACCGGGGCCCGCGTGAGCGGGGGGACCGGCGTGTTCCGGCGCGTTCCCGGGGTTGTTGGCAGTCACGAACTCGGAGACCTGCTGGCCGATGGCCTGCGTGTCGCCATCGAGGAGGCTCTGGACGAACGCGGAGACGCGCTCGCCGAAGTTCGGCGATTCGGTCTCGTTCTCCGCGACGCCGACGGTCAGGTTCGTCGTCGCGGTCTCGTTACCGAGTGTCGCCGTCACGTCGAGGGTGACCGTGTCGTTCGCGGCGGCGGGCAGTCCGACGGTCCCGTTCTCGGACGCGTTGTAGGTGCCGGTCCCCGCGTAGGTGCCGTTCTCGTCGGCCGTCGCCACATCGACAGTCGCGTTCGCGGCGGCGGTGCCGTTGTCGGTCACGGTCACCGTCGCGCTGCCGTTCTCGGCCGTCGTTGTTTCGACCGCGAGGTCGCCCGATGCGGCAACCGCCCCGGCCGGCGCGCCGGCCACCACGAGGGCGGCAGCGACCAGTAGCGTGAGGGTTCGCTTCGGTGTCATTACATCCGGGTCCAACAGTCGCCGGTGTATAAAGGGAGCAAGCGCTCGGCGCCGATTAAGCCGGATTAAACCGGGTTAATCGACGGATTACGGCGCCGAGGCGAGAAATCCGCCGGACAGTGGAAAGTACTTAAACCCTAGTCGGCCCGTTCGACCAGGCTCGCGGCCCGCTCGGCGGCGCGCGCGCGGATTTCCTCGGCGTCCAGCGTCGTGAGTTCGCGCTCACGCATGAGCACGTCCCCGTCGCAGAGGGTGTGGCGCACGTCGCTTCCTCGGACCGCGTATGCGAGATGCGAGACCAAATCGTGGCGGGGCGTGAGATGGGCCGCGTCCAAGTCGACGACCGCGAGGTCGGCCTTCCTGCCCGCCTCGACCCGCCCAGCGTCGATGCCGAGCGCGTCGGCACCGTTCGCGGTCGCCATCCGCACGGCGGTTTCCGCGGGGACCGCCTCCGCGTCGCGCTCCCGCAACTTGGCGAGCATCGCGGCGTCACGGAGTTCGTCGAAGAGGTCGAGGTCGTTGTTCGTCGCCGCACCGTCGGTGGCAACGGCGACGTTTACGCCCGCCTCAAGGTAGTCAGCGACTGGCGCCGCGCCGCTGGCGATCTTCATATTCGAGGCCGGGCAATGAACCACGGACGCGCCGCGCTCGGCGACGAGGTTGATTTCCGATTCGTCGGTGTGGACCCCGTGTGCGAAAAAGGAATCCTCGCGGAGGAGCCCACAGTCGTCGGCGTAGGCAAGCGGGCGCTCGCCGCGTTCCTCGACAATAGGGTCGACTTCGCCCTCCGTCTCGTTGGCGTGGAACGTGAGGGCTACCCCGAGTTCGTCGGCCGCCTCGACACATCGGCGCAGGCCCGCCTCGTTTACCGTGGTGAGGCTGTGGGGCTGTACCGTCGTTCGTACTCGGCCGTCAGCGTACCCGTCGAGTTCCTGCGCGACGCGGACGCTCTCCTCGATGTCCTCTTTTGCGTCCGCGTCGCTTTTGCCGATCGTGATGGCGGTGTGGCCGAGTACGGCGCGAACGCCCGCCTCCGCGACCGCTTCGGCGGTTTGCTCGACCTCGAAGTACATGTCGGCGAAGGCGGTGGTGCCGGAACGTATCATCTCGACCAACGCGAGGTCCGCGCCGGCGCGCACGTCCGCGGGTTCGAGTTCGGCCTCCGTCGGCCAGATGTCCTCCTCCAGCCACGCCTGGAGCGGCTTGTCGTCGGCGTACCCCCGAAGCAGAGTCATCGCCGCGTGCGTGTGGGCGTTCACAAGCCCCGGTATCACGAGGCCGTCGCTCGCGTCGAGTTCCTCGGGGGCGCTTAGACCCTCCTCTACCCCAAGAATTTCGCCCGATTCGTCGTCGACGAGCACGTCCGCGCGCTCAACGGTCATATCCGGACGGAGCACATGCCCGCCGGTGAGACAGCGTTCCATACGTTCCCTCCCATCTCGGGGGTGAAAAACCTCAGCTGGGGGCCGTTCCGACGAGGCGCACCAAGTACGCGACGCCCACGCCGAGAACGACTGAGACGGCGGCGTGCATGCCCGTGACGAGCGCCGTCGTTCGGTAGCGAAGCCGGTAGACGGCTCTGATGGCGCCGAAGTCCGCGGCGACGGCGACGGCGATGATGACGAGCGGGTCGTAGTTGATGAGCGCGACCGTGGCGACAGCCGGGACTGCTCCCACGAGCGCCGCGCGGCGCCACGGTACGTCCCCGAGGAGGAACGTCGCGGCGACCTGCGCGGCGTAGGCGTACAGCAGCCAGCTCACGAGGAGGGTGCCGGCGAACGCCAGCGGCGTCCCCGCCGCGGGTTCGGCCGTTCCGTTCGGTATCGCCACCTACCCGAGCAGGCCGAGGTCCTCCAGCCGGGAGACGATTTTGTCGACGGCCTCCTCGGCGTCCTCCGGGCGCTTGCCGCCGGTGATGACGAGCTTGCCGGAACCGAAGAGGAGCGCGACGACTTCCGGGTCGTCCAGCCGGTAGACGAGCCCCGGGAACTGCTCGGGCTCGTACTCGATGTTCTCCAGACCGAGGCCGATGGCGATGGCGTTCAGGTTGAGCTGTTTGCCCAGGTCGGCGGAGGTGACGATGTTCTGTACGACGATTTCGGGGTCCTCCTCGACCTCGATGTTCAGCTCGCGGAGCTTGTCGAAGACGATGCGCAGGCTCTCGTGGACGTCGGCCGTGGACTTCGCGCCCGTACAGACGATTTTGCCCGAGCGGAAGATGAGCGCGGCGGACTTGGGCTCCTGGGTGCGGTAGACGAGGCCCGGGAACTGCTCGGGGTCGTAATCCGCGCCTTCGAGGTCCATCGCGACGCTCTGCAGGTCGAGTTCTTGGCCGATACCGGTCGAGGCGACGACGTTTTCAATGTTTATAGTCTCCTTCGGGTCGTCCATGTACGACTTAAGGGTCGTATTTAAGGCTTATAAAGGTTGGCGACCCGGCGACGGGAACTTTATGATTCGGAGGAGAACGGCCAGCTACAAATCCCTCGACGGCGAAGCCGGCGCGTGTATCTCCTGGAGTTCGCGGGCGAGGACGACGCGTTCGCGGCGGCGGAGGCGCGGGCCGCGGCCGGCGGGGTGGACGTGGAAGCCCCGGGGGTGGGCCTTGCGCGCGCCCTCGACGCCGAGCGCGCGGCGGGTCTCGCCTACACCCGCCACGCCAGCGACCTCCTCGGACACGCCGACGGGGGTATCGAGGCGGCCGTGACGCTGCTGGAGGCGACAAACGTCAGTTTCGAGGGGGCGAAGCCTTCAGTAGCGGTCCGCGCCCGCGCCCCGCGTGGGAGCCGGGTCGACACCCAGCGTGCCGAGCGGGAGTTGGGACGCGTGCTCGCTGAGCGCGGGTTCGAAATCGAACTGGACGACCCCGAAAAGACGCTCCGGGCGGTGTTCTCCACCGGCCGCTGTTTTCTGGCGTGGGAGCTCGTCAGTACGGTCCGGGACTTCTCCGCGCGCCAGCCCACCGACAGGCCCTTCTTCCAGCCCGGCGGGATGGACCCCCTCCTGGCGCGGGCCGTCGCCAACCTCGCGGGCGCCGAGCCTGGAACCCGATTCCTCGACCCGATGTGTGGGACGGGCGGCGTCCCCATCGAGGCCGGCCTCCTCGGCGCCGAGGTCGTCGGCACCGACGCACAGAGGAACATGGTCCGCGGCGCGCGGGAGAACCTGCGCGAGTACGTCGATTCGGCCGCAGTGGCCCGCGCGGACGCGACGCGGCTCCCCTTCGCGGATGGCTCGTTCGACGCCGTCGCCTTCGATGCGCCCTACGGGCGACAGTCGAAAATAGAGACGCACAGCCTGAAGACGCTGGTCGGAGACGCGCTCGCCGAGGCGAACCGGCTCGCGAGACGCTGTGTGCTGGTCGCGGACCGCGACTGGCGCGACGCGGCGCGGGAGGCGGACTGGGCGGTCGAGAACCGCTTCGAGCGCCGGGTGCACAAGTCGCTAACGCGCTACGTGCTCGTGTTGCGGGAGCCGGAGCCCGAAGGCGGCATCCGAGCGTAGCGGCGTACGTACGCCGTCACGCGCCGAGCTCCGCGAGCAAGTGCGAGAGATGCACCCGCTCGTTGGTGCCGCCCGCCATCTCGAAGTCGATGTCGCCGGCCAGCCGGTGAAGCCGTGCGAGGCGTTCCCCGTCGTAGCGCGAGCGCCCGGCGTCCAGAATCTCCGCCAGCAGTTCGGCACCGCTCAGCCCCTCCTCTACCAGTAAATCGTCCAGTTCCGAGCGGGCGTCCGAGAACTCGCCGGCCTCCGCGTCGTCCAACATGGACTCGACACGGTCGCCGACACCCACGTCCGAGAGGGGTTCGAGGACACCCATCCCCTCGATGGCCTCTTCCTCGACAGCGACGGTCTGGGCGCCCAGAATCGCCTTTCGGAGGTTGCCCTCGGCGTAGGTGGCGACGTATCCCAGTCCGGTGTCGTCGTACGGAACCCCCTCCGCGCCGGCGATGTCCCGGAGGACGCCCACCGTTTCGTCCTCGGTGGGCGAACGCACCGGAACGGAGAGACAGCGCGAGCGGATGGGCGCGATGAGCTTGGCGGGTTGGCGCGTAGCGATGACGAACTGCGTCGACTCGTGGTAGCGCTCCATCACCCGCCGGAGTGCCTGCTGGAAGTCCTCGCGAACCGTCTCGGCGTTGTCGAGCAGGACGGTTTTGTAGCTCCCCGAAACCGGCGCGTTGCCCGCCGTTTCCTTGAGGACGTGATTTATCAAGTCGGCCTTCGAGGACTCCCGGCGGCGCTTGTTCGAGATGAAGTGCTCGAAGCGCGGGTCCTGGCTGACCTCCTTTTTCGTCATCGAGAAGAAGTCGTCCACGTTCAACTCGACTAGGTCCGCCTCCGGGTCGTCGTGGGTGCGCCGGGCGAGCGCGCGGACCGCGGCGGTCTTGCCGGCGCCGGGTGGGCCGTGAAGCAGGAGGTTCATCGGCTCCGTGGCCGCCCGCTCAAGGCTCCCCTGCACGTCGTCCTGAGGGAAATCCTCGATGTCGGGGGCGTGTGCGTCGGTCCACAGCGGGTCCATCACACACGGGTAGCCGGCCGCGGGGCAAAAGTCGTCCGACTGGGAACCGCCCCCCGCTTCCGGTGGAACCCCCCGGTCCCCGAGTCGAAGGCCGTTTATCGGTTCCCGCGGAAAGCGGCTGTATGACCCTCCGCGTCACGTTTCTCGGAACGGGCGGCGCCGTGCCGACGACCGAGCGCAACGCTTCGGGCGTCTTCGTGAACCGCGAGGGTGACCAACTCCTCTTCGACGCCGGCGAGGGCACGCAGCGCCAGATGATGCGCTACGCGACCGGCTTTTCGGTGTCGGCGCTGTTCGTCACCCACACCCACGGCGACCACGTCCTCGGAATTCCCGGGCTGATTCAGACGTGGAACTTCAACGACCGGGAGCGGCCCCTCGACGTGTACGTCCCGGCCGGGCGGGCCGAGGAGCTCTGGGGGCTCATCCGCGTCGCGAACACGACCCCTTCCTTTCCGGTGGAGGTCCACGAAGTCCGCGCCGGCGAAACCGCTCTCGAACGCGAGGACTACAGCGTCGAGGTCTTCGCGACCGAACACCGGACCCGCTCGGTGGGCTACGCGCTCGTCGAGGGCGACCGGAAGGGCCGATTCAATCGCGAGAAGGCGGAGGAACTCGGCGTCGAACCGGGCCCGAAGTTCTCGACGCTTCACGAGGGCGAACCCGTCGAGAACGACGCGGGGGAGTTGGTCCACCCCGAGCAGGTGGTAGGTGAACCCCGACCCGGCCGGCGAGTGGTGTACACTGGTGACACCAGACCCGTCGAGAGCGTCCGGAAAGCCGCCGACGGCGCCGACCTTCTGATTCACGACGCTACCTTCACCCAGACGGAATCCGAGCGGGCGCGCCAGACCGGCCACGCGACCGGGCGCGAGGCGGGCGAGCTCGCGGCCGCCGCCGGGGCGCGCCGGCTGGCGCTCACGCACATCTCCTCGCGGTACGCCGGGAACGCCGCACCAATCGCGGAGGAAGCGCGCGAGCCCTTCGCCGGCGAGACCTTCGTCCCCGACGACGGTCGGAAGGTCGAGGTTCCGTACCCCGACGCGGAGTGAGTTTTCGGGGGCTGCAGCGGAGGGTTCCCCGAGTCGGCCGTCCGTCCCGCGTCCCGCCGTGAGTTTAAGTTTCTCAGCCGCCTACCCACGTTCGTGACCGCCCGCACGAGTGCGCTCGACACGCTGGTGTTCGGCGTCGACGTCCAGAGCGGAGACATCCGCGGCGACGCGCCGTCCTACGCGCTGGCGATGTTCGACGGCGAGAGCGTGGCGCGCGACGTGGTGAGCCGCCGCAAGCTCCTCCGGCTGGTCGCCGACCGGGAGCCGACGTTTCTGGCGACGGACAACGCTTACGAGCTCGCGGCGGACAAGGACTCGCTGGTACACCTCCTCCGCGGACTCCCCCACGAAACGAATCTCGTGCAGGTGACCGGCGGGCACGAGCCCGAACCCCTCTCGCGGGTGGCCTCCCGCCACGACGTCCCTTACGCGAAGAAGCCGATGCGCGAAGCCGAGGCCGCCGCGCGGCTCGCGGCGAAGCGCGTCGGGAAGACCGTCACCGCCTTCGAGGAAACCACCGAAGTGAAGGTCGCTCGCGGGCGCTCGACCGGTAAAGGGGGGTGGTCGGAGGACCGCTACACCCGCCGGATGCACGGCGCCGTCAAAACCGAAGCCCGGGAGGTCGAGTCGAAGTTGGAGGAAGCGGGGCTGGACTACGAGCGCGACGTGACGGAGAAGTACGGCGGGTTCTCGAACGCCGTCTTCCGGGTCGAAGCGCCGCCACAGGACATCCCCGTCTCGGAGCGCCGCTCGGGTGACACGCGCGTCGAAATCGAGCGCGAGCGCAAGGACGGCATCGAGTTCGAGTCGCTCGTCCAGCGCCGCGACTACGTCATCGTCGGGATGGACCCCGGGACGACGACCGCACTCGGGCTCGTGGATCTGGATGGGAACGTCCTCGATACGTGGTCTTCCCGGACCGTCGATACGGCGGGCGTCATCGAGTGGATTATCGAACACGGTCGGCCGGTCATGGTCGCCGCCGACGTGACGCCGGTCCCCGACACCGTCGAGAAGATACGGCGGAGTTTCGACGCCGCGGGATGGGTGCCCGACGTCGACCTACCGGTCGACGAGAAACAACACCGAACCCGCGAGCACGCCTACGAGAACGACCACCAGCGGGACGCGCTCGCCGCGGCGCTGTTCGCCTACGACGACCACGCCGAGCAGTTCGAGCGCATCGCGGGGAAAACACCCCCGCGGGAGGACCGCGGCGAAATCACGGCCGAAGTGCTCTCGACCGAGACTTCGGTGGAGGCGGTCCTCCGAGAGCGACGCGACGACGACGAGAACGAGGAAGAGGCATCCGAGCACACCCCGCGGGAGCTCACGGCCGAGGAACGCCGCATCCGTGAGCTAGAACAGCAGGTCGAACGCCTAGAGGAGCACAACGCCGAACTGGAGGCCGAACTCGAGGAGCGCGACGAGCGGCTCGCGGAGTACGAGTCCAAACTCGAGGACGCTCGCCGCGAGGAACGCCGGGACGCCCGCGAACGGCGGGCCGTGACCCGACTCGAGCGGGAGGTGAACCGCCTGGAGTCGGAACGCGACGAGGAACGCGAGCGTGCCGACGCCCTCGAATCCAAGCTCGAGCGCCTGAAGGCGCTCTGGAAGCTCGACCACTCGAACTTCAGCGACGTGGACGGGGAGGAACGTGACCTGGTACCGGTGAAGGTGGTCGAGCAGTTCACCAACGCCGCCATCGAGGACGCCCACGAGCGCTACGGCCTCGCGCCGGACGATGTGGTGCTCCTCCGGGACGCCTCTGGCGCCGGCGCGACGAGCGCGGAAGCCCTGGTAGACGCCGACCCCCGGGTCGTTCTCACCGAGCACGGCGGGCTCTCGGAGGTCGCAGACGAGACGCTCTTCGAGGCTGACGTCCCCGTCGGGCCAGCAGCCGACGTGGCGATGCAGGAGGTCGATGAGCTCGCCGTCGCCCGCGAGTCCGACGTGGAGGCAGTTATCCGGGAGTGGGAGACGCGTGCCGAGGAACGCCGGAAAGAGCGTAAGGCGAGCATGGTGGACGAACTCATCAGCGAACACCGGGCCCGCGGCGACGGAGATTAAGGCTCCGTGACAGTGAAGCGCGCGGCAACAGCCGTGTCCGTACCGTCCGTGTCGGTGATACCGAAGTAGACGAACCGGTAGCGACCCGTCTCGATTGGGCCACAGGTCTCGATACCGTTGGCCGTCAACCCGGACTGGTTGGCCGCGAACGTCCATGAGTACGTCTCGTTCGGGGCCTGCGTGAGCGCGGTGGCGTTGTACCCCATAGCGCCGGCGAGAACCGGACGCCACTCGCCGTCGCTCCATCGATGAACCGCGTACTTCCGAGCGACACCGCGTTGGCGGGGTTGTTCGGCCACGTTCCGGAGCGTGGCGGTGAACCGCTCCCCTCGGTGAATCGTCTCGGGTGTGACCGAGAGTTCGAAGCCGGCGGCGCGTTCGTAGGAGACGTTGTATCGGGCGTCGAGGTTCTCGCCGACAGGGTCGAGCTCCTCACACGCCGGCGAAGCGCCGTCTGGCGACGGCCCGACCGGGCCGACACAGCCGGCGATAACCAGCGCGCAGAGGAGGGAGAGGAGGGCAACGCGGACCATATCGGTCGCTCCCGGCCCGGCCCCGAAAATCCTTCGACGCGCCGGAACCGAAGGCATCAATCCCCTCCGTACGTGTGAGGGAGTATGAACACGCGCGAACTGGTCACGCGCAACGCCGCGGAAGTCGTGACCGAGGAGGAACTCGACGCGCTGGTCGATGCCCCCGAGGGGAAGCGGGCGTACATCGGCTACGAACCCTCAGGGACGCTTCATTTGGGCCACCTGCTCGGCGCGAACAAGCTCATCGACCTCCAGGAGGCCGGCTTTCAAGTGGTCGTCCTGCTCGCCGACGTACACGCCTATCTCAACGGGAAGGGTACCTTCGAGGAGATCCGCGAGACCGCCGAGCGGATGCGCGAGCAGTTCCTCGCCTACGGCCTCGATGAGGAGCGCACGGAGTTCGTCTACGGCTCGGAGTTCCAGTTGGACGAGGAGTACGTCCTCGACCTGCACGCGTTGGAGCTGGAGACGACGCTCTCACGTGCCGAGCGCGCGATGAGCGAAATCAAGTCGGGCGAGTCGGTGACCGTCGCGCACGCGGTCTACCCGCTGATGCAGGCGCTGGACATCGTCTACCTCGACGTCGATTTGGCCATCGGGGGAATGGAACAGCGCAAGGTCCACATGCTCGCCCGGGACACCCTCCCGAGCATCGGCGAGGACGCGCCGACCTGCCTGCACCATCCGCTCGTCGCCGACCTGACGAGCGGTGACGGGAAGATGTCGTCGAGCTCGGGCGTCTCCATCGACATCGACGACTCGGAGGACGAGGTCGTCGAGAAGGTGAACAGCGCGTTCTGCCCGCCCACCAAGGAGCCCGAGGACGGCCTCGAACACCCCGTCCTGCAGCTGTTCGAGTACCACGTCTTCCCGCGGTTCTCCTCGGTGACGGTCGAACGTCCCGACGAGTACGGCGGCGACGTCACCTACGAGTCCCACGAAGAACTCGCCGAGGCCCTCGAGAGCGGCGAACTCCACCCCGCGGACGCGAAGGCGGCGCTGGCGGCGCACCTCAACGAGCTCATCGAGCCCGCACGCGAGCGGCTCCGGGAGTTGGAGTAGCGCGGCTGGGGAAAGCGAACAGGCGACGCAGATACGGCCGGTGGCTCGAACCGGTCGAATACGAAGGTGTGGCTCG
>JBEQBK010000062.1:0-13591 GCA_041639855.1 Halobacteriaceae archaeon | reverse complement strand
CTCCTCTACGACCCTCGGAATGGGACGGCCACCCTCTTCACCGACCGCGTCGGCGCCCGCCCCCTCTACTACGCCATCGGCGACCACACCTTGGCTTTCTCCACCAGCGTCCAGACCGTCCCCGATATCCCCGGCCACGAGCCAGCGTTCGCGGAGTCGTACCTCGCGGAGTACCTCTCCTTCCGGCGGACCCAGGGGACCAAGACCCCTATCGCGGGCGTCGAACAGGTCGCGCCCGCGACGCTGTTGACCTACGGTACGGACGCCGCGCAGGTCGACCGCCGGCAGTACTGGCAGCCGCGCTACGAGCCCACGGACAAGCCGCTGTCGTACTTCGTCGCGGAGCTGGCCGACCGCTTCGAGCGGGCGGTCGCCGACCGGATGCCGCGGGCGGACGGCGAGTACGGGCTGTTGTTGAGCGGCGGGAGCGACTCGCGGACCGTGCTGGCGGCCGCCGACTCGCCGCCGGACTGCTATCACATGGGTGACGGCCCGAACCGGGAGGCGCGCTACGCCGAGCGAGCGGCCGAAGCGGCGGGCGCGCGCTTCGAGCGCCTCGACCGCGGTATCGACTACCACGAGACGCTCCTGAAACGCGCCGCGCCTATCCAAGAGTTCATCGGCCCGTTCCAGTCCGGGCACATGCTGGGATACGCCGAGACGCTCGCCGAGACCGACGCGCTGTTCACCGGGCTGTACTGCGACGTGCTGTTCGGCTCGTGGAGCGTCCCGCAGAAAGAACTCGACCTCCCCTTCGGCGTTACCCTGTGGCCGCCAGTCGCGGACGTTCCGTCGACGACCGCGGGCCACGTCGAACGGCTGGCGACCAGCGCCCCGACGCGGACCCCGCCGTTCCTCCGCGCGGACCCGCTGGCCGACGTGCTGGCGGACAACATCCATCGGGACGGGAACACGGTGGTTGACCACGGCGTCACGTACCCCTCGGTGGCGGACCTCTCCTTGAGCACGTTCCTCTACCCCGTGACCAACGGCATCGGCTACGACCTCTTTGCGGCCGCCCAGATAGCCCCGACCAGAACGCCGTTACTCGACCGGCGACTCCTGGAGTTGCACCTGGAGATGCCGGTCGAGTACCGGCTGCGCCACGAGCCGGTCCACCGTGCGATGGAGCGCCTGGACCCGTCGCTGGCGGCCGTCCGGAACGCCTCGTCGGCGGTCCCGGTGCGCTCCCCCAAGGCCGCACACGTCGTCGGCAACCGGCTCACGAACCAGACGGCGAAGCTGCGGGGCTCACCGTCGTTCCGGACGACGGGGCCACTCCAGAACAAAGACGAGGTGATCCGCGAAAGCGACTTCCTCGGACAGGCGCTGGAACGCAACGCCGAGCGGGGCCGCGCGCTGTCCTGTGTCGACTGGGAGGAAGTCGAGGAAACGTACCGGCGCCACCGGGCCCGCGAGATAAACGTCGGCGAGGAGCTCTACCGGCTGGTGAGCGTCCTGGAGAGTTCGGTCGGAAAACGTATTCTCGGGTAGCTCAGCGGTGTGCGGCGTAGAGGTCGGCGTACTGCCCGTCGCGCTCGACGAGCTCCTCGTGGGGGCCGACCTCCGAAATCCGCCCTTCTTCCAGCGTGTAGATGCGGTCGGCGTTCTCGACCGTCGAGAGCCGGTGGGCGACGGTGACGACGATGTACTCGCGGTCCATCCGCTCGATGCCGCGCTGGACGTCGCGTTCGAGGGTCGTGTCGAGGTCGCTGGTCGCCTCGTCGAGGAGCAACACGTCGACATCGTCCAAGAGCGCTCGGGCAATCGCGACCCGCTGTTTCTGCCCGCCCGAGAGCTTCACGCCGTCGTCCCCCAGGTTCGTGTCGTACCCCTGCGGGAGGTCGTCGACGAACTCGTCGACCCGAGCGATGGCACAGACCCGCTCCAACTCCTCCTGTGTGGCCGCCCGGTCGCCGATGGTCAGGTTGTACCGGAGCGTGTCGTCGAAGACGTACGGGTCCTGGCTCACGACCGCGACGTGCTCGCGCCACTCCGCGACGTCCATCCCACCTATCGGGACGCCGTTGGCCCGTATCTCGCCGCCCGTGGGCTCCCGGAGCCGCGAGAGCAGGGCGACGACCGTCGACTTGCCCGCGCCCGACTGCCCGACGAAGGCCACGAACTCGCCGCGCTCGACCTCGAAGTCGACGCCGTGGAGCACGTCCGTCTCCCCGTCGTAGGAGAAGCGCACGTCGTCGAAAGTTATCGAGTCGACCGACTCGGGCACGTCGTGGCGGTCGGCGTCGGGCTCGGCGTTGCGTTCGAGGGCCGCCGTGAACTGTCGGGTGCGCACCAGATGGGGGAGGTCCTGTCCGACCCGGTAGAACAGCTCGTTCGCGCGGCTCGCCTTCGGCCCGAGGCGGAACATCGCGAACAGGAACAGCCCCAGGGAGCTGAGCGTCAACTCGATGTACGTGAGCGAGACGTAGATGAGCACGAACACCGACACCGCGACCGTCAGCTGATAGAAGTTGCTGATGGCGGCCTGGTTCCGGCGGAGCTTCACCCGCGCGCTCGTGTACTGGTCGACCGCGTCGAGGAAATCGTCGTACAGCTCCCCCGTGAGCCCGAAGACGCGGCTCTCGCGCATTCCCTGGATGCCCGCCTGGGCGGCCTCCTGGCGCCGCTCGTTCGCGTCCGCGACCCGGTCGCCGATGTCGTGGTCCGGCTCGACGACCCGGCGCATCAGCAGCGTGACTCCCCCGAGCACGACGCCCGTGAGCACCGTCAGCGTCGGAGACATGACGAAGGCGATGAGCCCGTAGACGAGGCCGAGCAAGGACTGCTCGATGAAGAGGACGAGCCGGCGGATGACCTGGCCCGCGTGGTGAGCCTGCGTGATAATCGCGTTCAACACGTCGTCGGAGCCCGTCCGGTCCAGATACGAGACGCGCGCCTCGAAGGCGTTCGAGAGCGCCTCGGTCTGGAGCTCCCGGATGTAGGACATCCGGAGGCGCTCGCGGAACCACGCCACGAGGAAGCTGGCCGTGAACCGGACGGTCATCACCGCCGCAACGCCGAGGACCGCGGTCCCCAGCGTCAGCGGGACGCCGACGAACCGATACACGGCGGCGAACGCCCCCGCGGGGCCCCCGCCCTGAACGGGGTCGCCACCGGACTGAACTAGCTCGATAATCGGAACGAGGAAGCTGAGCCCGACCCCCTCCAGCACGGCGGCGACGATGCCGACGCCGACGATCAGCGCCGTGAGTTTCGGGTCGTATCGGAGAACGCTGAGGAGGGCATCGAGCTTCTCCCGCCTGGATGCGGTCGGCGTGTCGGGGTCGCTCATCGTCGGTGCGGGCTCACGCCTCGGGGTACCACGACAGGTCGTGGTCGGCCACTAACTCGACGGTGACCGCCTGCCCGACCTCGAAGTTCTCCGTGTGGCTATGCAGACAGTGAACGGTGTCGCCGCCCGCCGTCTCGACGGTGTAAACGAACGCCGGGCCCTGATACTGCCGGCGGACGATGTGGCCGTCCGCGTCGTCCCCGTCGCTCGGCGTCGCCCGCAGGTCGTCCGGGCGGACCAGAACGTCGACCGACGCGCCGCGCTCGGCGTCGAAGTCCGCGAAGCGCCCGACGTCGATATCGCCGACATCCGTATGAAGCGCCCCGTCGCCGACCGTCGCGGAGAGGAAGCCCGCCTGTCCGAGGAAGGAGGCGACGAAGCGCGTCCGCGGCTGCTCGAAGATACGCTCGGGGCGTCCGACCTGTTCGAGGCGGCCCTCGTTCATCACGCCGACCCGGTCGGCGACGGAGAGGGCCTCCTCCTGGTCATGGGTGACCCAGATGGCGGTAACGCCGGTCTCCTCGATGATGTCCCGAATCTCCTCGCGCATCGACACGCGGAGGCTGATGTCCAGGTTGGAGAGGGGCTCGTCGAGGAGCAACACGTCCGGTTCGGGCGCCAGCGAGCGCGCGAGCGCGATGCGCTGTTTCTGTCCGCCCGAGAGCTCTTCGGGGTAGTGCTCGGCGTGGTCGGCAAGCCCAACGAGGTCAAGCAGTTCCTCGACGCGGGCCTCGCGTTCGGCTTCCCCCCACTCGGAGAGCCCGAAGCCGACGTTCTCCGCCGCGCTCAGGTGGGGGAACAGCGCGAAGTCCTGGAAGACTAAACCGATGCCGTGGTCCTCCGGCGCGACGAAGCTGCCGGCGTCGGCGTCCGCGAGCGTCCGCCCGGCGAGGGATATCGACCCCCGGTCGGGGCGTTCGAGGCCCGCGACCATGCGCAGCGTCGTCGTCTTGCCACAGCCCGACGGCCCGAGCAACGCGAGAATCTCGCCGTCCCCGACGGAGAGCGAGAGCTCACGGACGGCTGTTTCGGCGCCGTAGGCCTTCGAGACGCCTTGCAGGTCGAGTACCGTCGAGCGCCCGGACGGCGCGTCGGTTGGTTCCGTGGCCGGTGCGACGTGACTTCGTAGCTGTTTCTGTGTCATGTTAATCCTCCTGTGAGAGTATGACCACCATCGAGAGCCCGGAGACGACGATCAACACGAACGCCGGGACCGCGGCGGCGCCGTAGCTGCCGGACTCGCGTATCTGCCAGATGTAGGTGACGAGCGTGTCGAAGCCCGTCGGCTGGAGCAACAGCGTCGCGGGCAGCTCCTTCATCGTCGTGAGAAAGACCAGCGCCGCGCCCGCAAGCACGCCCGGCGCGATGAGCGGGAGCGTTACCGACCGGAACGTACCCAGCGAGGAGCGTCCGAGCAGCCGGGCCGCCTCCGTGAGGTTCCGGTCCACGCGCAGCACCGACGAGCGGGTCGAGCCAACCGCCTGCGGGAGGAAGCGAACGACGTAGGCGAACACCAACAGCGGAATCGTCTGGTAGAGGTTCGGCAGGTAGCTCGCAAAGGACACCGCGGAGGCGAGCCCGTCGACCGTCGACTCGTAGGTAACGCCGAAGAAGACGAGCGCCAGCCCGAGGACGATACCCGGCATCGCGTAGCCGACGTACGTCGCCCGGTCGAGGAGTTCCGACAGCCGCGAGCGGTGCCGTGCGGCGAGATACGCCACCGGGAGCGCCGCGAGCGCACAGACCAGCGCCGCGGCCGCCGACACGAGTACGGAGTTGGTGGCGTACCCCCACTCGAAGACGAGCCGCGTGCGGCCGATGCTCGAAGAACCCCGGAGGAACCAGACGAACAGCACGCTCACCGGAACGACCAGACACATCGTCACGACCGCGCCACAGAGCGCGAGTGCGGGGGCCTTCCACGCGCCCAGCGAGACGCGGTCGTCCCCCCCGCCGCTCGCGCGAGCGCCGGTGTACGCGCCCTCGGTCGTGTCGCCGACCCGGGACTGGAGCGCGAGGATAACGGCCGTAACGGCCAGCAACTGGAGGGAGAGCATCGCCGCCGTCTCGCGGCCGAACGCTTTGAACTCGACGTAGATGGTCTGTGTGAGCACGTCGAGGCGGAGGAGTGACGGCGTCCCGAAGTCCGAGAGAGCGTACAGCGCGACCAGCAACGCCCCCGATGCGATGCCCGGGACGAGCTGTGGGAGCGTCACGCGACGGAAGACCTTCCAGCGCGGCACTTCGAGCGTCCGGGCCGCCTCGACGAGCGACCCGTCGAAGGAGAGCAGCGCCGCCCGGGTCGTGAGGAAGACGTAGGGGAACGTGTAGAGGGTGAGCACGAGGGTCGTCCCCGGGAACCCGTAAATCGAGGGGAACGTGTCGATGCCGACCGACGCGAGCACGTCGGCGACGTAGCCGCTGGGGCCGAACGCCGAAATGTACGTGAACGCCCCGAGATAGCTCGGGATGACGAGCGGGAGCGCCACCGCGACCGTCCAGAAGCGCCGGAACGGGAGGTCGGTCCGCACGGTGAGGAAGGCCAGCGGCACGCCGAGCAGCACGGACGCCGCGGTGACGGCCGCGACCAGCCCGACCGTCGTGAACAGCGTCGAGGGCTGGGTGAACAGGGACACGTCGGCCTCCGTGTTGAGGACGCGCACGAGAATCCAGACAATAGGCGAGAGCACGGCCGCGGCTATCGCCGCGCTCACCAGTATCAGCCCGGTCGGGGTCGAATCCCCCTCGCGACGGAACGGTGCGACGAGACGCTCGACACCCATCCTACAGGGCGCCGACCTCCCGGAGCAGGTCGAGGGTGGGCTCGACGTCGGCGAGCCGCGAGAGGTCCAGCTCCGGCGGGTTCAACTCGTCGATACTCGGCAGGTCCCCGACCGGCGGGACGCTCGGAACGAGGGGGTAGCCGAACCCGCGCGTGCCGAGGAACTCCTGCACCTCGATGGAGAGCAGGTGGTGGACGAAGTCGCCGGCCAGCTCACGGTTCGGGGTGCCCCGGACGATTTGGGCGCCCGAGCAGTTGACCAGCGCGCCCGCGTCGTTCTGCGTGAACGCGAGTTCGAGGGGGGCGTCCGGGCGTTCCTCGTACACCAGCCGCGAGTAGTAGTGATTCGAGAAGCCGGCGCGGAGTTCGCCGCTCGCCACGGCGTTAGCGACGAGCAACTCGTTGCCGTACTCCCGGACGCCGTGGTCGAGCATCCCTTCCAGCCACGCCCGGGTCTGCTCGCGGCCGTTGAGGAGCCGCATCGCGGTGACGAAGGACTGGAACGCGCCGTAGGTGGGTGCCCAGCCCATCGCGTCCTCGAAGGCCGGGTCGTCGGGGAACGCGGCGACCTCATCGGGGATGTCCCCCTCGTCGAAGGTGTCGGTGTTGTAGGGGATGCTCCGCGCGCGGCCCATGATGCCGATCCACTCGTCGGTCGGATGGTACGTGTCGGGGACGGTTTGCGTGACGTGGTCCGGGAGGGTGTGAGTCGCGTCGTTCTGGGCGACGATACCGACGGAGCCCGCGTCAATAGCCCAGAAGATGTCTGCGGGGCTCTGGCCCGCGGTGGCTTCTTCGATGATGGTGTTCGCCAGCTGCGAGGAGGAGGCGCGCCGGACGTACACCGTGAAGTTCTGGTAGAGGTTCTGGAGGCGCTTCATCGCGTCGACGTACAGCCCGCCTTCGCCCCCGCCCAGATAGACGGTCAGCTCCCCCCGGAGGTCCGGCAGGTCGAGCACCGAGAGCCCGGTGTACTCGTCGGGGCGCTCCCCCACGAGCGGGCCGTCGCCCCGCCAGTCCTCGATGTTGTGGAGGTCCGACGCCGCGTACGTCTTGGGCTCGGGAACCGGCTCGGGGGAGTACTCCACCCCGCCGCCGCCGTCGCTGGCGTTCCCGTCGCCGATGGCGCTTTCGGTGTTCCCGCCACCACCGCTACAGCCCGCGAGCGCAGTCACACCCGCAACCGCACCCGCACGCTTCAGAAAGTCACGGCGTCCGCCGAGAACGCGAGATGGGGGCCGGCCGTCCGATTCTCTGACCATACATCCCAGTCTTTAGGCCGACCTAAAAAGTTTTATATTCACCCCAGTTCCGACGTACCAACGTGGTACGGAGAATCCGACCGCCGGTCGTGTCGGAGTAAACTACCGCCCGGTTTGTGGGTTTTGGATACCCCGCGGAATCGAAACCCACACCTTTTTGTTTTAGGTTGGCCTAAAAATTAGCCGTGATAGTTCGACCCGCTCCGAACCGTCGGTTCCCGGACCCCGACGATGCGTGACGAACAGACCTATCGGGCGCTCGGGTTCTTCGGAACAGTGGCGGCCACAGCCATCGCCGTCCCGCTGGGCAGCGCGGCGGGCGTGCACACGCTTCTCGGCTCCGGCCCGTCGGTGTCGGCGCCGGCGGTCGTCGCCGCGGTGTTCGTGACCGCCGCCGCGACGTACCCGCTGTACAAGCCCCGTTCCCGGCGCATTTTGGACACGGTGTCCGCGACGCTCCGCTCGCTGTCGCTCGCCGTCCTCGTCTCCGCTACCCTCGGCTACTTCGGGTTCGCCTATCGGCTCCCGCGGACGGCGCTTCTGGTCGCGGCGGCCGTGCTCGCGGTCGGGCTCCCGCTGTGGTTCGTCGCCCTTCAGCGCCGGTATCTCGACGGGAGCGGGCGTACCCTCGTCGTCGGACACGACCCCGAGCGCATCGGGTCCGCCATCCGGCGCGCCGACGGCCCGGTCGCCGGCTACGCCTCCTCACCGCAGCCCGTCAGCACGGCGAACGGCAAGCGGGTCAACACGGACGGCGGGGTCGGCGTGACGGAGTACGACTGTCTGGGTGGGCTCTCCCGTCTGGACGAGATTCTCGCCGAGTCGGACGTCGGGACCGTCGTTCCCGCGCTCCCGCGGACGGACCGCGCCGAGTTCTTCGGTGTTCTCGACACCTGCCACCGCCACGGCGTCGACGTGGCGGTGCCCGACGAGCACGGTGAGAGCGTCCTCCTCTGCGGGGAGGACAGCGAGTCCGGACTCGCCGAAATCGACCTCGAACCGTGGGACCTGCAGAACCGCCTCTGTAAGCGGCTCTTCGACATCTGTTTCGCTGCGGGCGCGCTGGCGCTCGCGTCGCCGGTCATCTGTCTCGCGGCGCTCGCCGTCCGCCTCGACTCGCCGGGGCCCGTCCTCTACCGACAGGAGCGAACGGCGCTGTTCGGCGACACGTTCCACGTCTACAAGTTCCGGACCATGCGCCCCGAGAGCGAGGCCGCGACCCCCGGGGAGGACGCCGAGCGCATCACCCGGGTGGGTCGGGTTCTCAGACGGACCCATCTGGACGAACTCCCCCAGCTGTGGGCCATCCTCCGGGGGCAGATGAGCGTCGTCGGTCCGCGCGCCGCCTGGACCGCCGAGGAGGAACTCCTTCTGGAGCAGACCCGGACGTGGCAGAAGCGCTGGTTCGTGAAGCCGGGGCTGACGGGGCTCGCACAAATCAACGACGCGTCGAGCGAGACGCCCGAGGAGAAGCTCCGGTGTGACCTGACCTACATCCGCGAGCAGTCGTTCAGATTCGACGCCAAAATCCTCATCCGCCAGCTCTGGCAGGTCGCCCTCGACGCCGTCTCGATGGTCACGCGGCGCAGTCGCTGAGCCTTACTCCTCGACCGCCACCCGAACGCTGTCCGAGCCGAGGCCCGTCACGTTGGCCACGACCGCGAGCGACCCGGCCGCGCGGTCGGCCCGTACGACGGCGATACAGTCGCCGTGGAACGCGGAGCGCTCCTCGCCGACCCACGGCTCGTCGCCGTCGAGGTCGCCGTTGTCCACGCCGACGATATCGCCCGCACCCTCCGCGGTGAACGCGACGGTGTGGTCGGCGCGGGGAACCCGGTTCCCGTCGTCGTCGGTGACTGTCGCGCGGACGTAGACGAGGTCCCGCCCGTCCGCCGCGAGCGTCTCCCGGTCCGCTTCGAGTTCGAGGGCCGCGGGCTCGCCGGCGGTTTCGAGGGTGTGTTCCGCGACGACCTCGCCGTCTTCTTTGGCGACGGCCCGAAGTTCGCCGGGCTCGTAGGGCACGTCCCACTCCATCGGTCGCGCGTCGTAGTCCTCGCTGTGCTGGGTGCCCAGCAGTTCCTCGTTCAGGTAGAGCTCGACGGTGTCGGCGTTGGTGAAGGTGTAGACGTTCACGAAGCCGCGGGTGCCCGTCTGGTCGGGGAAGTTCCAGTGCTCGGCGACCGGCGGCCAACTCCACTCCTGGCGGACCGCGGGCCGGTCGAGGTCCGGGTCTACGGGTGCGGCGAACACCATGGGTTCGTCGGCCCACACCGACTGGTGGAACCGACCTTCGGGTTTGATTTTCCCCGTCGTGTCGATGAGGCCGCCCGCCCAGCCCTTGCTGGGCCACTCGCGGGCCTCGCCGAGGTAGTCGACGCCGGGCCAGATGAACTGGCCGCTGACGTACTCCTTTTCGGCCACGTCGTACCACGGGTTACGCGGGACGTAGGCCAGCGGGTCGTCGCCGTCACCCCTGAAGTAGGCCCGGCACTCCGACCCCACGAGCGGGTTGTCGATGCCGGCGTCGCGGAAGTCGTCGTACCAGTGCTCGCAGTAGTTACAACAGAGGATATCGACGTGTTCCGACACCGCTTTGATGTTCTCGATGACGCCCTCCGTTCCGTCACCCCACCCCGGATTGCCGTAGGTGGTCGGGCGGGTCGGGTCCATCTCGCTGGCGGCCTCGGTGAGCATCGCCAAGTCCTCCAACATTTGCGTCTCGCCCTGGTCGAAGTTCTCGTTGCCGACGCTCCACGCGATAACGGAAGGGTGGTTGCGGTCCCGGTTTATCATCGCCGAGAGGTCCTCGCGCCACCAGTCGTCGAAGAACTCGTCGGCGCCGACGTGGCGCCACTTGTCGTAGAGTTCGTCGATGACGACGAAGCCCATCCGGTCGCAGAGCTCTAGGAGTTCGGGCTGGGGCGGGTTGTGCGCGGTGCGGATGGCGTTACAGCCCAGCTCTTTGAGGGTTTCCAGGCGCTTTTCGAGCGCGCGCTCGGTGACGGCAGCGCCCAGACAGCCCGCGTCGTGGTGGAGGTTGACGCCCCGCATCGTGAGGCGCTCGCCGTTGAGGAAGAAGCCCGCGTCGCTCGTCCACTCGAAGGTGCGGATGCCGAAGGGCGTAATGAAATCGTCGACGGGTTCAGCGTCGGTTCCGCCCGCCTCGTAGACGACGTGGCGCACGAAGTAGCGGGTCGGGTCCTCGACGTCCCAACGTTCGGGGTCCGCGACGGAGAGCAGGTGCTCGAACTCGTGGGCGTCGCCCGCCTCGATGGTGGTTTCGTCGCCCGCGGTGGCGACGACGTCGCCCGCCGAATCGAGAATCTCCGTTTCGAGCGCGCAGGCGGCGTCCGTCCCGCCCTGATTTCTGACTTCGGTGAGTACCCCGATTTCGGCGCGCTGGTCGTTGACGGCGTTGGTGCGCACGTCGGTTCCGAAGGGCGAAACTGAGAGGGAATCGGTCTCGATTAGATGAACGTCCCGGTAGACCCCGGAACCGGTGTACCACCGACTGTGGGGGTAGTCGTCGTTCGCGACGCGGACGGCGAGCGTCTCGCCGCCCGAGATGTCAACGTCGTAGTTGACGGTCGAGTAGCCGTAGGGCCGGTTCCCGATGTGCTCGCCGTCGACGTACACGTCGAAGTCACGGTAGACGCCCTCGAAGCGGAGGGTGGTCTCGCCGTCGATGTCTTCGGGGATATCGCGGCGGTACCACCCGACGCCGCCGGGGGCGAACCCCTGTGCAGCCCCTCCCGGATTGTCCTCCTCGAAGGGGCCTTCGATGCTCCAGTCGTGGGGGACCTCGATTTCCTCCCAGTCGTCGTCATCGAGTTCGGGGTCGGCGCCGTTCTCCACATCGCCCAGACGGAAGCGCCATCCCGTCTCCAGTCGTCGGGAGCGTCGGTGCTCCGGCGTGGGTTCGGTCATCGTATCCGACTCTCACAGGCGGGTTAATGCCGTTGTGGTTCCGCGGCAGGCTTGCCCACACTCCGTCAGAGCCATACTCCGCCTCCGAGAGATTCCGGCATGGAACACGAGGACTTCCCCGGCGTCGAACTCCACAACGTCACCGCGACCACGCCCGCCGACTGGGATGAGTCGGGCGAACAGCTCCTGCGGGTGCCCGACGACGTCGGTGAAGGACTCAACGAGATGGCACAGGGCCGCGTGCGCTGTCCCTCGGGCGGGGAGCTCCGCTTCGTCCCCCAAGAGGGGGAGGTCGAAATAACGATTTCGACGAACGAGGACTGCCGGTTCAGAGTCTTCTGGGGCCCCTTCCAGCCGTGGCAGCCCACGGAAATCGAGGCGGGCACGACGCACACGCTGACGCTCGACGTCCCGGAGCGCGTCGCCGAGATGGACGACGACGTCGAGACGGGTCGCTTCGCCCCCGACGTCTGTCGGGTCCGCTTCGAGCGCTACGCGCCCATCGCCGTCCACGACGTCTCCGGGAACCCCAGAACGCCCGAGGAGGGCGAGGTCCCCGACGAGCGGATGCTCGCCTACGGCACCTCCATCACCGAGGGCGCCGCGGGCTCGGCGACGCACATCAACTACGTGAACCACGCCGCCCGCGAGCTGGGCGCGGACCCCCTCAACCTGGGCTGTTCGGGCTCGGCCTACTGCGAGGCGTCGATGGCCGAGCACATCGCCGGCCGCGACGACTGGGACTTCGCGACGCTCGCGCTGTCGGTGAACATGGCCAACACGGGGAACTTCCCCGTCGAGGAGTTCGGGGAGCGCGCGGAGCCGTTCGTGAACTCCATCGCCGAGGCAAACCCCGAGAAGCCGGTGTTCTGCATCACGCTCTTTCCCTATCACGACGACATCACCGCCTCCGGCGACGCCGAGCACGCCGCCGCGTACCGCCAGACTCTCCGGGACATCGTCGCCGACGCGCCCGAAAACGTCACGCTCGTAGAAGGGCCTGAGATGCTCGACCCGTCGGGGCTGGGCGCGGACCTGCTCCACCCCGGCGATACGGGCATGGAGCAGATCGGCGAGAACCTCGCCGCGGAAATCCGGGGCGAGCTATAGCGAGGGAGAACGCGGCTGACGCGCGCTCCCCCGCCACAAACGAACGGGGAGGGCCGCTCGACAGCGGGGACCGCGGTGTCGCCGGCTGGAGGGCCGAGGGCGCCGGGGAGACACCGCGACGGTGTGGGTCGTGCGTCAGCCGACCCGCCCGAAGGTGTGGGCCGTGCGTCAGCCGACCCGCCCGAAGGTGTGGGTCGTGCGTCAGCCGACCCACCCGAACGTGTGCCGCCTGCGACAGCGGCGGTCCGCACGGGCTGTCGCCTCGCTCATCCAGACGAGGCGGCCGTCCGGACGCGACGGACCCCTCGGCGCCTGTCGCCGCACGGGGACGGCGACATCTATCGGTAGTTTCGGGACCCCGTTGGCGATTACCCGCGTAGTACCGTGAGTAGCGTGAATAGCGTGAGTGAAACCGAACCGGTTTTCGGGTCGGATGGGAAACCCCCGTCATGGAGCGCCACCTCCGCGTTCACGTCGCCCCCCTCTGGCGCGAGCGCGACCGCGTCGTCGGCCCCATCGAGGAGGACCGCCCCGACCGGGTGTACCTCCTCGAACACGAAGGCGAGGCCGAGCGCCCCGCGTACCACGACGAGGTCGTCGAGCGCATCGCCGACGCCGCCGGGGAATCCCCGAGAGTCCAGGGCGTCGACCTCTTCGATATGTACGACGTGATGGGTGCCGTCACGACCATCGCCGACTGGCACGCCGACGACCTCGTCCGGGTGAACGTCACCGCCGGTACCAAGCGTGCGGCCGTCGGCGCGACGATGGCTTGCATGGACGAGGACACCGACGCCGAGCCGTACGCCGCGAACCCCGAATCGCACGCCCACACCGAGGCGCCCGCCACCGAGGGGTACGCCGACGCCACGCTGCTGACGACCTACCGCATCGACTCGCCGACGCCCGACCAGGTCGCGACCCTCGCGCTGGTGGCGGCCCACGACACCGGCGCCCGCCGCGCGAAGAAGAAGACGCTCATCACGGAGGCCGCGCGCTACGGCCTCGATTTCATGGACGGCCGCGTCGACGGGCCCGCGGAGTCCTACGCGCCGTCGAACGGTGACTACAACGTCCTCGACAACCGCGTCACCGGGCCCTTAGAGGAGAAGGGCTACCTCGCCGTCATCGAGCGGGGGACGCGACGGTATCTCGAACTCACGCCCGAAGGGAAACAGACACTGCGGGCCTTCAGACAGCGCGCAGAGGGACTCA
>JBEQBK010000061.1:0-14523 GCA_041639855.1 Halobacteriaceae archaeon | reverse complement strand
GACGACGATCAAGGACAGCGTCCACGACCACGTTGAAATCGAGGGCGTGGCCGCCTCCCTCCTCGATACGGCGCCGGTCCAGCGCCTGCGGCGGGTCTCCCAGCTGGGGACGGTTTCTCTCGTCTACCCCTCGGCGAACCACACCCGATTCGAGCACTCACTGGGAGTGTACCACCTCGCGGACCGCGCGCTCTCCCACGTCGGCGTCGACGGCCGTGCCGCCGAGCGGGTCCGCGCGGCCGCGCTCCTCCACGACGTGGGCCACGCCCCGTTCTCGCACAACGTCGAGGACGTCGTCCACCGCCACACCGGGAAGTACCACGACGACGTCGAGGACCTCGTCGGGAGCGGCGAAATCGCACGGGTTCTCGAAACGGCGGGGCTCGACCCCGAACGCGTGGCGGGGCTTGTCCGCGGCGAGGGGAAGCTCGGTCAGCTCGTCGCGGGCGAGCTCGACGTCGACCGGATGGACTACCTCGCGCGGGACGCCCACCACACGGGGGTTCCCTACGGCACCGTCGACCACGGCCGCCTCGTCCGCGAGCTCACCTTCGTCGACGGGGATTTGGCGCTCGCGCCGAACAACGTTCAGACCGCCGAGTCGCTCCTGCTCGCCCGGGCGCTGATGAACCCCACCGTGTACACCCACCACGTCGCCCGCATCGGCAAGGCGATGCTCCGGCGCGCGACCGAGCGCTACCTCGACTCCAGCGGCGTGTCGGGCGCCCAACTCCGCCGGATGGACGACGCCGAACTCCGAGTCGCCCTGCGCAACGCCGACGACGCCGCGGCCCGCGAGCTCGAAGGCCGCCTCGCGGAGCGGGACCTCTACAAGCGCGCGGTCTGGGCCGAGCTCACCGACGTATCGGGGAGCGTCTTCGACGACTCCGACCTCTTCGACGCCGACCGGGAGGACATCGCGGGCTACGAGCGCGCCATCGCCGAGGCGGCCGGCATCAGACCGGAGTCGGTCATCGTCGACGTGCAGGGAAAGCCGACGATGACCGAGTCCTCGACCAGAGTCGTCGTGAACGGGGAGGCCCGCCGTCTGAGCGAGCAGTCCACGCTCGTCCGCGCTTTGCGGGTGGCCCAGCGCGAGCAGTGGCGACTCGGGGTGTACGCCCCCGCGGAACACACCGAGGTGGTCGGGCGGGCCGCCGAGTCGGTCCTCGATTTGGACACCGGGGGCGCGCTCATCAGCGAACAACACACGCCCGGCGCGTACGCCACGCTGGAGGATTTCGAGTAAGGGAGAAAATTCATTCGGGCTGAGAAGTAGTGCCGGTATGGAACGCCGGACCGCGCTCGTCGCCTGCGCCTTGCTCCTGCTTGGGGCCGCAGGCGTCCTGACGCCCGTCGTCGCCGTCGACTTCGGCGCATCGGGGTACGGCGCGTGGTACACCAGCGACTCGCGCGCGCCGGTCGCCGACCCGGTCGAGACGGTCCGCTACGAGTCGCTCACCGGCGATGCGGAGCACGCCCTCAGCGTTCCGTGGGTGTTGACCGACACTTCACGGCGGTACCCGCCGCCCTCGCCGCCCGGCGGAATCACGAACCACGACGCCCGCCTCAGCGCGGCCGAGTGGGACCGAGCCGAGTATCTCCGGGCCAACGAGCACGTCCGCGTGCGGACCGACGAGTGGACGCGGACCTACACGTACGAGACCGCCCATCTCCCCTTCACGCTCCGCGACGGCCACGGCCCCACAGGGCTCGCCGTGCGGATGGGCCTCGGAGCCGTCGCGCTGGCGCTCGGCGCTCGGGCCGTCCGAAGTGGAAGTATCGCCCCACGGAAACTTCGAGACGCGTCACGGGTCGCGGCGGCGTGGGCCGTCGGAGTCGGGGCGGCGCTCGCCATCGCGTCGCAGGCGACCTCGGGGTCGCTCCCGCGACTCGGCCCGTTCGTCGCGCTGGGCGCGCTCTTCGTCGCCGGCGCGGCGCGGGACGGACACGCCCGATTGGGGGCTCTCGCCGTCGCGGTGGGGCTCTACCTGCTACCGGCGACCCGCGCCGGGTCCGTCTCCCTCGTCTTTCCCGCGTTCGCCGCGCTCGCGTTCGGTGCGGGTGTGGTGTCGGCGGCGTCGAACGGCGCCTCCGGTTCGTCTGAGGGGAATCGCCGCGAACGCCCCGACTCGGCGGAGGGGCCATGGTGAACCGGAAAGCGGCGCTCGCGGCGGTGCTCATCGCCGTGGGCGTCCTCGCAACGCTCTCGCCGCTCGCGCTCTTCGAGTTCCACGAGGAGCGCCGCGCGGTCGCGTTCGATAGGGTGGTGGACGGGCCCGTGAACGACTCCGAGGTCGTTTCGTGGGGGCTGTTACCTGAGCGCACGACGGAGAACCTGCCGGGTATCACCGTGCCGGGTCCGGTGGGAACCGGGGACACCGTGGCCGAGGTCTACGGTGGCTTCACGACCGGGGAGTGGCGACGCGCGGTCGAACTCCGCACGCACGGGTACCTCACGCTCCCGACGGACGTGGCGGACGCCGAAGGGCCGGTCGTCCGGACGGTGACGCGAACGTACACCGTCACGCCCCGGTATCTCGGCGCGACGGGCGACGCGCTGTACGCGCTCGTGCTCGGCCCCGTGGCGCTCGCTCTCGGAGTGCTGTTTCGTCGTACGGAGGGCGTCTTCCCGGCGAACCAGCGCCGTGCGACGGCGCTCGCGGCGAGCGGGTTCGCCGGGGTTCTCGCCTACCGCTTCGTCGCGGGCGGGTCGCTCGGCGATTCGCGCTACAACCGGAGTATCGAGGTCGCCCTCCTCGACGGCGTCGGCCCGCTTTCCCTCGCCGCCGGCGCCGCGCTGGGGTTCGTCGCCGGAACTGGCGCTGCGCGGGGGAAGCGGCGACTCCCGGCCGCGTTGGCCCTCTGTTCGCTTCTTCTCCCCGGTGTGACGGGACTCGGCGTTGTCGGGTTCGTCCCGGGGGCTTTCCTCGGCTTCCTCGCCGGAGCGGAGTACTGACGCCGACGGATTCAAACCCGGCCGCCGAGTGGTCCGCGTATGGAAATCGAGGGTGTCGTCCTCCGCGGCGAGGAGTTCGAACCCGTCGAGGGCCGCGTGGTCGTCGAGGACGGGGAAATCGAGGCAGTCGAGGAAGCCAGCGTCGACAGCGACGACATCGTCGCGCCGGCGTTCGTCAACGCCCACACGCACATCGGGGACTCCATCGCGAAGGAGGCCGGTGCGGGGCTCTCGCTCGAAGAGCTGGTCGCACCGCCCGACGGCCTGAAACACCGCCTGCTTCGGCAAGCCGACCGAAGCGAACTCGTCGAGGCGATGCGCCGCTCGCTCTCGATGATGCGCGAGACGGGGACGAGTTCCTTCCTGGAGTTCCGCGAGGGCGGCGTCGAGGGCGTCCACGCGCTCCGCGAGGCCGTAACGGGAATCGACATCGACCCCATCATCTTCGGGCGCGAAACCGTGGAAGCGATGGAGGCCGCCGACGGCTTCGGCGCCAGCGGCGCCGCGGACGGGGAGTTTTCCCGGGAGCGCGCGGCCTGCCGCGAGGCCGACAAACCCTTCGCCATTCACGCGGGCGAGGTCGGGCCGGGCGACATCAACCCCGCGCTCGATTTGGAGCCCGACCTGCTAGTCCATATGGTCTACGCCGAGAAGCTCCACTTGGAGCGCGTCGAGGACACCGGGATTCCCGTCGCGGTCTGCCCGCGGTCGAACCTGGTGACCGACGTGGGGCTCCCGCCGGTCCGGGAGCTTCTGGACCGAACCACGGTCGCCTTGGGCACGGACAACGTGATGCTCAACTCCCCGTCGATGTTCCGCGAGATGGAGTTCGTCACGAAGTGCTGTGACGTAAGCGCGAAAGAGGCCCTCCGGATGGCGACGACCGCGGGCGCCGAAATCGCGGGCCGCGACGCGGGCGTCGTCGAGGCGGGGAAGAAAGCCGACCTGCTCGTCCTCGACGGGTCGACCGACAACCTCGTCGGCTATCGCGACCCCGTGCGGGCACTCGTCCGGCGCGCGGGACAGGCCGACGTGAAGCGGGTTATCTGAGTTCGGGGACGCTCCCCAGGGTGTCGATTCGATGCTCCGGGTCGGCGACGACGGCCCCGGGGTCGAGGCCCGGGCGGTCGAGGAGCGCGGCGTCGGCACCGGCATCGTGAGCGGCGACGACATCGGAGTACCGGTCCCCGACGTACAGCGCTCGCTCGGCGTCCATCTCGGTGAGGGCGCCGTCGAGGTAGTGCGGGTCGGGTTTCAGACGCTCGAACCCCTCCAGCGTGGGCTCACGGCCGACGGCGACCTCGGCGCCGATACCCAGATGGTCGACAGCGAAGGAGACGGTCTCCTGGCGGTTGTTCGAGACCACGCCCACGGAGTCGAGTGCGTCGAGCGCAGCCACGTCGGGAAAGGGCTCGCGTTCTCCGGCTCGGATGCGCTCGGCTTCGAGTTCGGAGGCGACGCGCTCGCGGTCGGCCCAGACGGCTTCGGCCGGGAGCCCCGCGTCCTCGGCTTTCGTGCGGAACGTCTCCGCTGAGTCGGGCGAGACGAACGCGTCGAGAAGCTCGGGCGACGGATTCGCATGGTCGTGGTTCGCTAGCACCCGCTCGGCCGCCGTCTCGTACACGCTTCGGTCGGTGTGCCGACCGGTGAGCAACACCCCGTCCATGTCGAAGAGGACCGCGTCGTACACGGAGTTCGAAACGGGAGCGAACGACAAAACGTTCGCGGCCTACGTGGGCCGGAGATGTTCGCAGTCACCGGCGTGTACCGTTCGTTCGCCCTCGTCGGTGCGAACGACCAGCGCACCGGCGTCGGTGACGCGGACGGCCTCGCCCCGGACCGCCTCGTTTCCGGTGTCGACCCTAACCTCCCGGCCGAGGGTGTCCGCGCGCTCGCGCCACGCGTCGACGATGGTGTCGGGGGATTCGCGCAACTCGTGGAACCGTTCGAGGACGCGCTGGCAGAAGACCCGCAGGGATACGTCCCCGGCCTCGGCGCGGACGCTCGTCGCACCCTCGGGGAGGGCGTCGACGTCGACGTTGACGTTCACGCCACAGCCGACGACGGCCCACGCCGCGCGGTCGGCCTCGCCCCGGAGTTCGGTGAGGACGCCCGCCAGCTTCCGGTAGCCTTCCCCGTCGGGGACGATGACATCGTTGGGCCACTTGATGGCCGCGTCCACGCCGGCCTCGCGGGCCGCGTCGGTGACGGCGACGGCCGCGGCGAGCGTGAGCAGGGACACCCGCGCCGGGGGGAGGTCGGGCCGGAGCACGAGGCTCATCCAAAGCCCTCCCTCGGGGGAGTCCCACGCGCGCTCGAGGCGGCCGCGACCGCCCGTTTGCTTGCCCGCGAGGACCACAGTGTCGGCGGCGCCCTCGTCTGCCAACTCCCGCGCGCGGCGGTTCGTGCTGTCCAACTCGTCGTGGTACTCGACGTCGAAGGGCGCGTCGAGGCCGTAGGCGACGGCGCCGGCACCGTGGTCCGGAACGGACGTGATTCGGTAGCCGTCGTCACCCTCGATTTCGAACCCTTCGTCCCGGAGCCCCTCGATGTGCTTCCAGACGGCGGCCCGCGACATTCCCAAGCACTCGGCGAGTTCGGGCCCCGACTTCGGCCCCTCCCCGAGCGCGTCCAGGAGCGCGCGGCGCGTGTCGTTCATGGCGGCGCAAGGCGCCCGCCGCCCAAGAAGGTCTCCCATCGGCGCTCGGCCGCGCGGATGTCGAATTTCACTCCACCACGACGAGCGTATCGCCCATATCAACCGAATCGCCCTCGGAGACGATTACGTCGGTGACGGTCCCTCCCGACTCGGCGGTGATGTCGTTCTCCATTTTCATCGCTTCGAGCACGAGCACTACGTCGCCGGCCTCCACCTCGTCGCCCTCAGCGACGTCCACGGAGAGGATGGTGCCCTGCATCTCCGCGACGACGGAGTCGCCGGGTCCTTCGGCGGCACCGTCGTCCCGCTCGTCCTCGCCGGCACCCATCGGACCGGCCGGGGCGCTCCCGGTGTCGGCGTCGAACTCGGGCATCGTGGCGTCGTGTTCCTCCACGTCCACCGCGAAGCGCTTGCCGTCGACCTCGACGGTGAACTCCCGCTCGACGGAGTCCTCGTCGGTCTCGGTCGCGGCGGCCGTCCCCCACGTCTCGACGGCCTCCGACAGGCGCTGGGGGTCGAGTTCGTCGTCGAGGTAGTTCGTCGTGTGTTCACCCGCCGAGAACGCCTCGTCGGTGAGCATCAGCCGGTGGAACGGGACGGTGGTCTCAGGCCCCTCGATGTCGAACTCCCGGAGGGCGCGCTCCGAGCGCGCGAAACACTCCTCGCGGTCCGCGGCGTGAACAATAAGCTTCGCGAACATCGAGTCGTACTCGCCCACCAGTTCGTCGCCCTCGCGGACGGCGTCGTCTATCCGGACGCCGATACCCCCCGGGGGCGCGTAGGATTCGAGCAGGCCCGATGTGGGGGCGAACTCCTCCGCGGGGTCGTCGGCGTTGATGCGGAACTCGATGGCGTGACCCGAGAGCTTCACGTCGTCCTGCGAGAAAGCGAGTTCCTCACCCGCCGCCACCCGGAGTTGCCACTTCACGATGTCCAGGCCCGTGATTTCCTCGGTGACGGTGTGTTCGACCTGGATTCTGGTGTTCACCTCCATGAAGTAGAACTCGCCGTCCTCGACGAGGAACTCGACCGTCCCGGCGTTGGTGTACCCCACGGAACTCACGCCGCGGCGCGCCGCGTCGCCGATCTCCTCGCGCAACGAGTCCGAGAGCGCCGTGGAGGGCGCCTCCTCGATGAGTTTCTGGTGGCGCCGCTGGAGCGAACAGTCCCGCTCGCCCAGGTGACGGACGTTGCCGTGGTCGTCCGCGAGCACTTGGACCTCGACGTGTCGGGGCGCTTCGAGGAACTTCTCGACGTAGACCGTGGGGTTGTCGAAGTACGCCTCGCCCTCCCGCTGTGCGGCCTCGAAGGCGTCCTCGACCTCGGATTCATCCTCGACGACGCGCATCCCGCGCCCGCCGCCGCCGCCTTCGGCCTTGACGGCGACCGGATAGCCGTACTCCGCCCCCAGTTCTCTCACCCGCTCGGCGGACTCGACGGGGTCCGTCGTGCCCGGCACGACGGGAACGTCGGCCTCCTGCATCGCCGCGCGGGCGCTGGTTTTCTCGCCGAGCGCGGACATCGCGTCCGCGGGCGGGCCAACCCACGCTATTTCGCTTTCCTCTACTCTCGCCGCGAACTCGGCGTTCTCCGCGAGGAAGCCGTAGCCCGGGTGTATCGCGTCGGCGCCGGCCTTGCGCGCGGCGTCGAGAATCGCGTCCTGGTCGAGATAGGAGTCCGCGGCCCGCGCCGGCCCGACGTTGTACGCCTCGTCGGCGTAGCGGACGTGTCCGGCGTGTTTGTCCGCGTCGCTGTAGACCGCGACGGTGCCGACCCCGAGTTCCTCGCAGGCCCGCATCACGCGGACCGCGATTTCACCCCGGTTGGCGACCAGCACCTTGTGGAACATACCCTGCCATCGCATCGGGGGGTACCTTTCTTTAACGGTCCTTGGACCGGGAGCGTTTATACCGGGCGGCGCCTTGCCGCGCTTCATGGGCCGGCAGTTCTACCACGTCGACCGCACCGGCGGGTTGGCGGTCGGCGACACGGTCGAGTTGGGCTGGGAGTTCGAGCTCGGCGGGGACGAGACCGGCGTCAAGGCGCCGAACGACGAGTTGCTCCGCGAGACGTACCCCGAGGGCGTGACGCGACACGGCATCCGGCACCTCTCGGTCATCATCTCGAACCAGCACGGGCGCCGCGTCGAGGGCAAACGCGAGAACCTCGTGGGGTTCATCAACACGACCGACCCCGGGGAGAAACCCGTGGAAGCGGCGCCCCATACGTCGATGTACGAGTGGTGTTTCGAGCTCGTCCGCCGCGCGGAGTTCCCCGAGGAGCGCTCGCGCTTCCAGTCGGTGTTCGCGTGGGCGGAGCCGAACACCGCCGAACTGCGGTCCGCGCCCGGCACCGAACCCCGTGTCCTGCGCGTCGAGGCCGAACGCGCCACCAAGCGCGACATGAGCCTCATCGACTTCAACACCTTCGGCAACGGGATGCGGAACGCCAGAGCCTACTGGAAGGGCGAAACGTTGGGCGACCCGACCTGGGAGTATCTACTGGAGCCGCCCGTCGAAGTGGTCGGGGTCGAGGAGGCGTAGCGGGGACCGACGCCGTCGTCGGGCGCGCTCGCATACGAAACGGGACAGATAGAACAGCTGTGTCGCTTTCCCTCGTCTCGTGTGTCCGTGCGGACCGGGCTACTCCAGTGCGGCTTCGACCTTCGTCTCTTCCTCGCCCTCTTCGATAGTCAGGCGATAGAGATTCTGGCGCGCGTCCGGGATGTAGATGTCCTTCTCCACGACGCCGGCCTCGGCGAGCCGGTCGAGGGCGTCGCGGACCGTACGCTGGGAGAGCCGGGAGTGTTCGACGATCTGCTTCTGAGTGAGGCCGCCGTTGTACTCCAGCACCTTCAACACGAGTTTCGAACTCGGCGGCAGGTCCCGCAGCGTCTCTTCGGTCACGGTCATCTCGTTCTATACAACGCGAGACACCTACAAAGGCTCTTGGTAACCGCAGTGTGACGGAGTTACCTCGCGGTAACCTGAGAATTAAGTGGGGAAATTACTCCTCAGTGTCTTCTTCCTCTTCGGCGTCCGCGTCCGCTTCCGCCTCGTCGGTGTCTTCCTCGTCCGCTTCGGTGCCGGCGTTCGCGTCGCCCTCGTAGCCCGCCGTGTCGACGGCCTCGACGAGGTCGTCGACGTCCGCGTCGCCCTCGACCGTGGCGATGTTCTCGTGTTGGTCGGCCTCGGCGGACTCAACGCCGCTCACGTCTTCGAGGGCGCCCTCCACGATGTCTTCGCAGCCGTCGCAGCTCATGCCGGTGACGCTGATAGTCGTCGCCATAGGGTCCCAAAACGTCTCGGAGGGTTAGGGCGTTTCGTTCTACAGGTGCGAGCCGACCAACGCGAGCGCGACGGCGAGCATCGCCACGCTGTTCAGCCCGACCGACCAGCCGTGGTAGCGCTCGAAGGCGTCCTCGCCGGCGGCCTCCATCTTCGGAATCAGCCACACGCGGGCGAACGCGTGACAGAGCAGCGCGACGAGCGCGCCCCCGGCGGCGAGGAGAGCCGGCAGCGGCCACCCTCCGCTCGCGCCGGCGAGCAGCGCGACGAACGCCAGCGTCGACAGCGTTCCGTTCACCGTGTAGTACCGGGGAAACACGTCGTTGACGTACTCGCCGGCCGTTTCGGAGCCGAGCACCGCGAACGACCGGGGCGCCGCAACGAAGGAGAAGAAAGCCATCGCGCCAAGGGAGGCACCGAGCGCGCCGTCCGCGAGCGTCGCCAGCACCGTATCGAGGAGTGCCATACCCCATCTGAGGGCGCGACCGACAAAAGCCGTGGCCTCCCGGGCCGGACGCGCGAAACCGGCGACGCCAGGAGCGCACAGCGGACGGTTCCAACAGGGTTTTTCAGGACGTTTGTGGACCGCTGACGCGAACGAATGGCCGGATTTATACCGAATCCGGACACCCTCTCGCCTGTATGAGGCTACACGAATATCAGGCGAAGGAAGTGTTCGCCGACGCCGGACTCCCGACCCCGGCGTCCGCGCTCGCGACGACGGTCGACGAGGCCGTCGAGCACGCGGCGGAGATCGGCTACCCGGTCGCCATCAAGGCACAGGTCCACGTCGGCGGCCGCGGCAAGGCCGGCGGTATCAAACTCGCGGAGAGCGAGGCGGAAGCCCGAGAGGCCGCCGAGGACATCCTCGGCATGGACCTCAAGGGGTTCACCGTCGAGCGCGTCCTCGTCGAGGAGGCCGTCGACTTCGTGAACGAACTGTACGTCGGCGTCACCCTCGACCGCGGCGAGGGCAAGCCCGTCGCGATGGTCTCGACCAAGGGCGGCGTCAACATCGAGGAGGTCGCCGAGGAAACCCCCGAGGCCATCGCCCGGGAGCACATCGACCCGTCCTTCGGGATGCACCCCTTCCAGGCGCGGAAGGTCGTCTACGAGGCCGGCGTCGACCCCGAAATCGCTAGCGACGTGGCGAGCGTCCTCTCGACGCTGTACGACATCTGGGCCGACAACGACGGCTCCGACGCGGAAATCAACCCGCTGATGGTCACCGCCGACAACGAGGTCATCGCCGCGGACGCCGTCCTCAACGTCGACGACGACGCGCTCTTCCGCCATCCGAACCTGGAGGAAATGGAGGAAGAGACCTTCCAGAACGATTTGGAACGGAAGGCAGACGAGTACGGCTTCGACTACGTCCGCCTCTCGGGGGACGTGGGTATCATCGGCAACGGCGCGGGCCTCGTGATGACCACGCTCGACCTGGTGGACTACTACGGCGGGACGCCCGCCAACTTCCTCGACGTCGGCGGCGGCGCGAAGGCCGACCGCATCGCGAACGCGCTCGACATGGTGTTCTCCGACGAGAACGTCGAGTCGGTCGTGTTCAACATCTTCGGCGGTATCACCCGCGGCGACGAAGTGGCCCGCGGCATCAACGAGGCGCTGGGCCAGTTCGACGAAATCCCCAAGCCCGTCGTCGTCCGCCTCGCGGGCACGAACGCCGAGGAAGGGATGGAGATTCTGAACGAGGACCTGGTAACGGTCGAACACACGCTCGAAGCGGCCGTGCAACGGGCCGTCGAGTATTCGGAGGGGAACTAACATGAGCATTCTAGTCGACGACGACACCCGGGTTGTCGTACAGGGCATCACCGGCGGCGAGGGCAAGTTCCACGCCGAGCAGATGATGGAGTACGGGACGAACGTCGTGGCCGGCGCCGTGCCGGGCCGCGGCGGGCAGGAAGTAGCCGGCGTCCCCGTCTACGACACGGTCCACGGGGCCGTCCGCGAGGAGGACGCCGACGCTTCCGTGGTCTTCGTGCCGCCCGCCTTCGCGGGCGACGCGCTCTTCGAGGCGCTCGACACGGACCTCGACCTCGTGGTCGCCATCACGGAGGGCATCCCGACCCAGGACATGGCGAAAGTGAACAAGCGCCTGACCGAGACGGACACCCGTCTGCTGGGCCCGAACTGCCCCGGTATCATCACGCCGGGTGAGGCCAAGCTGGGCATCCTGCCGGGGAACATCTTCGAGTCCGGGAACGTGGGACTGGTTTCCCGCTCGGGGACCCTCACGTATCAGGTCGTCTCGAACCTCACCGAGCGCGGGCTCGGCCAGACCACCGCAGTGGGTATCGGCGGCGACCCCATCATCGGGACCTCGTTCATCGACGCGCTCGAAGCGTTCGAGAACGACCCCGAGACCGAGGCAGTCGCCATGTGCGGCGAAATCGGCGGCGAGGACGAGGAGGAGGCCGCCCGCTACATCGCCGAGAACATGGACACTCCGGTCGCCGGCTTCATCGCCGGCCGCACGGCGCCCCCGGGCAAGCGGATGGGCCACGCCGGCGCCATCGTCTCCGGTAGCGGTACCGGAACGGCCGAATCGAAAATCAACGCGTTGAACGACGCGGGCGTTCCCGTCGGGGACACGCCCAACGAGGTCGCCGACCACATCGAGGACTTCCTCTAACGAGCCAGCGAAAGGCACGTCGCGCCTTTCGGGAGCCGTTCCGCGTGGCTCGCCTCCCTACGACTACCGGAGTGGCGTCTGTCAGCGCTAAGTGGTGACTGCGACGCTTCGAAGCGACAGCGCGGGCCGTTACCACTGATGGTGGCAGTGCTCGTAGACGTGCTCCTCGTAGATGTCCCGAACCGCGCCGTGTTCCTCGTGGCTGAGCGATGCCATCCCCGAAGCGGCCGCGTTCTCCTCGACGTGGGTCGGGTTCGTCGACCCGGGAATCACCGTCGTCACGGCGTCGTGGTCGAGAACCCAGCGCAGGGCGTACTGCGCCATCGTCGCGTCCTCGGGCACGTAGGGACGGAGCTCGTCGACGGCGTCGAGGCCAGCCTCGAAGGGGACCCCGGAGAACGTTTCGCCGCCCTTGCCGCCGACGCCCGCCGAGACGCCCTCTTCCGCGGCTGCCTTCCGGTGGTCGTTGTCGCCGAACGCCGCGTCCCGGTCAAAGGCGTCAGCGAGGAGCGCGGACGCGAGGGGGACGCGGACGATGATGCCGACATCGTTGTCGGCCGCCTCCTCGAAGAAGGACTCCGCGGGGCGCTGGCGGAAGGGGTTGAAGATGATCTGAACCGACTCCACTCCCTCGTACTCGATGGCCTTCCGCGCCTCCTCGACCTTCTCGACGGAGACGCCGAACTCGCGGATTTTCCCTTGTTCTTTTATTTCGCGCATCGCCTCGAACGTCTCGGGCTGATAGTACGCTTCGGTGGGCGGGCAGTGGAGTTGGACCAAATCGAGAGTGTCCATCCCCAAGCGCTCGCGGGAGTCGTCGATGAACTCCTCCAGATGCTCGTGGTCGTAGTGCTCCGGGACGTGCGGGTCCAGATAGCGGCCGGCCTTCGTCGCGACGTAGACGCGCTCGTCGGCGTCGTAGTCGGCGAGCACGTCGTTGATGACTTTTTCGGCGCGCCCCCCGCCGTACACGTCGGCGGTGTCGATGAAGTTCACGCCCGAATCGAGGGCCGCGCGCACGGCCGCCCGGCACTCCTCGTCGGTCGCTTCGGACCAGACGCCCCCCATCGTCCACGTTCCGAGGCCGACTTCGGTCACGTCCCAGCCGGTCGAACCGAGTTCTCGCTTCTCCATACCTCCGACTCCGGCGGCGGCGGCTTAACTCATGGGCTCGCGGCAGACGGGTTCGCGCGAACCCGCGCGACGACCCCGAACCCGGGGCTACCGTCTGACGGACGAACGACGTACGCGTGCCGACGACCCCGACGCCGTCGGCGAATCCCCACACATTAATAACGCTCGAAGCTCCGCTATCTTGCGTGTCAAATACACTCACGGACGGGCTGCGGGGCGTCGCTGCCGGGGTGTTGACTCCCTTCGACCCGTCGCTCGACGTGGACCACAGCGCCATCGCGTCGAACGTCTCTTTTCTCGCCGAGCGGGGTGTCTCGACGCTGCTGGCGGCCGCGAACATCAGCGAGTACCACGCCCTGACCCACGAGGAGCGCATCGCCAGCGTCGAAACCGTCGTCGATGCGGCCCCCGACTCGACGACCGTCCTCGCGGGCGTCGGCGGGGCGACCCGCACCGCCCTCGACGCGGCCGCCGGTGCCGAGGCCGCGGGCGCGGACGCCGCCATGGTGATGCCACCGGACCACACGTACAAACACGAGCGGGGGTTGTTGACGTACTACGAGAAGCTCGGCGCGGCGAGCGACCTTCCGCTGGTGCCGTACGTCCGCGGATTCGACCCGTCCGTGGAGTTTCTCGCGGGGCTCGCGGCGCTCGACTCCGTCGCGGGCATCAAGTACGCCGTCGAGGACGTCCCGAAGTTCGCGGCCGCCGTCGCTGCGGACGACTCCGACACCGTCTGGGTCGACGGGATGGCCGAGCCGTACGCGCCCTCGCTGTGGCTGGAGGGGGCGGAGGGCTTCACCGCGGGCGTCTCGAACGTCGTCCCGGAGCTGGGACTCGAACTGTTCGACGCCCTCGAAGACGGGGCCTGGGAGCGAGCCCGGGCGCTCCGGGACCTGGCCCAGCCGTTCCAAGACTACCGTGGCCGGGCGGGCGACGGCCAGTATCCGGGTGCGCTGAGCGTCCCCGCGGTGAAACACGCGATGGGCCTCGCCGGCATGGAGAACGGCGACGGGCGGGTCAGAGAGCCCATCGTGGAACTCAGCGACGAGGAGAAAGCGGACGTCGAGGCGCTGTACGACGACGTCGTCGCGGGGCTCTGAGTCGGGACCGAACGGATTAGATGAACGCCGGTACGCGGACGATACGATGACGACTCCGGTTCGCGTCCGGACGGCATCTCCCGAAGAAGCCCCGGCCGTCCGCCGCATCTGTGCTGCCGGCTGGCGCCACGCCTACGACGGGCTCCTTCCGCCCGCGTTCATCGAGGCGAACGTCCGCACGTTCTACCGGGTGACGGCGCTCCGCGAGGAGATCCGGGAGCCCGGCGCGGCGGGAGCGTGGCATATCGCCGAGCGCGGGGGCGAACCGGTCGGCGCCGGCCGCGGCACCGTTCCCCGACGGGGCTACTGTGAGCTGTTCAACCTCTACGTCCATCCCGACGCGCAGGGCGCGGGCGTCGGGACGGCGCTTCTCGACGCGATAACCGAGCGCCAGACCGATTCGGGCGGTCGCACGCAGTTGGTGGCGACCTACGAGGACCACGACGCGCTCGGCTTCTACCGACACCACGGCTTCGAGCGCCTCGGCACGCACCCCGGGCGGGACGTCGACGGCGTGGACCCGGAGCGGCGGACGGTGTGGCTGGCCCGCGACGTGTAGTCAGGTCTCGACGGCGGCCCGCAGCGCGCGGGCCGCCTCCCGGATCGCGCGCCACTGCTCGACGCTTCCGGGGATTGACTCCGAACGGGAGCGGTCCACGATATCCCGCACCTCCCGTGGGTTCTCGATGCGCGCGAAGGAGAGTGCCCCGCCGCCGGCGGCGACGACC
>JBEQBK010000060.1:0-14577 GCA_041639855.1 Halobacteriaceae archaeon | reverse complement strand
TCGATGAGGTCCTCCGCGACCTCCTCGTTGCGTCGGACCTCGGCGTTTCGGGTCACTTTGAACTTCGATACGTCGCGGATGTCGAGGTCGGGAAGCAGTAAATCGAGGTTGTCCTCGATGAGGTCCTCGATGAGAACGTACCGGTCGCCGTCGACGGCCATCAGTCGGTTCTGGTTCGCCGGTATCTTGATACGGGTGAAGGTCGGCTCCTCCGGTCCGGAGGAGAGCACGGCGAGCGAGAGCGAGAGGTTCGAAATGAACGGGAACGGGTGTGCCGGGTCGAACGCGAGCGGGGTCAGCGTCGGCAGTATCGATTCCTCGAAGCGCGTCCGCAACTGCGCCCGTTCGTCCGCCGGTAGCTCGTCGGGGGTTCGGATTTCGACCCCTTCCTCGGCGAGCGTCGGCTTCAGGACCGTCCGCCAGTATTCGGACTGTCGCTGGAAGAGCGGGCGCGCCGCGTCGAGGACCTCGTCCCACTGTTCTTTCGGCGTCCTGCCGTCCGGGGTCGTCTCGCTCACGCCCGCGTCGACCTGCTGTTTGAGCCCCCCGACACGTTTCATGAAGAACTCGTCGGTGTTCTTCGTGAAGAAGGCGAGAAACCGGAGCCGTTCGAGGGGTGGGTTACGCTCGTCCGTGCCCTCACTGAGGACCCGTTCCTGGAACGCGAGCTCCGAGAGCTCGCGATTGAGGTAGTACTTCGGGTCGCTCAGGTCCGTCTCACTCACCGGACCACCGTCCGAGCGCCGGGCACCGGTCCGGAGCAGGGGGTGACGTGCGGTGGAGTGTGCCGAAGTCGCCGGCAGTCGCGGTCCGTGGGGCGGAACGGGCTCCGCCGCTCATTTCTCGGCATGGGGCCGTGAACGGGTCGCGTCGGGGGTCGTCTCCGGCGGGACGCTCTCGGGAAGCCACGTGGCACTCCGGCTCTGCCACCCAGACACCGGAAGCCGGGAGCGATCGTCGGCGGCGACGATGAGCTCGTCCGCATCGTCGATTATCTGGTGTTTCCGAATCGCGGCCTTGCTCTCGTCGAGTCCGTGACTGCGCAGGTGTTCTTTCACCGGCGGGTACAACTCGGGCTTCGAGCGCTCGTTTCGCGTCCCCTCGAACGCTCGAACGGAATCACAGATCGGACACCGCAGAAGGACCGCTCGTGGCATACGTGTCCGCAGGCACGCTACCCATAAATAACCCATTTGATAGGTATATTTTTCAATATATACGCTATATAGGCGAACATAGCGCCCGGAAAACACGGTTCGGGTTCGAACGAACGTGCGTCCGGATACTATCGCGAGCGCCGGAACGCGCGCGGCTATCGACGCCCCACAAGGGTCACCGGGTTTCTATCCAGTCGGCGAACGTTCCGTCGAGCAGCGTTTCGGCCTGTTTCTCGATGTACTCGCGCTGGACATCCCGCACGGCGTCGGGGAACGCCTCGCCGGCGCCCATCCGTTCGCGCACCCGCTCGCGCTTCCAGTCGGCCGGGGTCGTGCTCGCCGCCACCCGGGCCCGGAGGGGGTCGATGTAGAACGCCGCGTCCTCTACCCCTCGCGAGCGTAGTCCCTCGGCCGCGAGCGAGAGCAGGTCGTCGTACAGTTCCTCGGTCGTTTCCGCCTCCGCGCCGTCGGCGGTGAGCCAGGCGAGGTCGGCGTCCAGCCCGTCGGCGGCCGCGGCGTAGAAGTTCGACTCGGCCTCCGCCCACGGCAGCCGGCGAACGGGGTGGCTGGTCCGGTGGAGGGCAACAAGGAGCCCCGCGAAGGTAGCCTGCAACGCGATTACGTCCCTCACGGTGGGCTGTGCGGGGAGGGGGCGGAACTCGATGCGCGCGTTCGCCGCTTCCTCACTCGCACCGCCGAAGACGGGGCGGACCCAGCGCCAGTAGGTGCCGTGTTTGTGCCGGAAGTGCGCGAACTCGTCGTCGAAGCGTGCACCCGTCTCGACTTCCATCGGCACCACCGTTCGGTCCTCGGCGACCCGCCGGACGGCCTCCTCGGCCGTTTCCACGTCGCGGGGGAACCGGACCTTCTCCGCGCCCTCGGGGTTGAGCACGCTCTCGAAGACGTCGACGCGGTTCTCGTCGTGGCCCTCGTCGAGAATCTCGGCGGGCGACACGTCCTCGTCGTAGAGGTCCGGCGGGAAGAACGGCGAGTTCACGGCCAGCGCGAGCAGCGGACCCGCTATCCGGAGGGCGTAACGGAAGTACTCCGGGAGGTTCCGAGCCTGTGGCACCTGGTAGTGGGGTTGGATGGAGGTAATCAGGCTTTCGGGCATCACGGTCGCCGCGGGGAACGACACCCCCGGGGCCTCCAGGTCCCCCACGACAGCGCCCTCGGTGTTCGCCATCGCGTGATAGCGCGCGGAGTCGGCCATGTTCGTCGCCAACTCGACGCCGTCCACCTCGACGCTGTCGCCCAGATACTCGCGGGCGGTTTCCCCCTCCGGGGGGATGGTCCACATCCCGTCGCTCACGAGGCGGAGCCCCTCCACGCCCATCGGGTCGCTCGCCGCCTCCAGGCGCGCCCGAACCTCGTGGAACTGGGCCTGCAGCCCGGAGTCGTTCAGCGGGTCGGGGCTCGTGGACATCTCGGCGTTGTGAAGCCCGAGTTCCTTCTCGAAGCCGACGTAGGAGAGTAGCCGTCGCGGGACCCGCGCGAGGCCCCCCTCGCCACCCGGCTCCGTGTATCGGGGGCGCTCGCCCCGGTCGACCGCGTAGAACTCGTATTCGAGGCCGACGATACCCTGTGGGTTGTCGAAGGTGCCGGCGTCGATCTCCGCGAGGATGGTCGCGACGTCCTCCGCGACCCGGTCCTCGAAGGCTTCCGCGTCCGTTTCGAGGGCCTCCGAGACTCGCGCCACGAGGTCGGACTCAGCCATGGCACCCCATTACCCGTCCCCGGATAAGAAGGCGACGGGCGGGCGACCTTCGGGGCTGTTATACGGGACCGGGAGCTACCGCCGAGCGATGGAGTTCGCGTCGTTCGCCGAGCACGCAGCCGAAACCGAAGCCATCGAGGCCGACCTGGAGACCGTCTCGGCCGTCGCCGCGCTCTTCGAGGGGGCCGGTGAGGACCTCGCGGCGGTCGCCCGCTTCGTGCAGGGCCGCGTTTTCCCCGCGCACGGCGAGCGGAAACTCGACGTCGGGCCCTCGACGTGCTACGAGGCGCTGGCCCGCGCGGCGGGTCCGAACGTCTCGCCCGACGACATCGAGTCGGCGCTCGCGGAGGTCGGCGATATCGGAGACGTCGCCGCGGAACTGGAGCTGGGCGGCCAGACCGGGCTCGCCGCGTTCGGCGCCGGCGAGGACGCCCTCACCGTCGCGGAGGTTTTCGACGAACTCGGGGCGCTGGCCGGTACGGAGGGCGAAGGGAGCCACGACGACAAGGTGGCCGTTCTGTTGGGGCTGTTCAAGCGCGCCGACCCGGCGGAGGCCCGCTACCTCGCCCGGCTCGTACTCGGGGAGATGCGCATCGGGGTCGGGGAAGGGACCGTTCGGGACGCCATCACGGAGGCGTTCGGTGTGCCGGCCGAGTCGGTCGAGCGCGCCCTGCAGGTCTCGAACGACTACGGCCGCGTCGCGGTCGCCGCGCGGGACGAGGACGTTGAGGGCCTAGACGCGATGTCCCTCGAAGTCGGGCGTCCCGTCCAGGCGATGCTCGCGCAGGCCGGCACCGCCGCGGACGCGCTCGAATCGTGGGACGAGGTCGCCGTCCAGACGAAGTTCGACGGCGCGCGGGTACAACTACATGTGGGGGAGAAAATCGAAATCTACTCCCGTAACATGGAGAACGTAACCGATGCGCTTCCCGAGGTCGTCGCGTTCGCGGCGGAGCACCTCGACGCCCCGGCCATCCTCGACGGCGAGGTCGTCGCGGTCGACGACGACGGCGCGCCCCTCCCGTTTCAGGAGGTACTCAGACGCTTCCGCCGGAAACACGATATCGAAGAAGCGAGGGAGAACGTCGCGGTCGAGCTCCGGGCGTTCGACTGCCTGCACGCTGGCGGGGAGGACCTCCTGGACGAACCCCTGCGGGTTCGCCACGACCGCCTGTCCGGCCTGCTCGACGCCGGGGTCTCGGAGCTCCGGCTAACCGACAGTGCGGACGAAATCGCCGACGCCGAGCGCCGCGCGCTCGAAGCGGGCCACGAGGGCATCATGCTCAAGGACCCCGACTCAGCGTACTCGCCGGGCCAGCGCGGGCGAAACTGGCTCAAGCGCAAACCCGACGTGGAGACCCTCGACCTAGTCGTGACCGGCGCGGAGTGGGGTGAAGGGCGCCGCGCCGACTTTTTCGGTACCTTCGAGGTGGCCGCCTGCGACGGCGACCGACACGCCCCCGTGGGGAAGGTCGCGACCGGCATCACCGACGAGGAGCTCGCCGACCTGACCGACCTGCTAGAGCCCCACGTCACCCGCGAGTCCGGACAGGAGATTCGCTTCGCCCCGAACGTCGTTTTCGAGGTCGGCTACGAGGAGATACAGACCTCACCGACCTACGAGTCGGGCTACGCGCTCCGCTTCCCGCGCTTTTTGGGCGTTCGTACCGACAAGTCGCCCGCCGACGCCGACTCGCTCGAACGTGTCGAGCGCCTGGCCAGGGATGCCGACACCCGATAGCATTTGAGGGTCCGCGCGGAAGGGCGGTGCATGACGGTCAGCTTCGACGGTATGGACGTAACGTGGCTGGGGTACGCCTGCGCCCGGGTCGAGGGCGAGCGCGGCACCGTCGTCTACACTGACCCCGGGCGCTACGGGACTATGGACGGCACATGGCACGACCAGTACGACTTGGACGGCCACCCGGAGGGCCGGGAGTACCGCCCCGAGGACGCGGACGTCGTGCTCGTCACGCACGACCACCACTACGACAGCGACGGCGTCGAGCGCGTCTCCAACGACGAGACCGTCGTCGTCGTCTACGAGGAAGTGGACGCCGAGAACATCGGCCGGGACGTCGTCCAGCCCGAGGAACTCCCCTACGACGTACGCCGCGTGGGATACGACGAGGAACTCGTCGCCGCCGACTGCGCCATCGAAGCGGTGCCGGCGTACAACGACCCCGACGGCCCGCGTGCGAACGCGGACGGCTCGGTCGTTCACCCCCGGGGTTTCGGCTGTGGCTTCCGCTTCGTCGTCGACGGCCGCGCGTGCTTCTGGACGGGCGACTCCGACGTCGTCGACGAGCAAACGGACCTGAACGTTTCGCTGTTCCTCCCCTCCATCGCGAAGTCGTTCACCATGACCCGCGAGGAGGCCGCCGAGCTGGCGGATGTCCTGGAGCCGGATCTGGTGGTACCGATTCACTACAACACCTTCGAAGACCTGGCATCCGACTCCGCGGCGTTCGCGGCGGACGTGGCCAAGCGGGCGATTCCGGTCGCGCTCGACGAGGACGGCCCCGACAACTAGCCCTCAGAGGAAGCCCATCGCGGAGAGCCGTTCGGGGAGATAGGTGTCGGTGACGAAGTCGAGCCCTCGGGAGGCGAGCGCCTGCTGTTCGGCCTTCTTGTCGATATCGAGCTGGAGTTCGATTTGCTCGCGCCAGTAGTCCGTCTGGAAGCGCGGGTCCTCCAGTTCGCTTTCGAGGGCGTTGATGTCCGAGTCCGCGAGCGGGTCCGTGGGAAGGTCGTACTCCACGATGTCCTCCGGACGGATGCCGATGAAGTCGGCCTCGGGCGTCGCGAGGTACTCCGAGAGGTGGGCGGACTTGATGGAGCCGTAGGCGACCGACCCGTAGATACGGTAGGACCAGGGGTCGCCGTCGGTGAACACCGCCACCGGCAGGTCGAGCTCGTCGTGGAGACGCTTGATGAGCCGGCGGGTCGCTCTCGCGGGCTGGCCGCCGAGGTGGACGACGAGGGCGTCGTGTTCCTCGTCGAAACCGTTTTCCACGAGCCTATCGCGCATCCCGCCGGTCTCGACGCAGAGGACGAACTCCGCGTCGCAGTCGAGGAACTCGATTGTGTCCGGGTTGTTGGGTATCTGATACCCTCCCTGCCCAACGTCGTCCTGGCAGTGGATATCCCGGTCGCCGCGGTTCGTCTGCTCGCGGAGGTACAGCGGGCCCATCACCTTCGCTCCGGACTCCTCCGGGCGCATGTGGAAGTCCTCCCGTTTCACCCCCGAGACGATTTCCAAGTCCTCGATGAGGCTGTTCGACTCGTCCTGGCTGTTGAACTGGGCTTCGTCCTCCTCCCAAGACTCGGAGAGGTAGTAGAGCTCACGCAGCGTCGAGGAGCGGTCCTCCTCCAGTTGCTGGGCGAGGAAGTCGATGGCGTACACCGCCTTCAACAGCTTTCGTGCGCCGCCCACCGAGTTGGCCGAGCGCGTCGAGTGGCGGTCGCCGTACACCCATACGTCGGCGTCCTCGTCGTACTCGATGTTGGACTTGGTGCGCGTGGGCACCGAGAGGCTGGGGACCTCCCCGCTCTCGAACTGGTCGTAGAACTCCGCCGCGAGGTCGATGAGGCGCTCTCTGGCCTCTTCGTCTGTGGTGCTCATTGGGATACGGTGAGTTTCGCGTCCTCGACGCCCTCGACGGAGAGGTCGAAGCCGTCGGCGTCGGTCCTGTATTCGAGCGTCTCCTCCTCGCCCGCGGACACTTCGACGTGCCAGGTAAGGAAGTACTCACCGTCCATCGCGACGGCGCGCACGTCGTCGGGCAGGCCCTCCGGTTCGGTGTCGGTAGCCACGATGTCGGTGATTTCGAGTTCCTCGGCGGTGTCGGAATTGTTCTCCACCGTGAGCGTCACCCCGTCGTTCTCCACCTCGCGCTCGACGAGGACGTTGTTCATGATGCGGGCCATCGCGTCGCCGACCTCGGGCTCGTCCCTGTCGACGACTTCCGCGACCTTCTCGGCCATCGTCGGCAGGATGGTCGCCAGTACGTCCTGTTTCTGCCGGCGTTTCTGCATCGAGCGGCGCTTGTTCAGGTAGCTCTTCAGCTCCCGTGCCGCCTCGCGGATGGCGAGTTCGATCTCGTCCTCGATTTCGGGGACGTTGGCGATGGCGTCCTTCGACTCACTGGTGAAGGGGACGTTCGTGGAGGCGACGTGGACCATCACCACACAGGGGCCGGTGGGAATCCCGCTCCCGCCGGACTGGTCGAGCCCGTAGTTCCGCCAGCCGATGTTCCCGACGACGTCGGCCGTCGCGCAGGCGCCGCGCTGATACACTAGGGGAACTCGGTTCGCGAAGCGCATCAGGTTCACCTTCCCCTCGCTTTCGAGTTCGCCCCCGTAGGCGATGCCCGCCTCCACGATGAAGGGGTCGCCGCCGTGGACGTCCGCGTCGCGGGTCGCCGCGGCGAAGAAGTCCGCGTCGAACTCCTTTTCGAGCCCTGCATGCACGTTCTCCGGCGTGATGGGCGAGAGACAGTCCGTGGGCGGCGAGATGATGTCCGTCTCCTCCATCGCCGTCAGGAGTTCGGCGGCGGCGTCCCGGTCGCCGGCCACGTCGTCGACTTTCGGGGGCTCATCCGGCACCGTCTCCATCCGCGCCCAGAAGGTGTCGGCGACGTTCTCACGCGCGGTGTCGCCGAAGGACTCGCCGACCGCGTCCTCGGTGCGGTCGGCCGCCCGGGCGACCAAGTCGTCGAGCGCGGAACGGGTGAAGCGGTGGCGCTCGCCCCGGTCCGGGACTGTCTCCGCGATGCGCTCGGCCAGCCCGGCGATGGCTTCGTTGTCCTTTCGCGTGGTCGTCGCGTCGTCGACCAGCCCTTCGCAGTCCGCGGTGCGGTCCTCGCTCACCGCGACCCACGCGGCGTCGGCGGCCTTCTCCCTGACGGTGGCGCCGAACGTCTCGTCGTGCTCCTCGGAGACGGCGTCCGCGGCGGACTCGATGGCGGCCTCTACCGCGGAGCGCGTGACGGGCGCCGCGTCGCCGATTTCCTTCGCACTACCCTCGGCGAACGTCGCCGTGGCCTCGCTCGATTTGTTCGAGACCGCCTCCGAGATAGCGTCCACCAGACCAGCCTCGGGCGTGGACCACGCCATCTCGCGGCCGTAGTGTTCGTCCCGGAAGTTGTCGAGGACGCTCCGTGCCGTTTTGGCGCCGACGCGGGTGAACTCCTCCTGCAGGAAGCCCGAGAGGGAGTAGGAGTCGGTCTCCCCGAGCATCTTGATGAGGGCGCCTAACTCGACGCCGTGGGGGTGGGGCCGGATTTCTTCGGTTTCGTCCGGGAGTTCGTCGGTGCCGCGCTCGTATTTGAACTGCCCCTCCGGCTCCACGAGTTCGAGGCGGGCGTGGGGGTTGACGACCGCCGTGTGCTCGATGTAGTCGTGGAGTTGTGAGCGCGCACGCATGTTCGCCTCCATCTCCAGCTCGATTCTGGTGCCGTGTGGCCGGTCCCAGCTCGTCGTCTCGTCGACATCGATTTCGGGCTCGTTGGTGTCCGTGTCGATGACGAGCTCGAAGTAGTCGGCTTCCTCGGCACCCTGCGTGCGCGAGGTTACTTTTGCGGGCTTCCCGCTCGTGAGTTGGCTGTAGAGGACCGCTGCGGATATTCCAATACCTTGCTGCCCTCTACTCTGTTCCCGAACATGAAAGCGCGACCCGTAGAGGAGTTTCCCGAACACTTTGGGCAACTGCTCTTTGGTGATGCCGGGGCCGTTGTCCTCGACGATGAGGCGGTAGTACTCCCCGACTTCCTCGATTTCGACGTAGATATCGGGGAGATGGCCGGCCTCCTCGCAGGCGTCGAGGGCGTTGTCGACGGCCTCCTTGACAGCCGTCACCAGCCCTCGGGCTCCGGAGTCGAAGCCCAGCATGTGTTTGTTCTTCTCGAAGAACTCGGCGATGGAGATAGAGCGTTGGCCCGCCGCGAGCTCCTCCGCGACGGACTCCTCCTCGCCGAGCGTCGATTGGAAGGACATCTCTACTCACTCCCTAACGCAACCGCCACCATAAGGTGCGTGGTGGCGGGGTGAAAGTGAAACGCCCCCTCAGAAACCGATGAGTTCGTACTCGACCGACTGATACTCGCGGCGGGCCAGCCGGTCGCGTTCGTGGCGCTCTGCCTCGCGTCGTCGCGCGTCGGTGTCCTCCTCGGGAGTCATGGTCGGGATTCTCGTGCCCCCGCCCCACACCATGTGGTAGCGTTTGGCATGAAAGATTCAATCACGGTTGTTCATAAACCTTCCGCTCGGGTGAGGAAGCACGCGCGCACGCGAGCGCGCCCGATGGGCTTATCCCGCCCCCGGAACTATCCGAACCAACGATTATGCCAGACGGAAACGAGTACGGAGCCGGGCAGATTCAGGTGTTGGAGGGCTTACAGGCCGTCCGCAAGCGTCCGGCGATGTACATCGGCTCGACGGACGCGAGCGGACTCCACCACCTAGTGTACGAGGTGGTAGACAACTCCATCGACGAGGCGCTCGCGGGCTACTGTGACCATATCGAGGTCACGGTGGGCGAGGACGGCTCCGTCACCGTCGCCGACGACGGCCGGGGCATCCCGGTGGACACCCACGAGGAGTACGACCGCCCCGCCGTGGAGGTCATCATGACCGTTCTCCACGCTGGCGGGAAGTTCGACAAGGAGTCCTACCAGGTTTCGGGCGGGTTGCACGGCGTCGGCGTGAGCGTGGTGAACGCCCTCTCCGAGCGGTTGGAGGTTGAGGTCCGTCGCGACGGCACGGTCTACCACGAGGCCTTCGAGCGCGGCGAGCCCCAGGGGCTCGAAGAGGTCCGCGAGATGGGGGCGGGCGAAGAGACCGGCACGGAGATCACATTCTGGCCCGACCAAGAGATCTTCGAGACCGTCGAGTTCACGACGAACACGCTCGCCTCCCGGCTCCGGGAGCTGGCCTTCCTGAATCCGGGGGTTCGTATCCAACTCGCCGACGAGCGGGAGGACACCGAGGAAATCTTCGAGTACGAGGGCGGTATCCGGGAGTTCGTCCGCTACCTCAACGAGGCGAAGACGCCACTCCACGACGACGTCATCTACCTGGAGGGCGAGGAGGAGGACATCAGCGTCGAGGTCGCGATGCAGGCCACCGACGAGCTACAGGGCTCTATTCACGCCTTCGCGAACAACATCAATACCCGCGAGGGGGGAACCCATCTGACAGGGTTCAAGACCGCACTCACCAGAGTCGTCAACGACTACGCCCAGGAGAACAACCTCCTCAACGACTTGGACGACACGCTCAACGGCGAAGACGTCCGGGAGGGGTTGACCGCGGTGATTTCGGTTAAACACCCCGACCCGCAGTTCGAGGGCCAGACCAAGACGAAACTCGGCAACGGCGAAGTACGGGGTATCGTCGAGAGCATCCTCCACGAGGGGCTCAACACCTACTTCGAGGAACACCCCGACACCGCGGAGACCATCATTTCGAAGGCCGTCGAGGCCGCCAAGGCCCGGAAGGCCGCGAAGAAGGCGGAGGAGCTCACCCGCCGGAAGTCCGCGCTCGAATCCACCTCGCTGCCCGGGAAACTCGCGGACTGCCAGAGCCGCGACCCCGACGAGGCGGAGCTGTTCATCGCGGAGGGCGACTCCGCGGGCGGCAGCGCCAAGCAGGCCCGCAACCCCGAGTTCCAGGCCGTGCTACCGATTCGGGGGAAGATTCTGAACGTCGAGAAACACCGTCTCGACCGCATCCTCGAAAACGACCAGATTCGGAACATCATCACCGCGCTGGGGACCGGCGTCGGCGACGAGTTCGACATCGAGGACCTGCGCTACGGCAAGGTCATCTTCGCCACCGACGCGGACGTCGACGGTGCGCACATCCGGACGCTCCTGCTCACCCTGTTCTACCGCCACATGCGTCCGCTCTTGGAGGGCGGCCACGTCTACGCCGCCCAGCCGCCGCTCTACCGCATCCGCTATCGGGGCGACACGTACGACGCGATGACCGAAGCGGAGCGCGAGGAGATAATCGAGGAAAAATGCAACGGCAACCCGACCCAGGTTCAGCGCTTCAAAGGGTTGGGCGAGATGAACCCCGAGCAGCTCTGGGAGACGACGATGAACCCCGAGAACAGAATCCTCAAGCAGATTACCATCGAGGACGCCGCCGCGGCGGACAAGATGTTCAACGTGTTGATGGGCGACGCCGTCGAGCCCCGCAAGCAGTTTATTAAGGAGCACTCGCCCGAAGCGGAGTGGGTTGATATATGAGCTCGGAATTCCCCGACGCCCCCGGCCCCGATGTCGACGTGAGTGCGGAGGAGGTACAGCGCGTCCGTATCGAGGACGAGATGGAGCAGTCCTACATCGACTACGCGATGTCCGTCATCGCGGGCCGCGCCCTGCCGGACGTCCGGGACGGGCTCAAGCCGGTCCACCGGCGCATCCTTTATGCGATGAACGAGATGGGCGTCACGTCCCGCTCCTCGCACCGGAAGTCGTCCTCGGTGGTGGGCGAGACGATGGGTGACTACCACCCGCACGGGGACTCCGCCATTTACGACACCCTGGTTCGGATGGCACAGGACTTCTCGATGCGCTACCCGCTCGTCGACGGACAGGGCAACTTCGGGTCGATGGACGGCGACCCCGCGGCCGCGATGCGCTACACGGAGGCCCGGATGTCGCCCATCGCCGAGGAGTTGCTCTCCGACATCGACCAGAACACCGTCGACTTCCAAGCGAACTACGACGACCGCCTCGAGGAGCCAGAGGTACTCCCGGCGGCGTTCCCGAATCTCCTCGTGAACGGCTCGTCGGGTATTGCGGTCGGGATGAGCACGAACATCCCGCCGCACAATCTGGGGGAAGTGGTTGACGCGACGGTCCACCTCCTGCAGAACCCCGACTGTTCCATCGCGGACCTGACCGACCATGTGAAGGGTCCCGACTTCCCGACGGGCGCGAACATCGTCGGCCGGCAGGGCGTTCAGGACGCCTACGCCACCGGCCGGGGCCGTGTTCGGATGCGCGCGGAGTTCGAGGTCGACGCGGAGGAGGGTCGCATCGTCGTCACGGAGATTCCCTATCAGCAGAACAAGGCGCGTCTCGTCGAGCGCATCGCCGAGGACGTCAACGACGGCGAAATCGAGGGCATCCGGGACCTCCGCGACGAGTCCGACCGCGACGGCGTGCGTATTGTCATCGAGCTCAAACGCGACGCGATGCCCGAAGTCGTGAAGAACCAGCTTCTGGAGAGCCACCTGGAGAAGACATTCGGCGTCATCAACCTCGCGCTCGTGGACGGGCAACCGAAGGTCCTCGATTTGAAGGAGACCTTAGCGGAGTACGTCGCCCACCGCAAGGAGGTCGTCCGGCGACGCTCCGAACACGACCTGGACGAGGCCGAGGAGCGCGCCCACATCCTGGAGGGGCGGCTCACGGCGCTCGAAAACGTCGAATCGGTCGTGGAGTACATCCAGAACGCCCCGGACCGGGACGCCGCCAAAGTGTCCTTAGAGGAGGCCTTCGACTTCTCCGAGCGTCAGTCCGAGCACATCGTCTCGATGCAACTGGGCTCGCTGACGGCGATGGAGCGCGGCGAAATCGACGAGGAGTACGAGGACGTGCAGGCGGAAATCGAGCGCCTGACGACGATTCTGGAGGACGAGTCGGAGCTCCGCGACGTCATCGTCGAGGAACTGGAGGCGATAAAGGAGCAGTACGCCGACGACCGGCGCACCTCCTTCGTCGAGGACTCCAGTACGGTGACCCGCGAGGACCTCATCGCCGAGGAGGACGTCCTCGTCGTCGTCACCGAGGACGACTACGTCAAGCGGATGCCCGCGGCGAACTTCGACCCGCAGAAGCGCGGGGGGAAGGGCATCATCGGCGCCGACGTGAAGGAAGGCGACCGAATCTCGAAGGTGTTCTGCGCGAACACCCACGACTACCTCCTCTGTTTCACCAACCAAGGGAAGGTCTACCAGTTGAAGACCTTCCAAGTCCCCGAGATGTCGCGGACGGCACGGGGCAAATCCGCGGTGAACCTGCTCGACCTCGACGCGGGCGAGGAGATCACCGCCGTCGTCAACACCGACGACTTCGGCGAGGGCGAGTTCCTGACGATGGCTACCTCGGGTGGGTACGTCAAGCGCACACCCGCGGAAGAGTTCGAGAACATCCGCTCGACGGGAATTATTGCCGCCAAACTCGAAGCCGAAGACGAACTCGCCGACGTGGCCGTCACGGACGGCGACCACGACCTTCTTCTGGGTACGGCACACGGCAACGCCATCCGCTTCGCCGAGGACGAGGCCCGCTCGATGGGCCGGAACGCGCGCGGCGTCAACGGCGTGAAACTCGAAGGCGAGGACGAAGTGATCGGGTTGGTCGCCGCCGAACCGGAAGACGACGCCGACCTCCTCACCGTGACGGAGAACGGCTACGGGAAGCGCACACCCTTAGAGGAGTACCGCCGGCAGTCCCGCTACGGTAAGGGCCTGCGCGACATCAAGACCAGCGAGCGCAACGGCGAACCGGTCGCCATCGAGCGCGTCGTCGGCGACGAGGATTTGGTCGCCATGTCCGAGGCCGGCCAGATCATGCGCACGAGGGTCGGCGAGGTCTCCGAACAGGGCCGCAACACGCAAGGCGTCATCGTCATGCGAACCGCGGAGGGCGACCGCGTGGCGACCGTCGAGACGTTCGAAGCCGAGGAGTAGGGACGTAGCACGCGCAGTGCGTGCGTCGCCACTCGAACTCCGGACTGTGCGTTCTATTCGCCAACTGTGGTGTCCTCGTATGGGTTCGTACGTAGATGTGCGAACGTCGAAGTATATTACCTCCCAGTTCCTGCGGTAAAATCGCGTAGCACGGGAGAAGACGTTCCACTGGGAGCACATTAAGTCATCATTTTGTGTCGTTAGCAGGAATACATCGACTATGGTCCCCTACATCAGCGACGTGCTGTTCAACGAGCCACAAGGCCGGGCCAGCTCACTCGTCCAGTTTGGTCTGTCGCTCTCTTTCCTGTGTATATTCGTGTATGCCTGGAGTGTCGGCGAGGCTGGAGCCGTAGTCCCGTGGGTGCTCTTCTTTGTCGCGGGAACTGCGCTGTCCGGAATTGCTGAATCGCTTCCGAAAAATCGACGACGAGCGGCTGGTTTACTGCGTCTCACAGCCATCCTCGTATTCGTTTGTTTTCTCGCCATTATGGTCCTCGCTCCGGAGTACATCACTGGCTGATGGAAGGTCGCTCTTTGAATCCAAGTATTGAGGTTGAGTATTAGATTATCACTGGTGCTGTGAGCCACGTATCCTACTGAACTCACCCTCTATAGTCAGTACACACTCCAAAGCAGACCCTCATCCAGGTATTCAAACAGAGTCCGATATTTCCCGTCTATACCATTTCTCCGGTTTACTCACACCTTCCGTGAATAGATAGCCCTCGGAAGCGAGACCTGCCGTGCGAACGCCGAAACCAGTGACGACGCAGGTCGGGCAGTAGTACTATTTCATTCGCAATCCCTCTCTTGAATAGTATGCCCTCCGAGAACGTGTCAAATACTCCGTCTCGCCGGCGATTTCTCGCGGGGTTCGGGGCAGTAGCGTCGATGTCATTTGCTGGCTGTAGTGGCGTGCTTCCAGGGAGCGACAGTGGGGGAGGCGACCAAGCCGGTGAAGTCGTCGTCGAGAACAGGACGGATTCCGAGGC
>JBEQBK010000059.1:6627-14599 GCA_041639855.1 Halobacteriaceae archaeon | reverse complement strand
GCGGCCGCGGCGCCCTTCCTCGCCGCGGCGGCCGCCGCGTACGCCGTCACCGACGAGCGGTCCTTTTTCGAACCGCTCGCCCGACCGGCGGACCTCCAGTCGGGCCGTCTGTTCAGCCTCGCGTCCTTCGCGCTCGCGGCGGCCGGGCTGGCGCTCCTCCTCTCCTTTGGCCTGCCGCTCCGGGCGTTCGTCGCCGCGGTGCTCGTCGTCGGTTACGGCCATCTCGGCTTCGTCGCCGCCCGCGTCTACACGAGCTCGGCGCTGGCTCGCATCGCTGGCTTCGTCATCGTCGGCGCGCTCGCGGCGCTCGGTGGCGGCTCGCTGGTTGCGGCGGACGGATACGCCGTCGCCTTCCCGGATGCCGCCTACGCCTTCCTCGTCGCGAGCACCGCGCTCGCCGCGGGCGTCCTGCGCTCGGTGTTCAAACCCCGGGACGACCCGATGGTGCTGGTCTCCGTCGCGCTCTTCTGTTGGCTCCTGGCGGAGCTGGCGGTCCCCGTCGCGTGGGCGCCGCTGGCGGTCGCGCTCGCCGTGACGCTTCTGGTGGGGTACGTCTCGTGGGCACTCGACGCGGCCTCGGTCTCGGGAATGCTCACGGGGGTTCTGTTCAGCCTTCTCACAGTTGTCCTCGGCGGGTACGGCTGGTTCGCGGCGCTCGTCGCCTTCTTCGGCGGCGGCGCGCTCGCCACGAAGTTCCGCTACGACGAGAAACTCGACCGGGGCGTCGCGGAGGAGGCCGGCGGCGCCCGCACCAGCGGCAACGTTCTCGGCAACTCCGCGGCGGCGCTCGCTGCGCTCCTCGGGTTTGCCGCCGCGGCCCACCTCCCGCTCCCGGCCACCGTGTTCGCCTTCGCCTTCGCCGGGAGCGTCGCCACGGCGCTCGCGGACACGCTCTCCAGCGAGGTTGGCGGCGTCTTCGACAACGTCCGGCTCGTCACGACGCTCGAACGCGTCCCGCCGGGCACGGACGGCGGCGTGACCTGGCAGGGCGAACTCGCCGGGCTCGCGGGTGCGACGGTCGTCGCGTTCGTCGTCGGCATCGCGCCGAGCGTTCCGATTGCGCTCGTCGAAGCACCGGCGGTGGTCGCCGCCGGCTTCGTCGGCATGACGGTCGACAGCTTGCTGGGTGCGCTGGTCGAGGGGGGGAGAATCGGAAACCAGACGGTGAACTTCCTCGCGACGCTCTCGGGCGGCGCCGCCGGCGGTCTGCTCGCGTTACTGCTGTAGGCGCTCGAACGTGTCGAGTTTGACCGCGGCGGGCTGTTTCGTCACGCTCCCGACTCGCGGGCCCGCGACACGCGCGACGCCGCGCTGTGCGGCCACGTCGAGCAGGCGCTGGTCCACGGCGGCGTCCACGACGACCGTCCGGGGGACCGGGTCGGCGTCGCGGACGGCCTCGAACACGTTCTCGGCGTCGACCTCGGTGAGGACCCCGTTCTCGTCGTCCAGCAGCCGGGCTCGTCCGGTCCCGTCGAGTTCGGCGGCGTGCTCCGGGACGGTCCGGACGTCCGGTTCGTCGCTCCCGTTCGTCGTGTCCGGGCCGGCCGACGTCTCGGATTCCGCCGGCTCGGCCCGCTGTGCCGGCACGGTTCCGCCGTCGGCGTCCACGCTCGCGGCCGAGGGCTCCCCGATGGATTCGACGGCGACCTTCGAGCGCAGGGCGTCGGTGACCGCCTCCCGGTCGAGGTCCTCGACGGACTCCCCGTCCGGCGCGCGGGCGACGTAGTCGACGTCGCCGACCTGCTGGAGTTCCTTCAGAATCAGGTCGCCGCCGCGGTCGCCGTCGAAGAACGCGGTCGTCGTGCGCTCCCGCGTGAGGTCGACGACGGCGTCCGGCACGTCGGTCCCCTCGACGGCGACGGCGTTCCGGACGCCCGCCCCGAGCAGGGCGAGCACGTCCGAGCGCCCCTCGACGACCACGACGGCGTCGCCCTCGGCCACCTTCGGCCCCGCGGGGAGGCCTTCGTACTCGGTGATGTCGGCGACCCGGGCGCTCTCCCGGACTTCCCCCAGGATTTCCTCGCTGGAGAGGTCCTGGTCGTCGAAGGCGCTCGCGAGGAGCTCCTTCGCCCGGCTCACCACCTCGCGGCGCTTGGCCGCGCGAGTGTCCTCGATGCGTCGGACTTCCACGCGGGCCGCACAGGGGCCGACCCGCGAGATGGTTTCGAGCGCCGCCGCGAGCACCGCCGTCTCGGCCCGGTCGAGGTTCGAGGCGACGGTGAGTTCGCCGAAGGAGCGGCCGCTCTCGCTCTCGATTTCCACGTCGATACGCCCGAGTTTGGAGGACTCCTGGAGGCCGTGAATTTCCAGGCCTTCCCCGAGCAGCCCTTCGGTCTGGCCGAAGACGGCGCCGACGACGTCGCTCCGTTCGACGACACCGTCGGCGCTCAGGTCGGCGTGGATGAGGTATTTCGCCGTGCTCTGCATGGTGTGGTCCGCGTTGTCCGGTTTCGGGTCGCGGCGCGCAAATACCTGTCGTCGCGTTCCGGACGATGAAGACAAACGTTTTTCAAAGCGGTGCTCCGATGGGAGTGTCGGTACTGTTTTGGGCTTTCGCACGGACGAGGGTTTACGATGTCGAGCAGAACCGAATCGGTCGTCTGGGGCGCGGTGTTCCTCGTTCTGATGGCGCTGGCCGTGCCGTGGTTCCTCTGGGGCTCCTCGCGGGTCGTCGCGGGCTTTCCCCTCTGGCTCTGGTGGCACGTCGGATGGATGCTCGTCGCCTCGCTGACGTTCGCCGTCTTCGCGCGGCGCGGCTGGGGCGTGTGGATGGGGGGGTGGTCCGCGTGACTTGGAGTGGGGCGGCCACACCGTTCTTGGCGGTGGGAGACGTGGTAGACGCGAACGCCGCCACACCGCTCGACGCTGTCGTGAGCGGCGCGAGCGTGTTCTCGCCCCTCCAGACCGCCGCGGACGTGCCCCTGCAGGTGGGGATTATCGTGGCGTATCTGCTGGTGACTCTCGCGGTCGGCGTGGTCGCCTACCGGGTCACCGACCGGACCGCGGAGGACTACTACCTGGCCTCCCGAACGCTCGGGACGGTCGTGTTGCTGTTCACGACGTTCGCGACCCTGCTCTCGGCGTTCACCTTCTTCGCGGGGCCGAACATCGCCTACGCGAACGGGCCCGAGTGGATTCTCGTGATGGGCCTGATGGACGGCGTCATCTTCGCCGTCCTCTGGTACGTCGTCGGCTACAAGCAGTGGCTCGTCGGGAAGGAACACGGCTACGTCACCCTCGGCGAGATGCTCGGCGACCGGTTTGGCTCCCCCGCGCTCCGCGGGACGGTCGCGCTGGTTTCGCTGTTCTGGCTGTTCCCCTACGTGATGTTACAGCAGGTCGGAGCGGGCGGCGCGCTCGAAGCGCTCACGAACGGCGCCGTCCCCTACTGGGCCGGCGCGGGCCTGATTACGGCGTTCATGATACTCTACGTCGTCCTCTCGGGGATGCGCGGGGTGGCGTGGACCGACACGTTGCAGGGCCTGTTCATGCTCACGATGGTGTGGGCGGCGTTCCTCTGGGTGCTCTCCCAGGTGGGTGGTATCGGCGCCGCGACGGACGCGCTCGCCGCCTCCAATCCGGAGTTCCTCTCGCTGGGCGGCGGGGTGTACTCCGTCCCGTGGATGCTCTCCCAGGCCATCGGCATCGCCTTCGGCGTCGCGATGTTCCCCCAGGTGAACCAGCGCTTCTTCGCCGCCGGCTCGGAGAAGGTGCTCAAGCGCACGCTGGCGCTGTGGCCCGTCGTTGTGCTCCTGCTCTTCGTACCCGCGTTCATGCTCGGCGCGTGGGCCGCCGGGCTGGGCGTGCCGATGCCCGAGAGCGGGAACATCCTGCCGGGCGTGCTCGTCGAGTACACTCCGACATGGTTCGCCGCGCTCGTCATCGCCGGCGCGATGGCCGCGATGATGTCCTCCTCGGACTCGATGCTCCTCTCGGGCTCCTCCTACTTCACACGGGACCTCTACCGGCCCTACGTGAACGCCGCGGCGAGCGCCCGCCGCGAGGACCTCGTCGCCCGGGTCGGCGTCGCGGTCTTCGCGACGCTCGCCTTCGTCGCGAGCCTGTTCAACCCGCCCTCCCTCTTCGTCATCGGCGACACCGCCTTCGGCGGGTTCGCCCAGCTCGCGTTACCTGTTATCCTCGCGCTCTACTGGGAGCGGACCACCAGACGGGGGATGTTCGCGGGGGTCCTGGGCTCACAGGCGTTCTACATGGTGACGACGCTGACCCCCGCGGCGGGGTCGTCCACGACGGTCGGCCCGCTCGTGGTTCCTGGCGTCCCCGAAACCTTCGCCGGCTGGTCCTCCTCGGTCGTCGGGATGCTCGTTGGCCTCCTGCTCACCCTCGGCGTCTCCCTGCTCACCGCGCAGGCAACGACCGAGCGGCCCGCCGTGTTGTCGGGCCCGAGCGAAACCGACGACTGACCGGCCGACAGGTTTCTGTGGACTTTCTCCGCTGACTAACCTCCGGTGAACGTTCGGAGGGCTCTGTTCCGGTCTTTTCAAAGAGGTTCGGGTGTCGGAAGGCCCGTTCCGGCGCGTTCGGCCTTATGTGTCTCCTCTCTCTGTGTGCTAGAAACTACCATGTCAGACGCCCGTGGCGAGTTCAAAGAGATACGCGACGAGGTGGAGGGCCACCCGATGGGGAACCTGCTCAGCTACGTCAAACCGTACTGGCGGCGCCTCTCGGTGGGGGTCGTGGCGGCGTTCGCGATGCGACTCGCCAGACTGGTGCCGGCGCTCGCCATCGCGGCGGCCCTCGACCGGGTGATACGCAGCGGGAACGAACCGGGGTTGCTGGCGAACCTCGGAATCGTCACCGCCGAGGTGACCACCACTGCGGGCATGCAGTTGGGTCTGCTCCACCAACTCGCCCTCATCGCGGGGACCGCCTACGTCGTGCAGGCGATCGCGCAGTTCACTTCCAGATACGTCTTCCAGTCGACCGCACAGAAGATCCAACACGACCTGCGCGACGACACCTACGACCACATGCAGCGACTCTCGATGGGCTTCTTCCACGACCACCAGACCGGCGCGATGATGTCGGTTCTCAACTCCGATATAAACCGGTTAGAGAACTTCTTCAACACCGAAATACGGCAGATGATTCGGGCGGTCGTGATGTTCGGGGTCGTGGGCGCGGTGATGTTCTACTACGCGCCGAAGCTCGCGCTCATCGCGCTCGCCCCGATGCCGATTCTCGGGCTTGCTACTGGACGATTCATGCTCTGGATCGAGCCCAAGTACCGCCGGATTCGCGAACTCGTTTCCCGGATGAACACCCGCCTCCAGAACAACCTGGGGGGTGCGCGTATCATCAAATCGTTCGACCGCTACGGCGTCGAGCGCGGGCGCGTCGCCGACCAGTCGGGGAGCTACCGCGACCGGAAAATCGACGTGATACGGGTGCGCAAGGCGTTCTTCTCCTCCCAGCGCTTCGTCATCGGCGCCACCTTCGTCGCCGTGCTCGTCCTCGGCGGCCACGCGATGGTTTCTACTCCCATCTACGGCGTCGGCGCGGGCGTCACCGCCGGCACCTTCGTGCTCTTCTTCATGTTTCTCCGACGATTGGACGGCCCGCTCCAGCGCATCGGGAAGACGGCGAACAAGTACCAGAAAACCAAATCGAGCGCCGAGCGCATTTTCGGCGTGCTCGGGCGCGACGCGGCCATCCAATCCCCCGCGGAGGGCCACGCCCCCGAGCGCATCGACGGGAGCGTGACGTTCGACGACGTGACCTTCAGCTACGGGTCGGAGGAGGACAGCGACGCGGGCGCGGACGACGGTTCGAGCGAGGACATCCTCGATTCCGTCTCCCTGGACGTGCAGGCCGGCGAGACGGTCGGGTTGGCGGGGACGTCGGGTTCGGGCAAGTCCACCCTGCTCAAACTGCTGCCCCGATACTACGATGTGGATTCGGGCGCCGTCCGCGTCGACGAAACCGACGTCCGGGCGTACGACGTGCAGGCGCTCAGGGACCGCATCGGCGTCGTCGAGCAGGACCCCTACATGTTCTCGGGCACCGTCCGCGAGAACATCGCCTACGGGGACGGCGACCTCTTCTCGACCGTCCACCGGGCCGAAGAGGACGCGGTGGCGCCCCCCCTCGAAGAGAACGAGGGTGTGGCCGACGCGAACGCGCCGGGCAGCGAGCCGGATATTCCCGACGACGTCGCCGAGCGCGTCCGCGACGCCGCGCGCGCCGCCGGCGCCCACGAGTTCATCAGCGACCTGCCGGAGGGTTACGACACGCTCGTCGGCGAGCGCGGCGTGAAGCTCTCGGGGGGCCAGCGCCAACGGCTCTCTATCGCCCGGGCGCTGCTCAACGACCCGGACGTGATGGTTCTGGACGAGGCGACCTCCGACGTGGACACCGAGACGGAGGAGCTCATTCAGGAGAACTTGGAGGAACTGACCGCCGACCGGACGGCGTTCGTCATCGCGCACCGCCTCTCGACGATTCAGGACGCGGACCGCATCGTCGTGATGGAGGACGGCGAAATAATCGAGGAGGGGACCCACAACGAACTCGTCCGCGAGGAGGAGGGCACCTACGCGGGCCTGTGGGCCTCCCAGGCCGACATGTCGAACGGCCCGGCACCCGCCGACGACTGACCGTTCTCGACTATTCGACCTTTACGAGCACCTTGATGGCCTCCCGCTCGTCCATCGCGGCGTAGCCTTCGGGCACCCCGTCCAAATCGACCGTTTTGGTGAACACGGGCGCGGGGTCCAGCGTCCCCTGCAACACGTCGGCCATCAGGTCCTCGACGTAGTTCCGGACTGGCGCGATACCCCCATCGAGCCCGACGTTCTTCCCGAAGGCGGTGTCGAGGAACGAGGTGTTCTCGACGCCCTGGGGCACGCCGACGTACCCCACCTGCCCGCCGGGGCGGGCGACGTCCATCGCCGTCTCCATCGAGGACTGCGCGCCGACACACTCCATGACGTGGTTCGCGCCGCCGTTCGTGAGTGCCGTGGCTTCCTCGACCGCCTCCTCGCCCCGCGCGCTGACGACGTCCGTCGCGCCGAACTCCTCGGCGAGTTCCAACCGCTCTTCGTGGTGGCCCATCGCGACGATGCGCTCGGCGCCCAGCCGGCGGGCGGCGAGCACGCCGCAGAGCCCGACCGCGCCATCGCCGACGACAATAACGTCCTCGCCGGCCTCGACGCCCGCGCTCACCGCGGCGTGGTGGCCGGTGCACATCACGTCGGTGAGGGGCACGAGCGATTCGAGGGTGTCCTCGTCGTCGGCGTAGCGTTCGGGGACCCGGACGAGGGTGCCGTCGGCGTTGGGGACGTGGAGTTTCTCCGCCTGGGCGCCGTCCCAGAAGGTGCCGTTCACACACGAGGTGTGGACGCCTTTCCGACAGAACTCGCAGTGCCCACAGCTGGTCGTGAACGGCGCGAGCACTCTATCGCCGGGTTCGACGCTCGTCACGCCCTCGCCCACTTCCTCGACGATGCCCATCGGTTCGTGGCCGACCTTGCTCCCCTCCTCCTGGTCGCGGTGGCCGCGGTAGAACCAGAGGTCCGAACCGCAGACGGCGGTGTGGGTGACCCGGATGACCGCGTCGGTCGGGGCCTCGATTTCCGGGTCCGGCACTTCCTCGACTCGCACGTCTCGCTCGCCGCGGAACACGGTCGCTTCCATACGCGTCGCACGGCGGCAGGGGGCAAAAAGCCACCCGCCGCCGGGAGCTACGCCGGAGCCTGGCCGCTTTTATACCTCCCCCGTCCGTCTACGAGTGTATGCAGACCCACATCGTTCCCGTGGGCTTCGACTACGACCGACTCATCGCGCCCCTCGTCCGCGAGCGCCTGTCGGTCGACCGGGTCATCCTCCTGGAGGGGGCCGTCGGGAGCGAGGCGAACGTCGAGTACTCCGAGCGCATCGCCGGGAAACTGGAACAGGACTTCGAGAACCTGCTGGGCGCGGACACCGAACAGGTGCCCATCGCCGACGTGTA
>JBEQBK010000059.1:0-6617 GCA_041639855.1 Halobacteriaceae archaeon | reverse complement strand
GACTACGACGCCGCCTTCGAGCAGGCCTACGACCTCATCAACGCCGAGTTGGACTCGGGCAACGAGGTCTGGGTGAACATCTCCTCGATGCCCCGGACCGTTTCCTTCGCGTTCGCCACCGCCGCCCACTCCATCATGGTCGAGCGCCAGGAGGACAGAGAGCGCATCCACACCTACTACACGGCGCCCGAGAAGTATCTGGAAACCGAACTCGCGGAGGAGCTCCGGGAGGAAATCGACCTGCTGGAGGACATCGCCGACGGCGACGTCGACGAACAGCGCATCGCCGAGCGCCTCGACTCGACGCGCTCGCTTCTGGAGGAGTTCGACGAGCGCGGGACGACCATCGGTGCGAAGAAGCTGGGCGACAGCCACATCGTCGAGCTACCCGTGGCTTCCTTCTCGAACGTCAAGCCCTTCGAGGAGCTCATCCTCTTCACGCTGGGCGAGCACGGCGAGTTCGAGTCCGTCTCCGAGCTCGCCGAAACCTTGGCGAACGAGCTCAACGAGGAGTACACCGACTCCTTTCGCTCGAAGGTCATCTACAACGTCGATAGGCTGGGGCCGGGCGGGAAGGGGTACATCGAGCGCGAGGAACACGGGAAGTCCTACCGGACCAGACTGGCGCGAATCGGCGAGCTGTGGGTTCGCTCGCACACGAACGACGACGACCCGACGCTGCCGGACTAACCCCGCGCTGTCGGACTACTCTCTCGCGCCCGTCTCCAGCTTTTTCACCCGCGTCGCGAGCGCCAGGAACGTCGCGGCGAGCGTCAGGAGCACCGCGGCGGCCGCGGCCAAATCGTGGGCCGGGAGCGCGTGACTGTAGCCACCGCCCACGAACTCCGCGGGAAGCGTCGTGTGGTGGACCCGCCCGAGGAACGGGACGAAGTAGTCCACCAAATCGTTCAGGGCGTACCAGCCCGCCGCGACGCCGACCGCCCACACGGGGAACTCAGCGTAGCGGTGAATCAGAAACGCCTGCACGACCATCGCGGCGTGGCTCCAGACCAGGAACTGGTAGAGCCACAGCGGCGTACTCCCTTGGCCGTTTATAAACAACTGGACGTAGGGCGTCCACGCGCCGAGCTTGATACAGCCGAAGAAGGCCAGGGCATGGAGCCACGGGACGTCGTAGTCGAGCTTCCACGCCGCCAGACTGAGGGCGATGAACAGCGTCGCCACGGGGCTGTCGGGGACCAGCGGCCACGCGAGCGGCTCGGTCGCTTGGAACTGGAAGCGGTAATACCAGAAGCCGAAGGCCGTGCCCGCCAGGTTCACGAGGACGACGAGCCACGCCAGCCGCAGGCCGACGTCCTCCAGGGCCTTCGGCAGCGGGGCGAGATACCGCGGCAGGTCGTCGCGCGCCGGGAGCTCCGCCATCGTCCGTTGCTATGGGGGACGTGGCAAAGCCCTACCGGTCCCGTTTCCGACGGCCGCCAAAGGAGCCCGCGGTGACGGCGTCGGAGCGGGGGTCCCGTTACCCGCCTCCCAGCCCGGGGCCGCGCCCGTTAAGGGGGTGGCGCCATAATCCGAAGTCATGCCCGAGGACACGGAACTGGAGGACCTCCGCCGCGGAACGGACCTTGTGAAGCGCGGCTTCGCGAAGATGCAGAAGGGCGGGGTCATCATGGACGTCGTCAACGCCGAGCAGGCCCGCATCGCGGAGGACGCGGGCGCCGTCGCCGTGATGCATCTCGAAGCCGTCCCGGCGGACATCCGCAAGCGCGGCGGCGTCGCGCGGATGGCCGACCCCGGCGAAATCGACCCCGTCATCGACGAAGTGTCCATCCCGGTGATGGGCAAAGTGCGCATCGGCCACCGCAAGGAGGCCGAAATCATGGAGGTCGCGGGCGCGGACATGATCGACGAGTCCGAGGTCCTCACCCAGGCCGACGAGCGCTACCACATCGACAAGCGCGATTTCACCGCGCCGTTCGTCTGCGGCGCACGCAACCTCGGCGAAGCCCTCCGGCGCATCGACGAGGGCGCCGCGATGATTCGCACGAAGGGCGAGGCCGGCACCGGCGACGTGAACCAGGCCGTCTCCCACCAGCGCAACATCAAGCGCGCCATCCGCAAGCTCTCCGGGATGAACTACGAGGAGCGCGACGAGTGGGCCCGCGAGCACGGTGCCCCCCGCGAGCTCGTCCACGAAACGGCCGAGATGGGTCGGTTGCCCGTCGTGAACTTCGCGGCCGGCGGTATCGCCACGCCCGCGGACGCGGCGCTGATGATGTACCACGGCTGTGACGGCATCTTCGTCGGCTCGGGCATCTTCGGCGCGGAGAACCCCGAGGCGATGGGAAGCGCCATCGTCGAGGCGGTGAACAACTACGACAACCCCGAGGAGCTGGAGCGAATCGCCTCCAACGTCGGCGCCGGCATGAAGGGCGACGCCAACGCCGACCTGCCCGAGGAGGAGAAGATGCAGGGCAAGGGCGTGTAGGAGCGGTCGATACGACTCCCCGGCGTCGTCTCGCTCTGGGACGCCCGTTTCGGGACCGCCGCTCTCCGATTGAACGGGAAGCCGGCCCCGGCGAGTGTATATCCCGATTAAATGCGCCAAACAGGGTTATCCCTGTCCAGCCCCTCCGTTCTATTCTCCTATGTCCCCACAACAGCCCTCCATGACCGACCGCGATTTCAGGCAGAAGACGGCCCTCTTCTGCCCCGCTTGTGGACACGAAAGCGATATCACGGGCGATTGGGTGATTCACACCGAGAACGCGCGCCGTGTGTACGAATGCCCGGTCTGTGACACCACGCTGACCGAGACGAGCGCCTGACGATACGGGGCCGCGGCCCGTTAACCGAGGAACCGTACGAACGTTCTTTGCGCTGGCCGTCCTCACGAATGTATGTCAGTCTCTCCGGACGAACGACAGCTCATTCTCCAGGCGCAGTCCCGGTTGGACGGGTGGACGAAACGCGCCCGAACCGAAGCGTACGACGACCTGTTCGGCGGCGAGGATGCGGAGCTCTCCGCCGGCGAGATACAGCGACTCGATGCGCTCGACTCCGAACTGGAGCGACGGGGCGGCGACGGCCTCTGGGGGACCGACCGGTACGGTGTTCACGGCGACGGGAGGTCGGACCCCTCGCTCGGCGTCGTCTGTGTGTACCACCCGCAGATAACCAGCGATTCGGTGCTCCGCGGCGACGACGGTCTCGACGACGAGACCGAGGAGCGGCTCAACGCGGCCCTCTGGGCGTACAGCGAACGCGTCGCGAACCTCCTCGGCGAGCGTCTCGATGAGTTCGTCCGCGAGCGCGGCCGGTAACCCGACCCGTGCCGGTGACGGGTCCCTTTTAGTGAGTCCGGCGGGACGTACCGGTATGGATTCTTCACGAACGAACGCGCTCGGTCCCCGCGTGGGTCGATGGTAGACGTCGCCCTCTCGGTCGGTCGGCTCGTTCTCGCGTTGTTCCTCGTGGCTTTGAACGGCTTCTTCGTCGCGGCGGAGTTCGCCTTCGTCCGGGTCCGCGCGACGTCGGTCGAACAGCTCGTCGAGGAGGGACGCCCCGGCTCGAAGACGCTTCAGGGTGTGATGTCCGACCTCGACAACTACCTCGCGACGACACAGTTGGGCATCACCCTCGCCTCGCTGGGTCTGGGGTGGGCCGGCGAACCGGCCATCGCGTCGCTCCTCGAACCCGTGCTGGCGACGGTGCTTCCGGAATCACTGATACACCTCGTCGCGCTCGTTATCGGCTTCTCGATTATCACCTTCCTCCACGTCGTCTTCGGCGAGCTCGCGCCCAAGACGTTCGCCATCGCAGAGACGGAACGGCTCTCGTTGTATCTCGCGCCGCCGATGAAATTCTTCTACTACCTCCTCTATCCGGGTATCGTCGTGTTCAACGGCGCGGCGAACACGTTCACGAGATTGCTCGGCGTGCCGCCCGCGTCCGAGTCCGACGAGACCCTCGGGGAGCGGGAAATCCGCCGAGTGCTCGCCCGCTCCGGCGAGGAGGGCGATATCGACCTCGCGGAGGTCACGATGATCGAGCGCGTCTTCGACCTCGACGACACGCCCGTGCAGGAGGTCATGGTTCCGCGGCCCGACGTGGTGAGCGTGCCGGCCGACGCCACGCTCTCCGAGCTCCGCGCCGCGGTCATCGAGTCGGGACACACCCGCTACCCGGTCGTCGAGGCCGGCGACGCCAGTCAGGTAATCGGGTTCGTCGACGTCAAGGACCTGTTGCGCGCGAGCGAGACGGGGGACGCGGACGCGACCGCCGGCGACATCGCCCGCGAGATACTCATCGTGCCGGAGACGACGGCTATCAACGACCTCCTCCTCCAGTTCCGGGGGGAACACCAGCAGATGGCCGCCGTCATCGACGAGTGGGGGGCGCTCGAAGGCATCGCGACCGTCGAGGACGTCGTCGAGGCTGTCGTCGGCGACCTCCGCGACGAGTTCGACACCGAGGAGGGCGAACCGTCCGTTCGCCGTCAGGGAGAGGGGGCGTTCGACATCGACGGCGGCGTGTCCATCGAGGACGTCAACGACGCCGTCGGCGCCGACTTCGAACACGAGTCGGTGGGGACGGTCGGCGGGCTGGTGCTCAGTCGACTCGACCGCGCGCCGGAGCCCGGCGACAGCGTCGAGATAGCCGGCTACACCATCGAGGTGACGAGCGTCGACGGCGCCCGGATTTCGTCGGTGCGGATTCACGAGGGGTCGGACGCGGAGTAAGGGGACTCAGTTGATCGTCCGGTTCAAGAACTGCTTGATGGGCTCGGGCCCCGCAGGGGGCTTCCCGTCCACGAGCGTCCGGAGCTCGCCGGTTTCGCTATGACTCGTCTCGTACAGCGATTGCGCGGGCCGCGGCTCGACAGTTAACAGGTCCATCGCCGTCCGCTCGGAGTCGATTTCCTCGACGGTTTCGACCCAGACGTGGTTCATGTCGTGGAGTTCGTAGAGCGTGGCGTCCACGCCCGCCTCGTCCAAGGCGTCGAAGAAGCGCCGGCTCTGTTCGACGCTCACGACCTCGTCCTCGCGGCCGTGCATCAGGAGCGCCGGCGGCGAGTCTGGCGAAACGTGCTCGACGGGGCTCGCCTGCGCGTAGCGCTCGGGGTACTCGAACTCGGGGCCGCCCATCAGCATCGGGATGAGCCCGTCTTCCCCGTCGGCCGCGAGCGAGAAATCCGAGGCGCCGTACCAGCTGACGAGGGCCTGCACGGCGCCCGACTCGTCGGGGGCGACCGATTTTTCGAGGTCGCCGAAGGCGCTCCCGAAGTCGTCGATGTCCTCGACGACCGCGGCGAGCATGGCGAGATGCCCCCCTGCAGAGGCGCCCCAGACCGCGATGTCCTCTGCGTCGTAGCCGTACTCCCCGGCGTGCGCGCGGAGCCATCGAATGGAGGCTTTCACGTCCACGAAGTGGTCCGGGAACTTGCCTCTGGGTGTGGGGTTCTCGGGGTCGTACATCTCCTCGGGGTCCGTTCCGTCGGGCGCTTCCTGTAAGCGATAACTCACGCTGGCGATGGCACAGTCGAACGCCGCGGCGAAGCGCTCGGGGTCGGGAACGTTCTTCCGGGTCTCGGCGACCCAGCCGCCGCCGTGGACGTAGACGACGAGCGGGGGAGCCTCCGTATCCGGGAGATAGAGGTCCAGTTTCATCGCGCCGGCCTCGCGCTCGGCGTAGGTGAGTCCCTCGTGGACGGTTACGTCGTCGGCGGTTGCCATACGGCGGGACGAACGTGGTGCGCCTTAGAACTACGCCCTCCGGAAACTAATTATAATTATTATTCGAGAAAGACTTTTGACTGCGCAGAATCATGGTAGTGTATGCCACACACTCAAACGGGGTTCGAGCGGCTCAAATCGTACTACGACGCCGAGGAGCGGGTGTGCCCGGCCTGCGGGTACGCCGACGAGGACGCCGAGTGGGACGTCATCGCCGAGGGGGGCGGCGTCCGCTACGAGCGGGCCTGCCCCAGCTGTGGCGTCGTCCACAGCCACGTTATCGACAGGGGGTGAGTCAGGCTGGCGTTTCGTGTTCGTGGCTCCCGCCGAGCCCGTCTCTGATTTTGTCGGTCATGTCCGCGACGCCAAGCACGAGTCCCGGAACGACGGTGAGGACGTAGCCGACCGCGCCCCACGGGGTTTCGATGGCGAGCATGAAGCCGAAGGTGCTGACACAGAGCAGCGCGGCGGCGTCGCCGTGGCCCGCCAATCGGTCCGCGAGGCTGTACCCGACGATGCAGGCACCCAGCATGACGGGCACGACGAGCGCGCGCCACGCGGGCCACTCCGGAACCGCGACGTGCCACGCGACCCCACCCGCGAAAACGACGCCGAGGGCCGCGCCGAAAGCCGTTCGGGGGCGCATACTCGACGTTTAGTGGGTCGAGCCACAATAAATTCCGGCCTCCACAAACGTCCGCTTCGCCCACCCTCGCGGCGCCCGAACCCCCCGAACGTCCACCCCGCGGGCGACGAGAGGGACACGTTTAAGTACGTGAGCGGCTTCAATCCGGTTACAATGTCGTCTCACGACGACCCCGGTGCGAGTCCGGGGGAACGAGTTCTTCCAGGGCACACTAGCCCGTAGAACCTCCGAGATAGATACGGTACGAGTTTTCGACACCACGCTCCGCGACGGGG
>JBEQBK010000058.1:0-14793 GCA_041639855.1 Halobacteriaceae archaeon | reverse complement strand
CGGGCTCGGTTCGGTCACGTCGGGGCCCGACTCGACCGGCTCGGTCGGCGCCGACGCGCCGTCCGCTTCGGCAGCGTCGGACCCACGAGCGCGCCCGCGAACGGCGTAGACGCCCGCGCCGCTCAGGAGGAGGACCACTGCGGCGGCGAGCCACGGTAAGACGCCCGGGAGCACGCCGCCACCGGACGACACCGCGGGGAGCCGGGCGTTCGCCGTCGCGTCCCGGAGGTTGCCGTCGGCGTCGACCGTCGCTTGGAGAGCGAGGGGCTCGGCGGGAACGTCGAACGACGCGTCGTACGACCCGTCCGGGCCGGTCCGGACGGTGTCGAGGACCGTCCCGTTCGCCGCGATTCTGACCGTGCGGTTCGAGAGGGGAACGCCGTTCGCCGCGAGCCGGCCGGCAACCGCGACGCTTCCGTTGCTCCGGCCCGCGTCGAGGCTCAGCGCCGGGTCCGTCGCGCGGACCCTTACCGGGACGGTTGCGTTCGCCGCCGCGACGGCACGGCCCGAGACGGCGATTTCGGCCGTCAACGGCGCCTCGCCCGGCGCCACGCCGGCGGGGAGAGCCCCCACGAGCGAGAACGAACCGTTCGCGTCCGTCGTCACGGTCCCGAGGTCGAAGTCCCCGAGCGTCACCCGAATCGGCGCGCGCGGGACCGGAACGCCCGCGGCCCTGAGCGTCCCGTTCGTCACCGTGCGCTCCGCGAAGCGCACCGATTCGGGGCCGGATACCGTGAGGTCCGCGTCGGTCGGGCTGATCTCCACGGTGAGGTTCGCCGTCGCGCGCCGGTAGACCGAGGCGGCGTTGGGCTGGTAGGCCACGCGTAGGGTCCGCTCGCCCGCCGGGACGACGACGGGCCGGTAGTCGAACGCGAACGACCCGTTCGCGTCCGTGGTCACCCGCGTCCGTGCGCCCCCGACCAGGAGGGTGAGCGTCCGGTTGCCGAGCGGCGTGCCGTTCTCGGCGACGACGCGCCCGGAGAGGGGGAGCGGGTCGGCGAAGGACACCCGCTCGGGCGGCGCCGAGAGGGTGAGGCGCGTGTCGACGAACAGCGACGCCGAGACGTCGGCCTGTCTGGCGGTGACGTTCGCCGTCGTCCGGTTCACCGTCTCCCCGCCCGTCGATTCCCCGGTCGTGCGCTCGACGGTCGCGAACGAACGGGTCAGCTGTCGGCTCGTGCCGTTGATGCGCGCCGCGAGCCGGTCGAGCTCGCGTGCCAACACGCGCATCCGCGTCGTGTTGCCCGCGGCCTCCGCCTCCTGGTAGGCGTCGTACGCCTCGCGGTAGCGCGCGACGGCCCCGACGTACTCCTGCTGGGTTTCGGCGGCGGACTCGAACGCCTGTGCGCTCTCGGTGTCCTCGCCGGCTCCCCCTGCGACCTCGACGTACTGGGAGAGCAACTCGTTGTACTCGTCGCTCACGGAGGCGTTGGCGGCCTCGAACTCGCCGGCGCTGAGGTTCGCCGTGCTCCCCTGAAGGCGGGCTGCCAGTCGCTCCGCGAGCCGCTGGCGCAGGGCCTCGGTGTTCCCCTCGGCGTTGTAGGTTTCGGGGTCCCGGTGGCGAACCGCGTCGGTGTCGTTGGTCGCGTTCGTTCCGTTTGTCGTGTTCGTCGCGTCGCTCGCGTTCGGGGCGTCCGTCTGTGCGGCCACCCCCGGGGCCCCGACGGCGACACCGCCGACGAGGAAGCCGAGAAGGAGGGCGAGCGCGAGGACCCGACGGAAACGCGTCACGCCGCTCAGTATCGGTCGGACCGACAAGTGTCTTCCCGTCGCGGGCGTCGGGGGAACCAACAGGTTGAGGTTGCGGGCGGGTTATCCACCGGCAATGCGTTTCACGCGCCGCTTCCGGGCCGTCGCCGCGCTCGCGGGCGCGCTGGCCGTCTTCGGCGCCCTCGTCGACGCGCTCGCGCCCCTGGTGGGTGCCGCGGCCGTCGGCGCGTGGCTGCTCGCTCGCCAGTACGCCTTCCTGCGCTCGCTGCGACGCGCCCGCGACGACCTCAGCGTCGTCACGGTGCTCGCCCCCGAACGGATACCGAAGGACGGCACCGCCACCCTCAGCCTCGCCGCCCGCCTCGACGCGGCCTCGGAACTCGAACTCCGAGTCGGGGCGGAGCTCCCGCCCGGCGTCGAGGGAGAAGACCCCGAAGCACGGCTGTCCCCGGGCCAGCGTGAGGCCGAAACCGGTAGCGAACTCGCGCCCGCGTTCGCGGGGCGCCACGAGTTCGGCCGGCCGAGCGTCGAGGCGCGGACGACGCTGTTCGCCGAGCGCTTCCACGCCGGCGAGACCGTCGCGTTGACCGCCGAACCCCGGAGCGCTCGGGGACTCCACCTGGGTGCGGGCGGCGAGCAGGTCGCCGCCGCGTACGGCGAACACCCCGGCGGGGAGGGGGGGAGCGGCCTCGACCCCGCCGAAATCCGGGCATACATGCCGGGGGACCCCGCCAGCCGCATCGACTGGAAAGCGACCGCCCGGCTCGGTGAGGCCCACGTCCGGGAGTTCGAGGCCGAGACCGACCGCCGGACGGTCCTCCTACTGGATCACCGGTCGACGACGGGCGTGGGCGAGCCGGGGGCGACTGCGCTGGACTACCTCCGCGAGGTCGCGCTCGGGGTCGCCGGCGCCGCGGAGTCCTGGGAGGACCCACTCGGCTTCTACGCCGTCGGGGACGAGGGGCTGACCGCGGAGTTCGTTCCCTCGACGGCCCCGGAGCGCTACGATGCCGTCCGCGACCGAATCCGAAGACTCTCTCCGACGCCGGCGCCAGACGAACGGCGGCGGCGTCAGGGTGCCGACCCGGCTGCGGCGAACCGGCGCGCGGCGGCACTGACGGGCGACGAGGGAGCTTTCGCCCGCACGCTACGGCCGTACTTCGCGTCGGGCGACCGGTACGTCCGACGGGTCGAGGACCGACCGCTGTTCTCGGTCGCTCGGCGGGTCGGCCGGCTGAACGACCGGCGCTGGACCGTGCTCCTTACCGACGACAGCGACCGGGCGGCCGTCCGTGAAACGGCGAAGCTCCTGCGCCGCGGCGGGAACCACGTCCTCTGTGTGCTCGCACCCACGGCTCTCTTCGAGCCGGACGGGCTCGCCGAGCCCGACGCGGGGTTCCGGCAGTACGCCGACTTCGAATCGTTCCGCTCGGAGCTGGCCTCTCTCCCCCGGGTGCAGGCGCTGGAGGTCGCGCCGGGCGATAGGCTCGACGCGGCGCTCGCGGGGGTCCGAACGTGAACCGCGACATCGCCGTCGGGGTCGTCGCCGGGGCGAGCGTCGTCGCGGGGGCCTTCGACCCGACCGGCGTGGGCCTGGTCGCGTTCGGCGCGCTCGCGGTCGCCGTCCTCGCCGGGGCGACCCTCCGCTCGACGGACGAGTTGGCGGCGTTCGCCGTCTCTCTGGGGTGTCTGGTGGCCGTCGTCGGCCTCGCGCGCTCGGCGGGGTGGTCGACACCCGGCACGGCCGCCGCACTGGTCGCCTGCGGGGGCCTGCTGGGCTACGGCCTGCACCGCTACGAGCTGGTCACGATGGGGCTGGTCGAACCATGAGCGAACACGACACCGACGAGCTGGTCGCGGAGAACGAACGGCTGCGGGCGCAGTACGCCCGGGCGAAACAGGCGGAGTACCGGCGGAGCGCGCTCGGGCTGGCCGGCGTCGGCGGACTCGCGGCGCTCGCGGCCGTGCTGTTTCCCTCCGTGCGAGACGTACTGTTCGCGCTCGCCGCGACTGGCGGGTTCGCGGCCGTCCTCACCTATTACCTCACGCCAGAGCGCGTCGTCCCGGCGAGCGTCGGCGAGCGGGTGTACGCCGCGTGGGCCGAGAACGCCGCCACGATAGCCGCCGAACTCGGGCTGGAGGGGACGGAGCGCTACGTCCCCGGCGACGCGGGCGTCCGACTCTTCGTCGCGCAGGGCGAGGGGCCCGTGCCGGAGGAGCTGGACGGCGTCTTCCAGGCCGAGGAGGACGGAACGAGGGGCATCGCCCTTCGACCCGCCGGCGACGCCCTCTTCGAGGAGTTCGAGGCGACGCTGACCGGCGGGCTGGCCGAGCGGGCCGGGCCGCTGGCCGACCAGCTCGCGGAAGGGGTCGCAGAGTCGTTCGAACTCGTCGAGCGCGCCGACGCCGACGCCGACGCCGGGGGGGCGACGCTCGCGGTCGAGGGGAGCGCCTACGGCGACGTGACGCGCTTCGATCACCCGGTCGCGTCGCTGTTCGCCGTCGGACTGGCGCGAGGACTGGACAAGGAAATCGAGGTCGAGACGGTGGCGACGCCGGACGGGCCGGCGGAGTACGTCGTGCGGGCGAGTTGGGAGTGAACTAGTCCTCGGCGGCCGCGAGTTCGACGTCCGTCTCGATTTCGGGGGGTTCGACGGCGTCGAGGACGTTCGCGACGATGTTCCGCGTATCTACGTCCGCGAGTTCGGCGTCCGTGTTCCGGACCAGCCGGTGGACGAGCACGTCCGGCGCGAGCTCCTTTACGTCGTCGGGGATGACGTAGTCGCGCCCGCGGATGGCCGCCTGTGCCTTCGCGGTGCGCTGGAGTGCAAGCGACGCGCGCGGCGAGGCCCCGTGAACCACATCGGGGCTCTCCCGGGTCGCCGCCACGATGTCGAGGACGTACTCCTGAACGGCGTCGGCGATGTGGACCGCATCACAAGTCCGCCGGCAGGCCAGAAGCTCGTCGGCATCGACGACTTGGTTGACGGACTCCGGACCGAGTTCGGGGTCCGCGTCGAACCTGTCGAGGAGCTCGGACTCCTCGGGCCGCTCGGGAAGCGAGACGTCGAGTTTGAACTGGAATCGGTCCCGCTGCGCGGCGGGCAGCTCGAAGACACCTTCCATCTCGATGGGGTTCTGCGTGGCGACGACCATGAACGGCGTCGGCAGGTCGAGAGTCTCGCCCTCGATAGAGACGGTTCGCTCCTGCATCGCCTCCAACAGGGCCGACTGCGTCTTGGGTGTCGCGCGGTTGATCTCGTCTGCGATGACGACGTTCGCGAACACCGGGCCGCGCTGGAGCGTGAACTCGCCGGTCGACTCCTGATAGACGTGCGTGCCGGTAATGTCGGCGGGCAGAATGTCGGGCGTCATCTGGACGCGGTTCGTCCGGAGCCCGGTCGCCCGGGAGAACAGCGTCGCGACGGTGGTCTTCGCCACGCCGGGAACCCCCTCCATCAACACGTTCCCCCGTGTGAACAGCGCGACGGCGAGGCGCTCGACGAGCTTCTCCTTGCCAATAAGAACCTGCGAGACTTCCCCGAGCAATCGGTCGTAGACGGCCGCGGGGTCGGCCGCGGTCTCCTCAGCCATTATCCAACCCTGGCTCCGCGGCTTCTTAACCCCTATCGTTGCGTGTTCGGGGGGAAGCGCTGACGGACCCGCCTGAAGAGGTCGGGCGAGCGGGCCCACAGCCCGACCAGCCCGACCAGCCCGCCGCCGACGAGCACCTGCAGGAGCGGGGAACCCCGAAGCGTGAGCAGGGCCGCCACCAGCGGCGGGAGAGCGCCGTCGCCGACGACCAGATGAAGCCCGTCAGCGCCCGAAAGGAGGTTCGACGCGAACGCCCGGTTGCCCGGCCGTTCGAGCATCGCATTAATGAACAGACTCGGGTCGCCGACCGAGACGACCCGCCCCTCGCCGACCGGCTCGACGGCCGCGACGGGACGGCTCGCGGGCGTTTCCTCGCTGTCCAGCTCGCCGTTCCGGTTCCCGTCGTAGTAGGCGTAGGGCGACGTGCGGACGAGAACGCGCGCGTCGTTCGGCGCGAGGCCGGTGCCGTAGTTCAGCGTCAGGGCGTTCACCCCGTCGACGAGCGGTCCCTCGGTGACGTTCGTCGCTCGGGGCATCGCCGGCCCGCGGTAGTGTCGCTGTTCGTCCCGGAGCAGCCGCCCGTCGACGCGGGCGGTGGCGTTCAGCGAGTCGAGGAGGGGGTTCGCGTCCCCGCCGAAGTCCGCCGCGACGACGGCCGTCCCGCCGTTCGCGACGAACCGGCGCAGGCGCTCGTCATCGACGCTCCCGTCAGGCGCGAGCACGATGGCCACGCCGTCCTCCGGGTCGCCGTAGGCCTCGTCCGGGCGGACGAACGCCGTCTCGACGCCCTCCTCGGCCGCGAACGAGCGGAGTTCACTGGTGCCGTCCCACGCGGGGTTGTACGCGCCGAACGCCGCGGAGGAGCTGACGCCGGCGACGAGCACACCCCCCAAGAGGGCGACGGCGAGCGCCGCCAACAGGATACGGGGGTAGTTCATCTCAGCCGAACACCCCCGGCGGGAGAATGGCCAGAATCCGGCGGACGACGACGTAGGCGAAGCCCGCGAGTCCGAGCAGGATGATCCACTTCAGGCGGCGCCGCCAGCGCGGCGTCACCGCGAACGGCGCGGTGAGCTCCGTGACGACCAGGAAGCCGATGAGAGAGACGACGAAGAACAGCTCGTAGGAAAAGGCGTCCAGTAGCGCCAGCGCGAGGACGGCTGCGACCATCCAGCCGGTTTGCCCGACGACGAAGCGTTCGCGCCGACGCGTGCTCATCGTCGGCGTGTAGCGAGCGCGGGGGTTAGAACCTGTCGCCACGCAGGGCCGCGAGGGCGGTCAACGCGAGCGCCACGAGCGTGACGCCCACGCTGAACCCGGGCGTCCCGCCCGATTCAGTCGTTGTCGTGGACTCGTTCCCGCCCGCGTTCGGCGTGATGACCGAGTCCGTCGTCGTCGGTGCCGCCGTGGTCGTTGCCACGTCCGTCGTCGTCTCCGCCGCCGCAGTGGTCGAGTCCGTCGTCGGTTCCGCGGTCGTCGATGGCTCCGCCGTCGTCGTCGGTTCGTCGGTCGAGGGCGGGAGCCCGCCGCCGGAGGAGCCACCCGAACTCGTCGTCGTTGTCGTCGTTGTCGTCGTCGGTTCCGTGACCGAGAGCGGCTCGCTCGCCGTGATGGCCAGCGCCTCCGCGCGGCCGCCGTACGCGGTTTCGGTGCCGCGGGCCGCAGCGTAGACGTAGTACTCGCCGGGCGAGGCGACGGAGAACGTGGCCTCGTAGCTCCCGCCTTGTTTTTCGGTCTCGATGGTCCGGTCCCACGACTCGTTGGCGAGCGCCACGTCCACGCTCGCCGGGTCGCTCTTCGCGCCGGTCCGGGAGAGCGAAACCGAGAGCTCGCCGCTCGCCTCGGCTTCGAGCGACGCCGGCGCGTCGAGGTCGATGTCGTAGCCCTGCACGACGAGCGGGTGGATGGCCCGGAACTGGTCGCCCGTGGCGACGGCAACGACGTAGGTGCCCGGGGAGAGCCGGTCGGTCGGGAGCGGCACGTTCGCGTCCCCGGAGAAGGGCCCGAGGTAGTCGTCGTTCGTCGGGCCCCAAACCGTCTCGCGGTCGGTGTCGTACAGGTAGACGTCGTACTCGGAGGCGGGCGCGCTGACGTCGACGCTCGTCGATTCGCCGTGGGGGACCCGACCGAACGCGGAGATCTCGAACTCGGTGCCTTCGAGGTCCACCGTCCGTGTGGGAGTCTCCGTCGTCGCGATGGGGTCGATGCTGTACCCCGCCGCCAGCGCGGGGGGCGCGAGCGCGAGCGCGGCGACGAGGAGGAGGGCAGCCGAACGGCGTTGCATTCGGCCGAACCGAACGCACCGAGACGTAAATCCGTTCTGCACTCTCCGAGGGGGTTTTTTGTCGCTCGAAACGAACGAGGGAGTGATATGGAGGGGCTGACGCGGCGGCGGTTCAACGCGCTGGTTGGAGGGGCCTTGGGAGCGGGGATGCTCGGTGCCGAGGGAATCGCTCGGGGGGCCGCCATCGAGGACGGAACGCTGCGAGTGGGTGTCGACCCGGAGTGGTTCGCGCGGGTCGAGGAGCGCGGCCTCAACCCCTTCGCCCCGGCTATCGGCGGGGCGCCACACGGCAGTCTCCTCACGGCGGTGTACGAACCGGGCGTCGTCTTCACCGAGGAGGGGCCGATGCCGTGGCTCTACGAGTCCTTCGAGCCGACCGACGACGACGAGGTCGAAGCCACGCTCCGGGAGGGCGTGACGTGGAACGACGGGTTGCCCCTCACCCCGGAGGACGTGGCCTTCAGCGCGCAGTACGTCCCGCGCAACGGCGGAGTCCAGCTCGGCGGGGGCGGGGCCTACCAGGAAGTGGTTGAGGCCGCAGCCCTCGACGAGCGGACCGTGTTGTTCGCCCTCAACGACAACGCCGGTGACTGGCTGGGCACGACCCTCGCGGCACCGGTTTTTCCCGCCCACCGCTGGGAGGGGACGAACAACCCCCGCGAGCGGGTTCTCAGGGGGGAGGACGACCCGGTCGGAACCGGTCCGTTCCGGGTCGAGGAGATGGCCGATAGGCGACTTCGGCTCGTGGCCCGCGACGACCCGGGACCGCGCGGCGACCTCGACGGTATCGGCCCCAACGTAGACGCCATCGAGTTTTCCCCGGTGGGAGGCGCACACGCACAGGCCATCGCACAGGGGGAACTCGACCTCGCCCCCAGCACGCTCGAACGCGGAGCGCCGACGGCGGCGAGCCGGTTCCGGGACGAAGCCGACGACGACGCCCCTCTGCGCTCTGTCACCGGGCGGTACGTCGGGAGCGTCGTGTTCAACACCCGGCGGCGGCCCTTCGACGAGGCCGCGTTCCGCAGGGGACTCGCGCGGCTGTGGGACGACGGGTTCCACGCCGAGGAGCGCGGACCGAACCGACAGGAGGGCCACCTCATCGTCCCGCCGAGCCTCCCGTGGCTCCGCCCCGCCGCGCCCTCCGAAGTCGACGACCCGCACCCGTTCCCCACGAACGGCGACGGTAGCGTGGACGTGGCCGCGGCCCGCGGGCTGCTCGCGACCGCCGACGGGCTCCGGTTCGGAGCGCCGCGAAGCGACACCGTCGAGGACGAGGAGCTGTACGTCGACGATACCCCGTTCAGCGACCTTCGCGACGGACCGATGGAGATACTCACGCGGCCGGCCAGCCCAACGCGGAGTCTGGAGCGCTGGGCGGACGTCCTCAACAGGGTCGGCGTGCCCGCGACGGTGGCCCCCCTCTCCGAGGGCAACGCCGTCCAGCGGGCGTTCGTCGAGCAGGAGTTCGACGCTATCGACCTGCGGTGGGGCGTCCAGGACGGGTGGCTGAGCCAGCTCCCGCAGTGGCTCGGCCCCGCGGGACGCTCCGACAGCGGCCCCAGCGTGAACCTCGCGGGGTACGACGGCGCCGACGACGAGCTGCGGGCGATGGCGCGGCGCCCCTTTCCCCCGGGAGAGCGCCAGGGCATCGTCGGCGCCGTCATCGAACGGGTTCTCAGCGACGTTCCACTGTTCGTCCGGGACTACCCGCTGCTGGCCGAAGGGGTCGCGTCCGACGTAGGCGGCGTTCGCTACGGCCTCGGAGGAGCGGACAACACCCGGACGTGGTGGAGCGTCGGTGGCGACGCACCGGACGACGAGGACGGCGCGTCGAACGACGAATCGAGTGGAGAGCCGAACGACGCGTCGGTCGCCACGTCGAACGCAACCGTGCGGACGGCGGGCGACGCGACCGTCGTCGACGTCAGGACAGACGCCGACTCGTTCGCCGCCGACCTCTCGGGAACGCCCATCGACACCGGCGGGGGCATTTCGGTGACCGGAATCGAGGGGGCCGCGAGCGGCGGGGGCCGCATCACGCTCACGCGGGACATCGCGGACGAGTACTACATGGACGGACCGGCGCTGGGATACCTCCGCATCGACGACGAAGGGTTCCGGGCGAGCGACGTGACGGTGCGTTTCAGCCTCTCGGACGGCATGGTCGAGCCGTACAGTTCGGACCCCGACGACCTGGCGCTCCACCGCCGCCGCTCCGGGGAGTGGGAGGCGCTCTCGACCGAAATGCGCGCGGAAAAGGGAGTCTATCGGTTCAGCGCGACTACACCCGGATTCTCGCGGTTCGCCGTTGCGCAGACCGGAGCCGCGGGAGGCGGAGAGAGCCCGCTCGCGGCCCTCGAATCGAACCCCGTGCTGACTGGCGCGGGCGCGCTGGCCGGCGCGGGCCTCCTCGCGCTCGGGAACCGCCTCCGGAAGAGCGGAGGCAGCGCCACCGAATCGACGGACGGCGACGAGGCCGACGAGGCGCCGACTCCCGACCTGTCGGCGCTCACATCGGTGCCCGGCATCAGCGAGGAGAAGGCCGAATCGCTCCACCGAAACGGGTTCGAAACCCGTGACGACCTCCGGGCCGCGAGTCACGAGGAGCTCCGGAGCGTCCCCGGCGTCGGGAACCCCCTCGCCGCGCGCATCACGGCCGAAGTGGGTGTCGAGGACGGAGAAGAGAGCGAAGGCGAACCCGAGGCAGCGGAGGCCGAGGAAACCGAAGAAACCGAACCCGAAGCAGCGGAACCCGAATCCGGGGCGGACGGAGAACCCGAGCCCGGCGCCGACGGCGAAACGAGCGACGAGCCCGAAGAAGCGAAAGCCGAGTCCGGCGCCGACGGGGACACGCCGGAGCTCCCGCCCGTTGCCGACTCGTTCGCCGCCGACTGTTCGGCGGTCGGGTCGCTGCGCGCGGGGTCGACCGACGGCCCCCTGCACACGTACGCCGGCACGCTCGCCGACGGGACCGAGGCCGTCTTCCGGGTCGTCGCTCCCGGCGTCGAGGTGGGCGAGGCGTTCACGGACACGGCCCGCTCGTGGGCCGGCGTCGACAGCGACCCGCAGGTGGCGACGGTCCACGACTACGGCGACGAACCCCGACGGTGGCTGGCCCACGAACCGCTCGATGGAGTCCCCCTCTCCGAGTGTCTGGACGACGACCTCGAATGCCGGGTGGAGGCGCTGGGCGAGGTCTGCGTGGCGGTTCGGAACGCCGGGCGCTACAGCGTCCGCCACCGCGACCTGGCGCCCGACCGGGTGTACCTCACCGACGACGGCGAGATAACGGTTGCCGGGTGGGGTCTCGACAGGGTCGTCCGGGAGGCCGCCGCCCCGGACGCGCCGCCGACGCACTACATGGCGCCCGAGGACGTGAGCGACGGCCCGGTCGGGCCCGCCACGGACGTCTACCAGCTCGGCGCGCTAGCCTACCACGTCGTGACCGGAGAGCCGCCGTTCGCGGACGTACCGGAGGGGGAATTGGCCGACGCCATCCGGGAGGAGCGCCCCACCGCGCCGGGGGAGATAGACCCCGAGCTGTCGGCGTTCGACAGCCGCATCGCGGAGGCGATGGCGAAGGAGATGCGCGAGCGCTACGACTCACCCCACCATCTGCGGCGGGGGTTGTTGGCCGCGCTCTAAACCAGCCCGGCGACCATCGGGACCAGGAAGTGTCCCAACACGCCGCCGATGACGAGCGCCCCCACGACGAACGCCGCGAGGACCTGCGGTTCGATGCCGTCGTCGCCGTCGTCGCTGCTGTAGTCCGCGAGCGCGGGGACCTCCCGCTGGAGCCGCGAGCGTATCTCCGCGTCGCGCATCGAGGTCTGGGAGCGGAGCTCCGAGACCGCGTTCCTGACCTGGTCGACCTGTTCGGTGACGAGTTGCTCCTCGCGCTGGTTCGTCGCCGAGTCCATCAGGTCCGCCGTCTCGCCCAGCGGTTCGAGCCCGTCGTAGTTGCCGGGTTCGATGACGAGGTCGTAGTCGTCCAGGGCGCTCTTGCGGCCCATGTCGCTGATGGCGACGGAGGTGGCGGCACCGTCGAGAATGGCCTGCCGGAGGAGCCCGAAGGCGTCCTCGGCGCCGCCGACGCCGAAGTCGAGGCGGCGGCCGCCGTTGAGCAACATTTTGAGGTTGCCGTACTCGAAGTCGCTGCCGGGTAGGCGCAGCTGCGGGTCGGGCAGCATCGCGATGATGCGGGTGTCGTCGTGGGTCGTCGAGAGCACGAGCCCCTCGTCGTTGGCCCACTGCTCCAGCTCCTCCATGAAGGAGGCGAAGATACCCGAGTTCGAGTTGGCTTGGTACACCGCGTAGTACTGGTTGACCCGGGAGACGTCCTCCTTCGCGCGGAAGAACGCCACCATCTCGTTTTTCGTCACGTCTACGGCGATGCGGACCCCCGCAAAGGAGAGGTCCGAGACCCGCTGGTTCTTCTCACCGCCGCCGTACGGTTCGCCTTCGGTGTCGTACACGTCGAGTGTCGCCATTAGCTTTCACCCAATCTGTCGATGAGCTCGTCGAAGCCGACGGTGACGGGTGTCCCGCTCCCCGCGGGCACCCGCTCGCCGGCCTCGGTGACCCGCGTCTGGTAGTAGACGGGCAACACGTCGGCCCCCGCCGTCTCCATCAGCAGGGTGCTCACCTGTTCGTTCTCGTTTTTCAGTCGCTCCTTCGCGTACGCCCGGAAGTCCTCGTAGTTCCGGTGGGCACGCTGGCCGCGCTCCTCTTGGAAGTCCTCCGCGAGGTAGTCCGCCTTCGTCGCCACCAACAGCACGTTCTTCGCCTCCTTCGTCTCCCGCAAAATGTTGAAGTACGGCTCGATTTCGAGGCTCTCGTTGTTCTCGAAGCGCTCCACGTCGAGCAGGAGAATCAGCGTGTCCGCCTCCCGTATCTTGTCGATGAGCACGGCGAGGCGCTCGTCAGTCTCCTCGGTCGGCGAGGTCAGCGCGTTCGAGACCCGGGGCAGGAGTTCGCCCGCGTAGTCCAGACTCGATATCCCGACGTTCTTCGGGAACACGGAGCCGTGGACGTAGCTGAACTCCAAGTCCTTGATCTCGTCCTGGCCGGTGGACTCGACGAACCACTCGTTGTCGCTCGTCGAGACCTGGTCGACGATGCTCATCAGGTCCGCGCTCGGGTTCATCGGCGTCGCCGCGTCGTGGGCCTCCGAGCGGTCGCGGGCCTTCAGGAACGCGCCCACCAAGAAGAGGCTCTTGCCCGACCCGCGGGGGCCGAGCACGAGGAAGTTCTCCTCGGCGTCGTACTGGATGAACCGGCGCGCGACGAAGAGGAAGACCCCCGCCGCCGCGGCGTTGACCGGGAGGTCGCCCGTGTTCGCGGGGCCGAACGCCTGCGTCGCCTGCACCATCTCGACCCCGTCGGCCGTCACGTCGATGGGCAGCGGGTAGGAGAGGTGGTACTCGACGACCCCGACGACGACGAGTATCGCGATGAACGCGAAAACGCCCGTCGAGGCGCGCCGGAACTCCAGCGCGTCGGTCGTCCGGGTGTTGACGAGCCGGCGGCCGCCGCCGACGAGCAGGCCGGGCACGAAGCCGATGGCCAGCCACGGGGCCACGTCGACGAAGTCGCTCACGCCCGCGCCCTCGTTGATGAAGACGCCTTGCGAAGCGAGGCCGACCATCGCGACGAGGAAGCTCGCCCACAGCATGAAGCCCTGCCAGCGCTTCTTCGGGTCGAGCGTCATCAGCGTCAGCAAGGCGAGGAAGAACCCGAGCAGGCCGACGCTGACCATGGTGATGGTCACGCCGAACTGCGCGGGTAACTGGAGGAGCTCCCTCGCGGCGCTGCCGTCCTCCCACGCGCTCCCCAGCGCGCTGGCGAGCGGTGCCGCACAGACGAGCATCGCGACGAAGTACACAACGAGCGCAACCTGCTCCGAGTTCTGCCGGAGTGCATCTGTCACCCGCTGTATCATATGTCCTCGTCGAAGGGCGACTCGGGCTGCTCCGGCTCGGTGTCGACCGACAGGTCGGGGTCGTCGTCGTTGAGCGGGACGACGTCGATGAACTCGCCCAGCAGGCGGTTCGCGATTTCCGCGTCGCTGTTGTCCACGAGGAACTCGCGGTCCTCGTCGCGTTCGAGGTTGAGGAGGTCGTCGCGCCGGACGTAGAAGCCGTCCTCCAGTCCGTGGTTGTGGTGGACGACCATGTTGCCGAGCTCCTCCTCGCGGTGGCGGTAGTCGACCGCGTAGCCGCCCGCCTGGGTCAGCTTCCGGATGTTGTCGAGGAAGACACCGTCGATGAACGTCGTCACCCCGATATCCCAGTCGCCGCCCGTCTCGGAGTCCCAGGTGCCGAAGCGGTGCTCCGACCCCCGAGAGCTCTGCAGGGAGAACGCCTCGCTGAAGTCGTCACGGAAGTCCGCGACCTCCCGGATCTGCTCGGCGGCGTTGCTGAGTACGGCGACCCGGATGTTCATGTCGTTGTAGCGGGCCGTCCGCCCGCTGAACTTCCGGCGGTTCAGACCGTTGTACTGCTGTTGGAGCGCGTTCCCGACGAGGTCCTCCAGGTTCATCCGGAGGCGCTGTTTCTCCTCGCGGTTGCTGAACAGCCGGCTCTCGCCGATACCGTCCTCCGCACGCAAGCGGAGGACATCGTTCGGCTGGACCGTCTTGATGTAGACGTACTCGTCGGACTCTGTGGTGCCGACCGACCTGCTCTCCTCTTCCTCGTGGGTCTGACGCAGCCGGTCGTGCGTCGAGCGGCTGTCGAGGTACGTCGAGCGCGGGTTGATGAGGTCGTCGAAGACCTCCTTGACGGCCTCGTAGCTGTCGAGTTTCGACTCGATGTCGTCGAGGTCGTCCTCCAGCTCTTCGACGCGGTCCTGGATGTCGCCCGTGCCCTCGGCCTGGGCGGCGAACACGTCGCGGGCCTCCTCGCGGAGTTCGTCCATCGAGGCGCCCCTGTCGAGGAGCGTCTCGACCCGTCCGAGGTTCGCGGCGCCGGGGTCGTCGAGCGACGACTGAAGGCTTTCGACGATATCGGCGCGCAGCCGGTCGCGCTTGTCGTCGATATCGCGGCGGACCGGTTCGACCTTGTCCTCGAAGACAAGCGTCGCGTCGTAGGTCGAACTCGACGGCGAGAGGTCAAAGACGCCGGTGTCGCCGAGGCTGTTCTGGGCCATGTTCCAGTCCTGGCTGGCCTGCTCGCGCTCCTGTTCGGAGGAGGTCGTGATGG
>JBEQBK010000057.1:0-14802 GCA_041639855.1 Halobacteriaceae archaeon | reverse complement strand
ACCGAGCAGATCGGCTACGACGACCGGCCCGCCGGCCAGAACTTCGTCGTCGCCGTCATGAGCTACGAGGGCTTCAACATCGAGGACGCCCTCGTCATGAACAAGGGCTCCGTCGAGCGCGCGCTCGCTCGCTCCCACTTCTTCCGGACCTACGAGGGCGAGGAACGCCGCTACCCCGGCGGTCAGGAGGACCGCTTCGAGATGCCCGACCAGGAGGTCCGGGGCGCGCGCGGCGAGGATGCGTATAAGCACCTCGACGAGGACGGCCTCGTCAACCCCGAGACACGGGTGGACGAGAACTCCGTCCTCCTCGGGAAGACGTCGCCCCCGCGGTTCCTCGAAGAGCCGGACGACATGGGCGGGCTCAGCCCGCAGAAGCGCCGCGAGACCTCGGTCACGATGCGCTCGGGCGAGGACGGCGTCGTGGACACCGTGACGCTGATGGAGGGCGAGGACGGCTCCAAACTCGCCAAAGTCAGCGTTCGCGACCAGCGGACGCCCGAACTCGGCGACAAGTTCGCGTCCCGGCACGGCCAGAAAGGGGTCGTCGGCCACCTGGCGCCCCACGAGGACATGCCCTTCACGGGCGACGGCGTCGTGCCGGACCTCGTGCTCAACCCGCACGCCCTCCCCTCGCGCATGACGGTCGGCCACGTTCTCGAAATGCTGGGCGGCAAGGTCGGCTCGCTGGAGGGTCGCTCCGTCGACGGGACGGCGTTCACCGGCGAGGACGAGGAGGAACTCCGCGGCTCGCTGGAGGAGCACGGCTTCGAGTCCTCCGGGAAGGAAACCCTGTATTCGGGCGTGTCGGGCGAGAAAATCGAGGCCGAGATTTTCGTGGGGACGATTTTCTACCACAAGCTCTACCACATGGTCTCGAACAAGATCCACGCTCGCTCCAAGGGGCCGGTACAGGTGCTCACGCGCCAGCCCACGGAGGGTCGCGCCCGCGAGGGCGGTCTCCGTGTGGGCGAGATGGAACGCGACGTGCTCATCGGGCACGGCGCGGCGATGGCGCTCAAGGAGCGCCTCCTCGACGAGTCGGACCGCGAGTTCGTCCACGTCTGTGGCAACTGTGGGATGTCGGCGGTCGAGAACCGGGAGCAACGCCGGGTGTACTGTCCGAACTGCGAGGAGGAGACGGACGTACACGAGATCGAGATGAGCTACGCCTTCAAGCTCCTGCTCGACGAGATGAAGGCGCTCGGCATCGCGCCGCGACTCGAACTGAAGGACGCAGTCTAACATGAGTACGAACCAAGCCCCCAAGGAGATCGGCGAAATCAGCTTCGGGCTGATGAACCCCGAGGAGTACCGTGAGATGAGCGCGACGAAGGTCATCACGGCCGACACCTACGACGACGACGGCTTCCCCATCGACATGGGACTGATGGACCCTCGCCTCGGGGTTATCGACCCCGGGCTGGAGTGTAAGACCTGCGGCCAGCGCTCGGGCTCGTGTAACGGCCACTTCGGTCACATCGAGCTCGCCGCGCCCGTGATTCACGTCGGCTTCGCGAAGCTCATCCGTCGCCTTCTCAGAGGCACCTGCCGCGAGTGCTCACAGCTCCTCCTCACCGAGGACGAGCGCGAGAACTACCGAGAGGACCTCCAGCGAACGGAGAGTCTGGGCCAGGACCCCTCGGACGTGACCAAGGCGGCCATCCGCGAGGCCAGGAAGAAGAACCGCTGTCCGCACTGCGGCGAGGTCCAGTACGACATCAACCACGAGAAGCCGACGACCTACTACGAGGTCCAACAGGTTCTCGCGGGCGATTACTCCGAGCGCATCGCGGAAGCGATGCAGGGCGGCGACGACGCCGACCCCGTCTCCCCCAACGACCTCGCGGAGGAGACGGACATCGCGTTGGAGCGAATCAACGAGATCATGTCCGGCGAGTTCCGGCCCCGACGGGACGACCGCCGCGCGCTGGAGTCCGCCCTCGACGTCGACCTCACAGTCGAGGACATGAACAAGCTGATGCCCAGCGATATCCGGGAGTGGTTCGAGGACATCCCGGACGAGGACATCGAAGTGTTGGGTATCGACGCCGAGAAGAGCCGACCGGAGTGGATGATTCTCACCGTCCTGCCGGTCCCGCCGGTGACGGCGCGACCGTCGATTACCCTCGATAACGGCCAGCGCTCCGAGGACGACCTCACCCACAAGCTGGTCGACATCATCCGCATCAACCAGCGGTTCATGGAGAACCGCGAGGCCGGCGCCCCCCAGCTCATCATCGAGGACCTCTGGGAACTGCTGCAGTACCACGTCACGACCTTCATGGACAACGAGATTTCGGGGACCCCGCCCGCACGACACCGCTCCGGGCGCCCCCTGAAAACCCTCAGCCAGCGGCTGAAGGGCAAGGAGGGCCGCTTCCGGGGCTCGCTGTCGGGGAAGCGCGTGAACTTCTCCGCGCGGACGGTGATTTCGCCGGACCCGACCCTCTCGCTGAACGAAGTCGGGGTTCCGGACCGCGTGGCGACGGAGATGACCCAGACGATGGTCGTCAACGAGGAGAACCTCTCGCTGGCGCGCCAGTACGTCCGCAACGGGCCCGAGACGCATCCGGGCGCGAACTACGTCAAGCGGCCCGACGGCCGCCGCGTTCGCGTGACCGAGAAGGTCTGTGAGGAGCTCGCCGAGCGAGTGAATCCGGGCTGGGAGGTTCAACGGCACCTGGTGGACGGGGACATCGTCCTCTTCAACCGGCAGCCCTCGCTGCACCGGATGAGTATTATGGCCCACGAGGTTGTCGTGATGCCGTACAAGACGTTCCGGCTGAACACGACCGTCTGTCCGCCGTACAACGCCGACTTCGACGGCGACGAGATGAACATGCACGCCCTCCAGAACGAGGAGGCGCGTGCGGAGGCCCGCGTCCTGATGCGCGTCCAGGAGCAGATCCTCTCGCCGCGCTTCGGCGAGAACATCATCGGCGCGATTCAGGACCACATCTCCGGGACGTACCTGCTGACGCACACGAACCCCGAGTTCAACGAGACGCAGGCGCTCGACCTGCTGCGCCAGACGTCCATCGACGAGCTGCCCGACCCGACGACGGAGTCCGAGACCGGTGAGCCCCGCTGGACGGGTCGCCAGCTGTTCAGCGAGCTCCTGCCCGACGGCTTGAACATGGAGTTCCAGGGCACGGTCGGCACCGTCGACATCGACGACGGCCGTCTCATCGAGGGGACCATCGCCGAGGACGAGGTCGGCGAGTTCGGCGGCGAAGTGGTGGACACCATCACGAAGGTGTACGGCAACACGCGCTCGCGGGAGTTCATCAACGAGATTTCAGCGCTCGCGATGCGCGCCATCATGCACTTCGGGTTCTCCATCGGCATCGACGACGAGACGGTCTCCGGACAGGCCCAAGAGCAGATCGACGAGGCCATCGAGAGCGCCTACGACCGCGTCGAGGAGCTCATCGAGACCTACGAGGCCGGTGAACTGGAGAGCCTGCCGGGTCGCACCCTCGACGAGACTCTCGAAATGAAGATCATGCAGACGCTCGCGCGGGTCCGCGAGTCCGCCGGCGACATCGCCGAGGAGGACTTCGACGCGGACAACCCCGCCGTGGTGATGGCGGAGTCCGGGGCCCGCGGTGGGATGCTCAACCTCACCCAGATGGCCGGCTGTGTCGGCCAGCAGGCTGTACGGGGCTCGCGCATCAACCGCGGCTACGAGGACCGCACGCTCAGCCACTTCCAGCGCGACGACTTGAGCGCTGAGGCTCACGGTTTCGTGGAGAACTCCTACGCCTCGGGACTCACCCCGCGGGAGTTCTTCTTCCACGCGATGGGTGGCCGCGAGGGACTCGTGGACACGGCCGTCCGCACCTCGAAGTCCGGCTACCTCCAGCGTCGCCTCATCAACGCGCTCTCCGAGCTGGAGACGCAGTACGACGGCACCGTTCGGGACACGAACGACACGGTCGTTCAGTTCGAGTTCGGTGAGGACGGTACCTCGCCGGTGCAGGTGTCCTCCGACGCGGAGAACCCTGTCGACGTGGAGGACATCGCGGACCGCATCCTCGACTCCGAGTTCGCGAACGAGGAGGAGAAGGCTTCCTTCCTCGGCGACCGCACGGAGGCGACGAACCTCTCCGAGCACGGCGATACGTGGCGCGTTCCCGAGGAGGACCGTGTCGAACCCACGCCCGAGCCGGAAGGTGAGGGTGCCGAGGCCGCGGAGGTGAACGATGACTGAAATCACCGACGACGTCGAGGCCCTCGTGGAGGACACGGACCTCCCGCGACGGCTGAAAGACGAGGTCTACGCTACGGTCGAGGAGCGCGAGATGACCCTCGAAGAAGTGGACGAGGTCGCCGAGGCCGTCGAAACCCGCTACAAGTCCACTCGCGTGGACCCTCTCGACCCCGTGGGAACCGTCTCCGCGCAGTCCATCGGGGAACCGGGGACGCAGATGACGATGAACACGTTCCACTACGCGGGCGTCGCGGAGCTGGACGTGACCCAGGGCCTGCCCCGGCTCATCGAGCTGGTGGACGCCCGGAAGACCCCGGACACGCCGACGATGCAGGTCCACTTGGATGAGGAGTACGCGACGGACCGCGAGCGCGCCCACGAGGTCGTCTGGCAGATAGAATCCACGAAGATTCTGGCGCTGGGCGACATCTCCACGAACGTTGCGGACATGGTCGTCCGCATCGACCTCAACGAGGACACCCTTCAGGAGCGCTGGCCCACGGTGAACAACACCGGCGAGATCGTCCAGCAGATCTCCGACACGATTCAGGACAACCTCGGCGTCGAGACCCGACACAAGGGGACGGTCGTCCAGTTCGGTCCCGAGAGTCCCTCCTATCGTGAGCTCCTCCAGTTGGTCGAGGAGCTCCGCGAAATCGTCTTCAAGGGCATCGAAGACATCACCCGCGTCGTCATCCGCAAGGAGCAACTGGACGACGGCGAGGAGTTCGTCCTCTACACCGAGGGGTCGGCCTTCGGCGACGCGCTCGAAATCGAGGGCGTCGACGCCTCGCGGACGACGACGAACAACATCCACGAGGCACGCAAGACGCTGGGTATCGAGGCCGCCCGCGAAACCATCATCAACGAGACGATGAACACCCTCGAGGAGCAGGGCCTCGACGACGTGAACATCCGCCACCTGATGCTCGTCGCCGACATCATGTGCAACGACGGGGAGATTCAGTCCATCGGCCGCCACGGTATCTCCGGCAACAAGGAGAGCGTGCTCGCGCGGGCGGCGTTCGAGGTCACCGTCAACCACCTCCTCGACGCCGCGACCTACGGCGAGGTGGACGACCTCAACGGCGTCACCGAGAACGTCATCGTCGGGAAGCCCATCGAGCTGGGCACCGGCGACGTGAACCTCCGGATGGGGACGACCGACTCGGCGAAGTCCGCCGACGACTGAATGCGCGTCACCATCCCCGAGGAGGCCCGCCAGTACATCGGGGCCTTCGAGGCGGAGACCGATACCACGGTTCGGGACTGTATCGTGGACGACGAGGAGGACCGGTTGGTGTTCGTCGTCAAGGCCGGGGAGATGGGACGGGCCATCGGCCCCGACGGGAAGCGGGTTCAGAAATTAGAGGAGCGCTTCGGAAAAGACGTCGAACTCGTCGAGGACGCTCCTACCGCGGAAGGATTCGTCGCGAGCGCACTCGAACCCGCCGCGGTGTACAACGTCACCGTCAGCGAGGGCGAGGACGGGACTGTCGCGTTCGCCGAGGTTGACGAGGAGGACAAGGGTGCCGCTATCGGCTCCGGCGGGAAGAACATCGCGATGGCCGAGCGGCTGGCGAAACGCCACTTCGACATCGACGAGATTCAACTGACATAGCAAGCCCTCGCGCGGCGCCCCACGGGAGGGCGCCGCGCTCGCCCTTGTCGATTCTGTCCGAAAGGCGCTTCGCGCCTTTCGAGGGCGCGGCCGTGGTCTGTCGCCGCGGCGGTTTTTCCGCGGTCGCCCCGCTCCGGCACTCCCTCACACGCCGAATGGGGAAAGGAGTCGCTTAAGTGGCTCCGTAAGGTATTGCGCCGTATGCCCAACGGCAAGAACGCCGCACGCAAACTCAAGAAGGACCGCCAGCAGCGGCGGTGGTCCGACCCTGAGTACGCGCGAGCGGCCCGCGGCGGCGGCGCCGACCCTCTCGAAGGTGCCCCGCAGGGACGCGGTATCGTACTGGAGAAGGTCGGCATCGAAGCCAAGCAGCCGAACTCCGCCATCCGAAAGTGTGTGCGGGTTCAGCTCATCAAGAACGGCAAGCAGGTCACCGCCTTCTGTCCCGGTGACGGTGCCATCTCCTTCATCGACGAACACGACGAAGTCACCATCGCCGGTATCGGCGGCGCGAAGGGTCGTGCGATGGGTGACCTCTCCGGCGTGAACTACAAAGTCGAGAAGGTCAACGGCGTCTCCATGGAAGAACTCGTCCGCGGGAACGCGGAGAAACCCGTCCGATAATGTCCAGCGAAGCACCCGAACCCGACAAGCCGGCAGGTACGGAAGACTCGGACACGAACGCCAAGCTCTTCGGCGAGTACGAACTCGGCGATATCGAGTACCAGGACCCCAGCACCAAGCGCTACATCACGGTGACGCCCGTCGCGCACACGATGGGCCGCCACGCGCGCAAGCAGTTCCAGAAGTCCGAAATCAGCATCGTTGAGCGGCTCATCAACCGCCTGATGCAGACCGACGAGAACACGGGCAAGAAACAGCAGGCGATGCACATCGTCCGCGACGCCTTCGAGCAGATCGAGGAGCGCTCCGAGGAGAGCCCCGTGCAGGTGCTCGTCACCGCCGTCGAGAACGCCGCGCCCCGCGAGGAGACCGTCCGCCTGAAGTACGGCGGGATTTCGGTCCCCCAGGCCGTGGACACGGCGCCCCAGCGCCGCGTCGACCAGGCCCTGAACTTCATCGCACAGGGCACCTACAGCGACTCCTTCAAGACGCCGACCCCCGTCGAGGAGGCGCTCGCCGACCAACTGCTCGGCGCCGCCGCCTACGACGTCCAGACGTACGCCGTCGGCCAGAAGGAGGAGAAGGAACGCGTCGCCGCCGCCGCGCGGTAACGTTTCGTTTTTCTCCCGTTCTCCTGCCGGGGAGCGGCGGCGCCGCCCCGACGGTTATTTTAGGCGGGCCTAAAAAAGGTGCGTATGCGACGACGTTCGTTTCTCGGTGCTATCGGTGCCGCCGCCCTCGCCGGCTGCACCGCGCCTGATAGTGCCAGCGACGCGCCGCCCCAGGACGGCGCAACCGAACCGACCTACGACCTCGCGGTCGAACATCCCCCTGTCGGGGGTAACTGGACTGCCCCGGACGCTCCTCCGAACACGGACGTGCGCACCGAGACGGTCCTCACCGGGCTCGAAATCCCGTGGGACCTCTCCTTCGCGCCGAACGGCGACCTCTTTATCACTGAGCGTCCCGGGCGGTTGCTTCGCTACGAGTCGGGGGCGCTCACCGAAGTCGCGGCGCCCGAGGACATCGTGGACGCGAGCGCCATCGACATCGACGAAGAGGGTGGCTGGTGGGCGACCGGCGGCGAGGGCGGACTGATGGGCAACGCCGTTCACCCGAACTACCCGGAAGTCCCGCTGGTGTACGTCACCTACACCTACAGGGGCGAGGACGGCGATCTGAACAAGCTCGTCGCCTACGACGTGAGCAGGGAAGACCCGATGCCGAGGGTACTCATCGAGAACATCCCTGGAGAGTCGTATCACAACGGTTCCCGCGTCGAGTTCGGCCCCTCGAACTATCTCTGGATGACGACGGGTGACGCCGGCGACCCAGGGCTGGCCGCGGACCCAAGCTCCCTCGCGGGGAAGGTGCTCCGACTGGAACCGGACGGGAGTGCGCCCGACGACAACCCCGGCGTCGGCGACCCGCGGGTGTACACGTTCGGACATCGGAACCCCCAAGCAATCGCTTTCCTCCCCGACGGAACGCCCGTCGTGACCGAACACGGTCCGGGAGCGTACGACGAGGTGAACGTCCTCCAGCCGGGCGAAAACTACGGGTGGGCCCCCCAAGGAGAACGGGGTCGTAACGCCGACACGTACCCCGGAACCGAGTACGCGCGCCCCGTCGTGAACACCAGTCCGGGAGCGACGTGGGCACCCTCCGGAGCGGTCTTCTACGCCGGTGGGGGCGTTCCGTCCTGGCGGAACCGTCTCGTGGTCGCGGGCCTCCACTCCCAACGGCTCAACGTCGTCACCCTGCACCCGACAGGGGACACACCGGTGCCGACCGGCGAACATGGGAATCGATTCGACGCCGACTGGATGGATGGTTCCTACGATGCTGTCCACCACACTGCGTTATCCGACGACCTCGGCCGCATCAGACACGCCGAGGAAGGGCCCGATGGTGCGCTTTACGCGGTCACGTCGAACCGGGACGGCCGCGCCGAAGGGTTCCCCGTCGAGGGCGACGACCGCATCGTCCGCATCGTCCCCTAATCCGCCGCGGGCCCGGTCGTCCCTTCCCGGGCGTCCACGTAGTCCCGAACCATATCCAGGAGGGCCCGGCGGTACTCGCTCTCGTCGGGGTCCTGTGCCAGGTCCCGGAAGCGCCCTTTGAAACGGTCGAAATTGACGTTCGGCGCGTCCGAGGCGGCGGCGTGGGCCAAATCGTAGATGCGGTGCTCCTCGTCGACCGCGTCGTGGCGCTCCAGCAGCGCGAGCGCGAACGCCGCGTTCACCGCCGTCAGTGCGGGGTCCGACCCCGAGGTCAAGCGATAGCCCCGCTCCCAGCCGGGTCCCTCCGCGACGGCTGCCGCGAGCTGGGATTCGAGGAAGGCGACCAGCTTCTCGGGTGGTCCCACGGAGAGGGTGATGTCGTCGGCGTAGATGTCCTTCGCGTGGTTGGCGATCTGATAGCAGTGCTGGAGCGCCTCCCGCTCTACTTCCCGCCCCGCGAGCGCGAGGAAGAGCACTTCCTCCGTGTCGAGAACGTGGGAAGGGTGGGCCTCCTCGTGGCGGGCCATATGTGAGTACTCGTGGAGCGCGAGCTCGCGCGCCATCGCGCTCGTCGCCGCCGCGGTCGAGATGTTCAGGACGTGTTTCTCGCCGTGGCCGACCCACGTCCGCTCGTCGGGGTCGTCGCGCACGCGCACGACAACCGGCTTCGAGAGGCTGTGTTCCGTCTCGAAGAGCCCCTGTGCGCTGAGAAACGGGTCGGCCGGTACCGCCCCTTGCACCCGTAGTTCCATGTGTATAGTTAACACGGTGTGCGTGGGTATGACTCTTGCGCCGGCGGTCCCGAACCGGCGCTGGAGGTCGTGGTAACAGCACACACGCGGGAAACGGGTAACAACCCTTTTGAGGGTGCCTCCGGTAGAACTGGTTAATATGGGCCGACGCAAGAAGATTGTACAGGAGTGCGAGCGACTGATGGACAACCCGGAACAGATCCGGAACATCGCCATCGCCGCTCACGTCGACCACGGGAAAACGACGCTCACGGACAACCTCCTCGCCGGCGCCGGGATGATCTCCGACGAGACGGCCGGCGAACAGCTGGCCATGGACACCGAGGAGGACGAGCAGGAGCGCGGCATCACCATCGACGCGGCCAACGTGTCGATGACCCACGAGTACGAGGACGAGGACCACCTCATCAACCTCATCGACACGCCGGGCCACGTCGACTTCGGTGGCGACGTGACCCGCGCGATGCGCGCCGTCGACGGCGCGCTCGTCGTGGTTGACGCCGTCGAGGGCGCCATGCCCCAGACGGAAACGGTCCTTCGGCAGGCGCTCCGCGAGGGCGTGAAGCCCGCGCTGTTCATCAACAAGGTCGACCGCCTCATCAGCGAGCTTCAGGAGGGTCCCGAGGAGATGCAGCGTCGTCTCCTTGATGTCATCTCCGACGTGAACGAACTCATCCGCGGGATGACCGAGGAGATGGACGACATCGACGACTGGACCGTCTCCGTCGAGGACGGGACCGTCGGCTTCGGGTCCGCTCTCTACAAGTGGGGCGTCTCGATGCCCTCGATGCAGCGCACCGGCATGGACTTCGGGGACATTATCGACCTCGAACGCGCCGACAAGCGCCAGGAGCTCCACGAGAAGACGCCGCTCTCGGACGTCGTGCTCGACATGGTCTGTGAGCACTTCCCGAACCCCGTCAACGCCCAGCCCCGTCGTGTCCCGCGTATCTGGCGCGGCGACGCCGAGTCGGAACTGGCCGACGACATGCGGCTGGTCAACGAGGACGGCGAGGTCGTCATGATGGTCACCGACATCGGCATCGACCCCCACGCCGGCGAAATCGCCGCGGGTCGTGTCTTCTCGGGTACCATCGAGAAGGGCCAAGAGCTGTACGTCTCGGGCACCGCGGGCAAGAACCGCGTGCAGAGCGTGGGTATCTACATGGGCGGCGAGCGCGAGGAAGTGGACTACGTCCCTGCGGGTAACATCGCCGCAGTCACGGGTCTGAAGGACGCTATCGCCGGCTCCACGGTTTCCTCCGTGGAGATGACGCCCTTCGAGTCCATCGAGCACATCTCGGAGCCCGTCATCACGAAGTCCGTGGAGGCGAAGAACATGGACGACCTGCCCAAGCTCATCGAGACGCTCCAGCAGGTCGCCAAGGAGGACCCCACCATCCAGATCGAGATCAACGAGGACACCGGGGAACACCTCATTTCGGGGCAGGGCGAACTCCACTTGGAGGTCATCACCCAGCGCATCGAGCGCAACCAGGGCATTCCCGTCACGACTGGTGAGCCCATCGTTGTCTACCGGGAGGCGCCCCGCACGGAGAGCCGCGAGGTCGAGGGCCGCTCGCCGAACAACCACAACCGCTTCTACGTGACCGTCGAGCCCCTCAGCGACGACATCGTCGAGGCCATCCAGCTCGGCGAGCTCTCGATGGACATGCCCGAGCAGGACCGCCGCGAGGTCCTGCAGGAGGCCGGCATGGACAAGGACTCCTCGCAGAACGTCGAGGACATCATCAACACGAACCTCTTCCTCGACGAGACGAAGGGGATTCAGCACCTCAACGAGACGATGGAGCTGGTCATCGAGGGCATCGAGGACGCCCTCGTCGACGGCCCGCTCGCCGCCGAGCCTGTCCAGGGCGCGCTCATCCGCCTACACGACGCGCGGCTCCACGAGGACGCCATCCACCGCGGCCCCGCACAGGTCATCCCCGCGACTCGGCAGGCCATCCACAACGCGCTCATCGACGCGGAGATCAGCCTGCTCGAACCGATTCAGGACGTCCGCATCGACGTGCCCAACGAGCACATGGGCGCCGCCTCCGGCGAGATTCAGGGTCGCCGTGGCCGCGTCGACGACATGTACCAGGAGGGTGACCTCATGGTCGTGGAGGGTATCGCGCCCGTCGACGAGATGATTGGCTTCTCCTCGGACATCCGCTCCGCGACCGAGGGTCGTGCGTCGTGGAACACCGAGAACGCCGGCTTCCGGTTCCTCTCGGACAGCCTCCAGCGCGACATCATCATGGAGATCCGCGAGCGCAAGGGCATGAAGCTCGAGCTGCCCCAGACGGTCGACTACTTCTAACTCGGACCGTCGGCCCACCCTTTTTCGTTTCCCGCCCCGGATTCGGGGTATGAACCTCGCCGAGCGGACGTGGACGGACGTGGACAGCTCGGACGCCGAGCACGCCTTATTGCCTGTCGGGAGTACCGAACAACACGGCCCGCACGCACCCTTGGGGACCGATACGTTCAGTGCCGAGGCCGTCGCCGCGGCGGGCGCCGAGCGTTTCGAGAACGATGTGGCTGTCGCGCCCTCGGTTCCGGTTGGCGTCTCCGAGGAACACCGGCACTTCGCGGGCACGCTGTGGGTGAGCGAAAACAGCTTCAGAAGCTACGTCGGTGACGTACTCGACAGCCTCGCCTTCCAGGGCTTCACGAAGGTCGTGGTCGTCAACGGTCACGGCGGGAACGTCGCCCCCCTGCGAGAAATCACGGGGCGGAAAACCAGAGACGGTAAGGGCCGGGTTGTACCGTTCACCTGGTTCGACGCGCTCGACGTGCCCGAGATGGGACACGCGGGTCCCGCGGAGACCGCGTTCCTCCGACACACCCACCCCGAGTTGGTGCGCGAGGACCGCCTCGACGAGGCGGCCGCTGACGCCGCCGAGCGCTGGGGCGAGTGGGTTACGGGCGTGAACGTCGCCTACGACACCGAGCAGTTCTCGGCGAACGGGGTCGTCGGCGACCCGCGGGCGGGCGACGCCGAACGCGGGGCGGAACTGCTCGAACACTCGGGCGCGGCGCTCGCCGAACTGTTGGGCGCGCTCTAGTCTTCGAGTTCTTCGAGCGTCGAGCGCAGACCGGGAATCGTGCCGGTGAGTTCCGCGACGTGTCCGCCCGCGCTCTCGATGTCCTCGATGACGGATTCGAGTTCGTCGAGTTCCGCCTCCAGGTCGGCGGCGTCCTCGAAGGCGTCCGCGCGCTCGCCCATCGTGTACCACTTCCGGGCGTCGCGGTAGTGCGATTCGGCCTCGCCTGCGTCGAGCGCCGATTTGAGGCCGTTCAACACGCCCAGCGTGTTGTCGGCCTCGACCTCCCAAATCTCGTCGGGCTCGGGGAGTTCAGCCCAGGCGGCTTCGATATGCTCCTCGACGTCGGTGCGCATCTCCGCGGCGGCCTCGCCGAACAGCTCGTCGTCGGCTTCGGATTCGCTCATACTCGCGATTGTGCGGGATGTGGTATAAAGCCCGCCCCGAAACTGAAAGTGAACTCAGGCGACCGAGACGAGTCGCATCCGCGGGTAGCCGTCGTCCATCGTCATCTCCGTTCTGACTACTTCGTCCCCGTACTCGATGCGCATCTCGACGTCCATCAGGGTGCCCGTGAGTTCGGTGTACCCCTCGTCGTGGTCGATGGCGTCCTCGATTCGATCCTCGTGGATATCCACGGTGACGGACTCGCAGAACGGCTGGTTCTCGATGGCTTCCTCCATCGCCGTCGCCAGACTGCCGGCGCTCTCGGGGGTGAGTGGTGTCCCCGCGAACTGGTGATAGAGCGACCCGAACTTGATGCCCGCCTCGAAGCAGGCCTCCTGTGCGTTAGTCGGCATACCCTCTCTACGGGAGGAACGCGCAAAAGGCTACTCCGAGAGGTCGACGGCAGCCACGAGGCCACACCCGACGAGGCCGAGGGCAACGCCGACCAGCACGACGGGGAAGAAGGGGCTCGTCGGGTCGCTCGTCGCGAAGACGAGGGCGACGGCGCCAACCGAGGCGGGGGCACCAGCGAGCCCGGCGCTCGGGCCCGGCTCCCGGTGTCGCCACCCGAGGACGGCGCAGAGGCCGCCGCCGAGCGCGCCGAGGGCGTAGCCTGTGAGACGGAGCGACGATACCCCTTGCGCGAGTCCGTCCGCGAACAGCCCGGCGCCCACGAACCCGAGCGCGGCACCCGTGAGCGTGACGGCGGTCATCCCGTAGCGCGCGACCGTTCGGTTCGCGACCATATGACTCCTCTCGACTGATACGTCAAAAAAGAAACGTAGGCCGCCCGGAACCGCACGTTACTTAGCGCTCCCCGGGCTCTTTTCATCCGAATGGACGACCCGGTTCTGCTCACCGGTGCCGGCGGTCAGGTCGGGCAAGCGGTTCTTGACGGCATCGGCGACGACCACGACTGGCGGCTCCTCCTCCACAGCGAACCGGAGGGGGAACCGGACCACCCGTATCTCGTCGGTGACCTCACCGACGAGGAACGGATGCACGAGGCCACCGAGGGCGTCGGGGCGGTCGTACACCTCGCGGGCGACCCGCGCAAGACGGCGCCCTGGAAGAGCGTGCTCACGAACAACATCGACGGCACGAAGGTTCTTCTGGACGCCTGCATCGACAACGGCGTCGAGAAGTTCGTCTTCGCCTCCTCGAACCACGCCGTCGGGCACTTCGAGACGGAGCGCAAACCCGACCTCTATCGGGAGGACGACGACTTCGTCCTCGACGGTACGGAGTTCCCCCGACCGGGCAACTTCTACGGTGTGAGCAAGGCGACCGGCGAGATTCTCTCCCGGTACTACCACGACGAACACGGTATCGACGCGGTCTGTGTCCGCATCGGCAACCTCACCTTCGAACACCCGCCGGTGGACTACGAGCGCGGGCAGGCGATGTGGCTCTCCCCGCGGGACTGCGCGCATATTGTTGACTGCTGCATCGAGGCGGAGTACGACTTCGAGATCGTCTACGGCATCTCGGACAACGACCGGAAGTACTACTCCATCGAGCGCGCGAAGGAGGTGCTGGGGTACGAACCCCGGGACAACTCCGCGGAGTGGGACGGAGAGGAGAAGGTCGTCTGATCAGAGTCGCCGTTCGCCGGCTTTCAGCGCGCGCTCCCACTTCGTTGACTTTCGTGCTTCTTCGACCGACCGCGGTTCCTCGGGTTCGTCGGGCCGTTCGCCCAGCGTCTTTGACCACCACCGGACGTCGTGCCACGAGCCGTGTTTGTAGCCGACGTTCTCGTTCGTCCCGACGCGCTCGAAGCCCAGCGACTCGTGGAGCGCCGTGCTCGCGGGATTCGGCACGGTCACCCCGGCGCGCGCCTCGACGTAGCCCTGTACATCGAGAAGGGTCAGCAGGCTGTCGTAGAGCGCCGTGCCGATGCCCCTCTCCCGCTCGGAGTCGGCGACGTACACGGAGGTCTCGACGGTCCACCGGTAGGCACCCTGCGTCCGGAGTCCGCCGGCACAGGCGTATCCCGCGACTTCGCCGCCGCGCTCGCAGACGAGCCACGGATGCGTTTCGAGCGTCTCCGCGACGCGGCTCCGCATCTCCTCGACGGACGGGACGT
>JBEQBK010000056.1:0-15008 GCA_041639855.1 Halobacteriaceae archaeon | reverse complement strand
GCGCCCGCCCCGCCGCGGCGTCGCGACTGCCCTCCGGAACCGGGCCGAGCGACACGTCGAAACCCGCGGCGGCGAGCGGGTGGAGGTAGGGGACGGCACCGCCTTCGCCCCCGAGAACGTGGACCGTCCCGGCCCGACTCGGCTCCGCCGCCGGGAGCGCCGTGACGAGCGGCGTGTCGGTCACGGGGTCCCGGGCGACCGCGGCGTTCGCGTCGAACGCCCGGGAGAGGTTCGCCGCGGTGAGGACGGATTCCGGGGGGCCGTCGGCGACGACATTCCCATCCGCGAGGAGGACGAGCCGGTCGCAGTAGCGCGCGGCCAGCGAGAGGTCGTGGATGGCCGCGACGACACACCGCCCGTCGTCGGCGAGGTCCGCCGCGAGTTCGAGCGCGCGGACGGCGTGGTTCACGTCCAGCCCGCCCGTGGGCTCGTCGACGAGGGTAATCGGGGCGTCCTGCGCCAGCGCCCGGGCGATCAGGACGCGCTTGCGCTCGCCGCCGCTCACCGCGGAGGCCGCGCGGTCGGCGAAGCGCTTCGTGTCGGTCCGTTCGAGCGCGCGCTCGACCGGCTCGGGGTCGTGGCTCCCGAAGCGGGACGTGTGAGGGTGACGGCCCATCGCCACGACCTCCCGAACGGTAAAATCGAAGGAGAGCGCCGTCTCCTGGGGCACCGTTGCCACGCGGCGGCCCGTCTCGCGCGCCGAGAGTTCCGCGAGGGGGTCGCCGTCGAGTTCGACGCGTCCCTCGTAGTCGAGGGTGCCGTTCATCGCGCGCAGGAGGGAGGTCTTGCCCGCGCCGTTCGGGCCGACGACGCCGAGGAGTTCACCCCCCTCCGCGCCGAAGGAGACGTCCGCGAAGACCCGTTCGGTCCCCCGCTCGACGGCGAGCGAGTCGATTTCGATCACAGCCCCGACACCTCCCGGCGGCGGAGCAAGAAGAGGAAGAAGGGGACGCCGACGAACGAGGTGACGACGCCCACGGGAAGCCCGCCGACGAAGGTGCGCGCGACGGTGTCCGCGGCGACGAGGAAGGAGCCGCCCGCGAGCGCCGACGCCGGGAGGAGGACCCGATGGTCCGGGCCGACGAGCAGGCGCATCGCGTGTGGCACCACGAGCCCGACGAAGCCGATGACACCCGCGACGGCGACCGCGGCGCCCGTGATGAGAGCGGAGACAGCGAGCAGAACCCGCTTGGTGCGCTCGACGGGTACTCCTAGCGAGCCGGCGTCCGCCTCTCCGAGGAGGAGGACGTTCAGGTCACGGGCGAAGGCGTACAGCGCGAGCGTCCCGAGAACGACGGCGGGCAACGCGACGAGGACCTTCTCCCAGGTCGCACCCTGAAGGTTGCCCATCAGCCAGTAGGTCGCCTCGCGGAGGCTCCGGTCGTCGGCCTGCACGATGAGCAGGGAGACCACCGCGCCCAGGAAGGTCTGGACCGCGACGCCGGCCAACAGCAGGGTCGCGACCGGCGTCCGGCCGTTCTGCGTCGCGAGGAGGTAGACGAAAAAGCCCGCGAGGAGCGCGCCGGCGAACGCCGCGAGCTGGCGGTCGATGCCGAACGGGAGCGAGACCGAGGAGACGATGATAGCGACGGCGCCGACGGCGGCGCCCGAGGAGACGCCGATGACCGACGGGTCCGCCATCGGGTTCCGGAAGAACCCCTGCATCACCGTGCCCGCGGCCGCGAGCCCGACGCCGACGACCGCCGCGAGCGCGACTCGGGGGAGGCGAACGGCCATCAGCACCGCTTCGGCGGTCTCCGAGGTCCGAAACGTGAGCAGGGGGAACGCGTCCAGAACGACCCGGACGATGGTCGCCGCCGAGAGCGCGACCGGCCCCACGGTCGCGGCCCACACGACGGTGGCACAGAGCAGGCCGAGCAGCCCGACACACCAGCCGGCGGCGCGCAGGCGCCTGGCACGCGGCGTGTCGGCGGCCGTATCGAGGGTGCCCATCGAAGGCAACCACGTTTGGGGTAGTGAAAACGAGCACGGTTCACAACTCGGGTTGGGGTAGACAAAGTTAAGTTTCGGAGGGTGGGAGTCGGGTGGTGTGAACCGCCACGCTATCGGAGTCGTGCTCGCGGCCGTCGTCCTCGCCGGGGTTCTCCCCGGGGCCGCGGCTGCGGCGCCCGCACAGACCGCATCGCCGACCTGCGAGTACCCGATGACGTCGACCGACGCCACGGGCACCGAGGTCACCGTCGAGGAAGTCCCCGAGCGCGTCGTCGTCACCGGCGCGAGCGGCGCCCAGACGATGTGGGAGCTCGACGCGTCCGAACAGGTCGTCGGCATGCCCGTGAAGTCCTGGACGACCTACCTCGAAGGTGCGGCGGAGAAACAGGAAGTGACCAACCAGGACGGCACCGTCAACGTCGAGCAAACTATCGCGGCGAACCCGGATCTGGTGCTCGCGGCGAACATCACGTCGAACCAGAAAGTCGCCCAGCTCCGCGAGGCCGGCATCACGGTCTACACGTTCGCCCTCGCGGACTCGATTCCGTTCATTTACGAGAAGACGAACGCGACGGCCGCCATGACCGGTAACTGCGGGGCCGCCGAGCGCGTCGTCTCCGAGATGCGCGCGAACGTCAGCGCCGTCCGCGAACGCGCCGCGGGCCAGGACTCCCCCAGTGCGTTCGTCCACTCCGGCGGCGGCTACACTGCCACGGTGGGCTCCTTCCAGCACGACGTGCTCACGACCGCCGGCGCGACGAACGTCGCCGCCGAGCTGAACACCTCCGCCTACGGGCAGGTCAGCCGCGAGTCGGTCATCGAGGCCAACCCCGAGTACATCGTCGTCCCGGTCGCCAACGCCTCGGTGAACCCCGCCGCGGCGCTCCCCGACGCCTACTCGAACCTCACCGCCGTGCAGGAGGACCAGGTCGTCGGCGTGAACACCAACTACTTCAGCCAGCCCGCGCCCCGGGTGACCCGCCCACTGGTGACGCTCTCCGAGGCGTTCTACGGCGGCGAAGTCACGGTGGAGGCTGCGGGCAGCGCCACGACCCCTGACGGGGGCGAGGAAAGCGAAACCACGACCGCCGCCAACGTCACGAACGCCAGCCCGACCGGCGCCGACGGGAACAATACGGTCGAGGCCACGACTACCGCGTCGGGCGGCACCCCCGGCTTCGGTCCGGTCGCCGTGATGGCGGCGCTCGCCGCCGCGCTGTTCGTCGCGCGCCGGGACTGACCCGCCGTTTCCGGCCGAACGCTGACGCCGCCCTTTTGTCCCCCCGTCCAATACTCACTCCATGGTCGAGAACACGCTCTACCCCGCCTACTTCGACGGGGAGCTCTCCCGCCGTCTGGGCCGCCGCGTCCCCCAAGACCTGGCGGTCGACGACCCCGACGTGGACGAGGTGGCGAACGCCGTCCGGCAGGTCGGCTACGACGCCGTCATCGAACGCGACGCCGCCTACCCCCGCGAGCCGTGGCGCGAGCGCGGGCGGGTGCTGGTGAAGGACGCCGACGACGCGGGCAAGGGCGACCTGATTCAGGCCGTGGCCGCCTACGTGACGGCCCTCCGCGAGTAATGGCGATGCGAAAGGTCGGGGAGGTCGTCCGCACGGCACAGGGGCTCGCCATCGTGCGCTGTCCCGGCAGGGACCACCCCGACATCGGCGCCGAGACCGTCGACGAACGGCTCGACCCGGTCGGTCGCGTCGTCGACGTGTTCGGCCCGGCCGAGCGGCCGTATCTGGCCGTCACACCCGACGACGACCGGCGGTTGGCGACGCTCCTCGGCGAGGGACTCTACGTCCGCTGACCGTCAGGGCCGTTCGAAGGATATCCGTACGGCTTTGTCCCGTATCCCGTAGTGACGGAGCACGAAGGGCCCGCGCGGCACGCCCTCGTTTCGCAACCGCGCCGCCGTCGTCTCGTGTGTTCCGGTCCCGTTCCGCACCAGCGCTTTCTCGGCCGCGAGTTCGACCGGGTTGCTCTCCCCGAGATACCGGAGGGTGACCGCCGGCTCCCGGTGGTCCGTTCCGTTCAGCACGGTCGCCTGAACGGTCACGTCGGTCGTCAGGACGCCGCTCCCCGAGACGAAGGCAGCGAGGGAGACGAGGAAGAGTGCGCCGACGAACAGGCGCTCCCGTCGGTCCAGCGAGCGAACGAGGTTCCCGAACCCGGTGAGCCAGCGGCCCATCGCTCCAAGCACGAGCCGATGCGAACAAAAAGGTTTCCCGCCGGGAACGGACGCGAACGCGCGCTCGGTTACCGGGGCGGTCTTCGGCTCCGCCGGGCGCCGAGCGCTCCCGCCGCGGGCGACGGAGCGAAGCGGCTTTCCCGGGCGCGGCCACAGACCGGGGTATGTCAGAGGACGCTCCCGCCGAGTCCCCCTCCGGCTCGACGGACGGCGAGGAGGAGCCCGACGAGGGCGGCCGTCGCCTCGCGCAGACCGCCGGCATCTACGCCCTGTTCTTCGCGACGACGCTTCTCGCAGTGGCCATCGCCCCGGAGTACGTCGTGGACGACATGCAGGCGTTCTCGGACCCCACCGCCTCCGCGAACGCGGCGCTCATCGTCGCCGAAATCCTGGTGGCGACCGGTCTCTTCCTTCTCGTCCAGCGGCTGGGATACGGCCCGACGCTTCTCCGCGGGCTCCTCCTCCTCGTCTTCGGCTACCTCGTCGCGCTCGTGGCGAGCGTTCTGGTTCCCCTCCCGCTCGCCGGGTCGGCGGCTATCGTCGCGGGAACGGCGGCGCTCATCTACGCCTACCCCGAATGGTGGGTGTTGGACGCCTTCGCCGTGGTCGGCGGGGCCGGGATGACCGCGCAGTTCGGCATCAGCCTGACGCCGTTTCCCATCGTCCTGCTGTTCGTCGTGATGGCGGTCTACGACGCCTATTCCGTGTACGTCTCGGGGCACATGGTCGACCTCGTCGAGGGACTCAACGAGGTGAAGGTCCCGATGGTGTTCATCGTCCCGCCCTCCCTCTCTTACTCCGTTCTGGAGTCGGGGATGATGGGCGACGAGGAGGAGTCGCCCGCGGTGTTGGGGCTGGGCGACGCCTTCTTCCCCGGGCTGCTCGCGGTGTCGGCGATGACGTACCTCGACGCGCCGGCCGTCGTCGCCGGGGTGAACCTCCCCGCGGTCGGCGCGCTCGTCGGGGGACTCATCGGGATGACCGGCCTCCACGTCCTGCTGGCGCGCTTCGAGCGCACCCACGCTGGCCTGCCGATGCTCAACGGGGGCGTTCTGCTGGGCTACGTCCCGGCGTGTCTGGCCGCGGGCGTGCCGTTAGCGACCGCGTTCGGGCTCTAAGTTCTGCCCGCGTTCCCGGGAACGGGGTGAACGTTGATTACTCGGGCTCGAAACGACTATCGCATGGAAGCTGTGGCAATAATCCCCGCTCGCATGGGCTCCTCGCGGTACCCGGGCAAGCCCCTCTGTGACTTACACGGACATTCCATGGTCGAGCACGTTTACCGGCGCACCGACCGGTGTGACGCGCTCGACCGGACGTACGTCGCGACCCCCGACGAGGTGATTCGGGACGAGGTCGAGTCGTTCGGCGGCGAAGCTATCATGACCGGTCCACACGACCGAGCCATCGACAGGGTCGCCGAAGCGGCCTCGGGGGTCGACGCGGAGGTCGTCGTCGTCGTCCAGGGCGACGAACCGCTGGTCCATCCGGAGATGATAACCGCCGCGGTCGAGGAACTGACGAACGACCCCGACTGCCGGCTGACGACGACGGTCAGGGAAATCGAGGACGAGGCGGTGTTCGCGGACCCCAACTTCCCGAAGGTCGTCCTCGACGGGCACCGCGACGTGCTCTACTTCTCCCGGGAGCCGGTCCCGAGCCGGTACGACCGGTCGTTCGACGAGCTCACGGCGTACAAACACCTCGCGGTGGTCCCCTTCCGGCGCGAGGCACTCGCGGCGTTCGCCGCGCTGCCCCAGACCGCGGCCGAGCAGGCGGAGTCGATAGACCTCATCCGGGCTCTGGAGCACGGATGGAACGTCCGGGCCGTCGAGGTCGAACGGGACGTCTACCAGGTCGATACCGCCGAGGACCACGAGGTGGCGAAGGAACTGTTGCTCGATGACGAACTGTTCTCCGAGTACGGCCGGGCGGAGCCGCCGTCGTAACGCCGCGCCTACTCCATCGCTTCGCTCGCCGGGGCGAAGGAAACCTCCTCGCCGACCCCTTCCTCGACGGCCTTCTCGTAGAGCATGTAGCCGGCGGCGACCGTCTCGATACCCGTCCCGCCCGAATCGAAGAGCGTCACCTGTTCGTCGTCGGTTCGCCCTTCGGCCTCGCCGGCGACGACCTCGCCGAGTTCGGCGTGGACGTGGTCCTCGCCGATGGCTCCTTCCTCGACGGCCGCCAGGTACGAGCCCGCGTCGCGCTCGACCCGCGCGCGGAGGTCCGGCACGTAGCGTGCCCGCTCGACCGTCCGCGCGTCGAGTTCGCGCTTCTCGGGGTGGTACTGGCCCATCGCGGTGATGTGGGTGCCGTCCTCCAGTTGGTCGCCGTCGAAGACCGGCTCCTCGGCCGTCGTGGCGGTGATGACGATATCGGCCTCCTCGATGGCCGCCGCCGCACTGGCGACGGCCGCGACGGTGGCGTCGAGTTCGGTGTTCATATCCGCGGCGAACGACTCCCGGTGCTCCTTCGTCGGCGCGTACACCCACGCCGTCTCGATGTCGCGGACGGTGACCGCCGCGCGGAGCTGGCCCCTCGCCTGCGCGCCGGCGCCGAACACCGCGACGTTGGTGGCGTCCTCGCGGGCCAGCGCGTCGATGCCGACAGCGCCCGCCGCGCCCGTCTTGTACGGGTTGAGGGCGGCGCCGTCGATGAGGGCGAGGGGGTCGCCCGAGTCCGTATCGAAGAGTGGCAACGCGAAGTGGGCGTCCTCGCCGCCGAACCCCGCGGCGTACTGGTAGCCGCCCATCGCCCCCGTCTCGGGGAGCATCGCCATGTACCCCGTCAGCATTCCGGGGGGCGACCCCCCCACGAGCTTCTGGCGGGGTTCGGCGGGCGCGCCGTTCCCGCGCTGGCGGTAGCCCTCGCGGACGGCGTCGACGTACTCCGCGGGCGTCGCGAGCCCGGCGGTCTCCTCGCTCGTCAGAAACAGCGCGTCGCTCATAGCGGAGCGTTCGACCCCGGAAAGGAAAACAGTTGCTTCAGTCCGAGACCGCGGTCGGCTGCTCCGGCCCGGCGCGCCGTTCGCGCTCGTCGGTGGGGGCGTTCACGAAGAGGGCGTGGCCGACGAGCCCTACCGCGAGCAAGCCGCCGGCGGAGACCGCGGGCGTGCGGCCGAGGCCGCCCAGCGAGAGGGCGCCGGAGACGCCGACGAGCGCGAGCGGGATGAGTCCGAGAACGTAGTCGTAGTACTCGGGCATGGCTGTTCTCTACTATGTGGAGTTGGCATATAAATTCTTGGTGTGGTTGAGGTGGTGGGTTTAGGAACGTTATCCATAAGTTATGGATGGAAACAGCGCGCCACAACGGCGCCGTCGTGTGGTCGTTCAGGACGCGAAGCGACGAATCACGAGCCGACCGCCACGGTGAACGAGGAGGAGGAGCGCGCCGAAGGCGAACGCGACGGCGAAGAAGGCGGGGTCCGCGTTGCCGGGAAGCGCGTCCGTTCCCCGGAGCGCCTGCCCGAACGCGTCGCCCAGCAGCCACCCCAGCAGGGTCGTCGCCAGCAGGTCCCGCGGCGAGTCGAGCACGCGAGCCGAGTACGCCCCCGCCAGCGACCCGAAGACGACCCACCCGAGGAGGAAGGGGAGCGCGACGAGAGCGACGCGACCGGCCTGTGCCACGGGGTCGAAGCCGTGTTGGAGTTCGCCTATCAGGAGGAAGACCGAGAGCGCCACCAGGTCCCCGACGAGCAGGCTCCGCAGGGTTCGTCGGTCAACGTTCGCGAGTCGGCTCCGGAGTGCCATATCCGCCCTCGGTACGCGGGGCGTATCGGTTTCCCGGTTCCGGACGAGCCAAGTCCGTCGGGTTCCTCGCGTCCCCATGGAGTTCGCCCTGCTCGGGTGGCCCGAGGACGGCCCGACGCTCCGACTGGACTACCGGGCGTTCGCCTACGCCGGGAAGTTCGTCATGTCGAACACGGGAAAGGCCGTCGCGCGTGCTCCCGGCGCGGGCACCGCCGACGAGTTCGCGGACGTCCTCGCGGCGGTCGCGTTCAACGCCGACCGGACGGACCCCGACACCGCGTGGCTCCGCTACGTCACCGTCCGCGGCGACAGGAAAGGCGAGGGTATCGGCCCGCGGCTCTGTTCGTTCGCCGTCGGACGCCTCCGCGAGCGTTTCGAGCGGGTGCGAATCGCCGTGAACAACCCCTTCGCCTACGAGGCGCTGTACAAGGTCGGCTTCGGCTTCACCGGTGAGGAGACGGGCGTTGCGGAGCTGGTGCTTGCGTACCCCGACGGCCCGCGCGCCCGCGACGCCTATCATTCGGGGTTGGCCCGCTACCGGGAACGGGACCTCTCGGCGGCCGAGGAGGCGTTCCTGGCCGACCGGGTCGGCGCCGCCCCGCCCGACGCGGTGTACGAGCCTTCAAGAACGGGCGGGGAGTAAACGGGGATAATGGGAAACGCGGACCTGCGTGACGTGGCGGCCATCGAGGAAATCCCCTTCGACGACGTCGCCGGGAGCGTCGTCGCGGTCGACGCGCACAACTGGCTCTACCGGTATCTGACGACGACCGTGAAGTTCACGGGGGAGTCGGTCTACACCACCGAGTCCGGCGAGGAGGTCGCGAACCTCGTCGGCGTCGTTCAGGGGCTCCCGAAGTTCTTCGAGCACGACCTCACCCCGGTGTTCGTCTTCGACGGCGGGGTCACCGAACTGAAAGCGGACGAAATCGCCGAGCGCCGCGAACGGCGCGAGCGCGACGAGGCGAAGTTGGCGGAGGCAAAGGAGAACGGCGATTCCGTGGCGGTTTCCCGGCTCGAATCCCGGACTCAGCGGCTCACCGAAACCATCCACGAGACCACCAGAGAGCTTCTGGACCTGCTGGACGTGCCGGTCGTCGAGGCGCCCGCCGAGGGTGAGGCCCAGTGTGCCCACATGGCTCGGCGCGGGCAGGTCGATTACGCCGGCAGCGAGGATTACGACACCCTGCTGTTCGGCGCGCCCGAGACCCTGCGCCAGCTCACGAGCAAGGGGAACCCCGAGCTGATGAGCCTCGAACGAACCCTCGCAACCCACGACCTCACCTGGGAGCAACTGGTCGACGCCGCGATGCTGATGGGGACGGATTTCAACGAGGGTATCCGAGGGTTCGGCCCCAAAACGGCGGTGTCGGCGGTGAAGGAGCACGGCGACCTCTGGGGCGTTCTGGAGGCGGAGGGCGAGCACATCGAGCACGCCGACCGCATCAGAACGCTCTTCTTGAACCCCGACACCGTCGAGGCCGAGTTCGACGCGGATATCGACCCCGACCTGGCGGGTGCGCGGGCGTATCTGGAGGAGTGGGAGATTCCACAGTCGGCGGTCGAGACCGCCTTCGAGCGCATCGAGGAGAGCGCCGTCCAGACCGGGTTGGACCGCTGGGCCTGAAAACAGTTAACCGGTCGCCGGTCCCACCCTCGGTATGACAGTTCACAGCGACTGGGGCGACTGGCTCCCTCGGGCTATCGAGGACGCCGACCCCGACGGCGTGGCGATATGGTATCTCGGCTGTAACGGCTTCGCGCTCAAAGCCAGCGACGGGACCACGGTTTTCATCGACCCGTATCTCGGCACGGGGTCCCCCCCGCGCACGCTCCGGATGATTCCGGTGCCCTTCGACCCCGAAGACGTCGAGGCGGCGGACGCCGTCTTCGCGACCCACGAACACTCCGACCACGTCCACGGCGACTCCCAGGGGCCCATCCTGCGGACGGGGGCGACCTACTACGCGCCGGACCCGAGCATCGCCGTCACTCAAGAGGAGGGGTGGATCGAGGCGTACGACCTCTCGGCCGACCAGTTCGAGGAGACGCTGCCCGGCCAGTCCTTCGAGCTCGGCGAGCTCACGGTCTACGTCGAGGAGGCCCACGACCCCGACGCGGCGGGACCGGTCTCGCTGGTCTTCGAGCACGATTCGGGGACGTTTTTCCACGGCGGCGACACGAAACACGCCGCGTTCGCTGCGGATATCGGCGAGCGCTACGACATCGACCTCGGCGCGCTCGCCTTCGGTTCGGTCGGCCCCATCGACGACAAGGAGACGGGCGAACCGAAGCGGACCCGCTGGTATATGGACGAGAACGAGCTCGTCCACACCGCGAGCGACCTGCAACTGGACCGGGTGATTCCCACCCACTGGGACATGTGGAAACATTTGACGGCGGACCCGACGGGCCTCCACCACCACGCCGACGGCTTCGACTACCCCCGGAACCTGGAAATCGCGACTATCGGGGACAGAATCGACCTCTGAGGCGGGGCTGCGAAGGAATCCCACGAACCGGAACCCCCTTTATTCGTCCGTTCCTTTCCCCGGTATGGCACCGACGGTGAGCGTCGCAGTACCCCGCAAAGGCCGGCCGCTCGAAGCGGTCCTGAACCGCGTCGCGGAACGCGCGGGCGGCCATGCGGTCGAGGTGGCCGACGAGGTGGCCTCCACGCTGCGCTACGAGAAGGCGCTCACCAAGGACAACGAGGAGGACCCCCGCGGCGTCTACGAGCGCCTGGGCGAGTACGCCGACGCCGAGGACCCGAACGCGCCGGACTACACGGTCCTCCGGGACGCCCGCCCCGGCTTTCCGAGACGGGTGGTCTTCGACGCCGTCACCTTCGAGTTGGACGGGGTGAACCTCCAACTCGTGGGGCGAGAGGAGCCGTTCCGCGCCCTCCGAACCCACGAGTTCGCGCTGGGCTTCGACAGCGCCGACCTCGTTCTCGAAGAGGTGGTGAGCCTCGAACCCGAACCCCTCCGCTCTATCGCGGAGTTGAACGACCGCATCGACCCCCAGGACACCGACGTGCGGGTCGTCACCGGGCTCGTGGACACGGTCCAACACACTCTCCTCGCCACCCCCGAGGTCGCCCCGTCCGGCGAGCTAGACCGCGAGTTCGTCGCCGACTACGAGGGTCCGTGTTGCATCTCGCCGCGCTACGAGCGCCTCGTGGAAGCGATTCTGGGCACGGACGCCTGCGACGGATTGGCGTTCACCTACCCCGGAGAGCGCGAGGAGGAGGCTGCCATCGCGGACGCCGGCCTTGGAGTGTACCTGACGGTGACCGGCTCGACGGCCCGGGAGCACGGGCTGACGGTCGGGGAACACCTCTTCCCCAGCGAAACCGTGCTCCTGGAAAACGAGGAGGAGACGACCGATGCGACCGACCGGGTGCGGGACGCGCTCGCGGAGTCGGTCGAGGACTCGGCGCTGACGGTCTAACGCTTTTGCATCCGTAGTCCGTATCCGGGCTATGGGACTATTTGACAGGATTCGTGGGCGCCTCGGCGAGGACGACGACGGCCCCGACTACCGCTGCATCCGGTGTGGCGCGGACCTCGACAAAGAGTATCACACCTGTCCCGAGTGCGGGGGCCAGTTCGTCGCGGTCGTGGAGGACACCCGGTAATCTACCGGGTCGTCCGACATACACAAGTTCGACTGCGTGATAGCCCCCCGATAGTGAACGACTACCGTGTGTAGCAAAGGGATACCGAGGCCCCGCGAGCGAGTCGGGGACCTCGGACCGAGCGCGAAGTTGGTGTACACAGTACTGGAACACGAGGGTCCCCTCACCCAGCAGGACCTCGTCGAGCGGACGCGACTCGCCGCGCGGACGGTGCGGAAGGCGCTCTCCCGACTGGAGGAGGAGGACGCCGTCGACGAGCGGGTTTATCTGCAGGACGCGCGCCAGCGCCTCTACTCCGTCCGCGAGGAATGAGCTTCGAGGACATCTCGCTGCACAACGTCGCTACAACCGCCCCCGCGGAGTGGGCGGAGGGTGGCGCCCGCCTCTCCCGTGCGCCCGACGCCGTGCGCGCGAACGTGAACGTCAACGCCCGGGAGCGACTGGCCCATCCCACCGGTTCGGAGCTGCGCTTCGTCCCCGACGGCGAGGTCGACGTGACGCTCTCCGCGCGCGCACCGACAACAGTCCACCCGTTTTGGGGGGCCTTCCAGAGCCGGGAGCCCTTCGAAATCGGCCCCGAGCCGACGACGCACACGCTCTCGGTGCCGGAGCGGGTCGGGAAGCTCCGCTCCGACGCCGACACCGGCGCGTTCGCACCGCGTGTGTGTCGGCTCCGCTTCGACGCGTGGGTTCCGGTCGCGCTCCACGGTGTGGCGGGGTCGCGGCGGGCACCGTCTCCCGAGGAACTTCCCGACACCGACCTCCTTGCCTACGGCACCTCTATCACCGAGGGGATGGACGCCTCGGCGCCCCACCTCACCTACGTCGGCCACACTGCCCGGGCGCTGGGCGCCGACGCGTACAACCTCGGCTGTTCGGGCTCCGCCTTCTGCGAGCCCGCGATGGCCGACTACCTCGCCGAACGGGAGTTCGACGCCGCGGTGCTCTCCGTGTCGGTGAACATGGCGAACCGCGGGTTCACCCTTGAAGGATTTCGTGAGCGCGTTGCGTCCCTCGTCGAGACCGTCGCGGGCGCGAACCCGGAGACGCCGGTGCTCGCCGTGACGCTGTTCCCCTACCACGCGGACGCCGTCGCGGGCGACAACCCCGAGCGCGCCGCGGCGTTCCGACGCGCGCTCCGCGAGGCGGTAAGAGAGGCGGAGTGCCCGAACCTCGGGTTCGTGGAGGGGCCGGAACTGATGGATACACCCGGCCTGAGTGACGACCTCCTCCACCCCGGGGACGCGGGGATGGCAGCGGCGGGGCTGGGGCTGGCGGACGCTCTCCGTGAGTTCTCGGAGTAAGACATATCCCCGCCCCGAACGGAGCGGGCGTATGAGCGAGGCGGAAGGCGGCTCCGGCGACAGAAGCGGTTTCGAGCTCTTCCTGCGGGAGATATGCGACCGGCACACTCAACTCGTCTGGGTGTTCACGCTCTCGATAGCGTTCGCCGTCATCCACGTTCCCTACATGTTCGTCGTGGACTGGGGGAGCGCGACCTCCGTCATCTCGACGGTGAACCTCGTCGGGTTCTCGGGGTTCGCACTGGCGAGCGGCGCGATGATACGGTACTGCGGAAAACGACGGTAGCTTACAGCGAGAGGTCGGACTCGGCGCCGGACTCGGAACCGGACTCTTCTTCTTTCTCCTCTTGTTTCCGTTCAGCCGTGATGCGGGCGTAGAGCTTGTTCAGCCACAGGGCGATGTACATCAGCACGCCGAAGAGAACGAGCGAGACGCCCCAGACGCCGAACATGCCGGCCATCACGTCGTGAATCCCCGGGAGTACGAACCTCCCAATAGCGATGAACAGGACGCCGATGACGGCGATGGTAATACTGAAGGTGTTCGTGAGCAGGTAGTACGCCGCCAGCAGGTAACGGCTGACCCCGTCCGCCTCCAAGCGGGCGTTCTCCATCGCTTCGCTCATACCCCCAACTGTTTCCCGATTGTATATGAAGCTTGTGTCACGCTCTCCCACCCGTCAAGCGGCGTATCTATCATGGTCGTCGCCTACATAGCATGATAGTAAATGTTATAACCGTCCAGTAATGAGGAAGTTCTATGCCACACGATGGCAACCACGCGGAGAGCGGAAACGACCTCTCGCGACGGCGCTACGTCCAGGCAATCGTCGCGGCGAGCCTTATGGGTGCCGCCGGTTGTAGCCAGGGTGGCGGAAACGGTTCCGGAGACGGCTCCGGAAACGGCTCCGACAACAACTCCACCCCTGACGACAGCGGCGCTCCCAGCGGCGAGCCCCAGAGCGAGACCATCACGACGGCGATTAGCAACACGCCTCAGGGTTCGAACCTGAACCGCTGGGCGTCCAGCGCACAGGCGGCCGGCGAGACGTATCTGCGCGAGCTCGTCGACCCCCGTAACGTCAATCAGGGGAAGAAAATCGTCTACGACGGGACCGAGTTCGACACGCCGTGGATTCCCGAGCACGACACCATCGAGCTCCCGACTGTCACGGAGGACTTCCGCCACGAGCCTCCCTACGACAGCTACTGGGACATGAACCCGGACCTCACCTACTGGGACGGTGAGACCCACATCGACGCCGAGGCGAAGGTCCTCAACGAGGCGATGTACTACTACAGCGAGGGCCAGAAGTTCAACGAGACCTCGACGTTCAACGCCGAGGCCGTCGACCAGTTCACCTACCACTGGTGGACCAACAAGGGCGAGGTCGAGGGGCAGGAGGCCAACCCGCTCAACGTGCAGGTCATGCAGACGAACGTGCCGGCGCACACGCCGTACCACCCCGGCTTCACGCGTCCCTACTACGAGGAGTATCAGGACGCCTCCAACGAGGACGCGGCCAGCGCGGTCACCGACGAGCTGACGGGTGACTCCATCACGTTCGCCCGCGCCGCCGAGAACGACTGGGGGTCCGGTCTCTACCGCCTCAAGACCCCCGAGGACATCTCCTCGGAGCGGCTGATGCTCCGCAAGCGCGACGACCACCCCAACGACTGGGCGACCATCCCCAACTTCGAGATCAAGCTCGCGAACGCCGAGCGTCAGGACATCCTGAACGTCGCCGGCAAACTCGACATCCAGACCGGCTCCATCAGCGAGACCGGCGGGACGGTCAACCGCCAGATGCTCCCCGACCACATCCAGACGGTCGACGAGTACCTCCAGACCGGTGGGGACATGATTCTGTTCAACTGGAACAACCAGCACATGCAGAACATCTGGGTCCGGCGCGCGCTCGTCACCGTCACCGACTGGGAGACGGCGACGGCCAACGCGTGGGGTCCCTCGGGGACTGTTCCGACCGAGGACCACACCGGACTCCTGCAGACGGCCTCGCAGGGCTTCTTCTCTCAGGAGTTCCTTGACTCGCTCCACAGCTGGGAGATGGGTCCCAACGAGGAGCTCGCCGCGGAGTACATGCGGATGGGTGGCTACACCCTGGAGAACGGCGTCTGGACCGACGAAGCCGGCAACGCAG
>JBEQBK010000055.1:0-15437 GCA_041639855.1 Halobacteriaceae archaeon | reverse complement strand
GACGAAAGGCAGGGTTTATTTGCCACCCGCCACCAGATTTGGATGTCGCTCGGTTGGTGTAGTCCGGCCAATCATGTTGGCCTTTCGAGCCGACGACCAGGGTTCAAATCCCTGACCGAGCACTGCAGCGAGTCATCGACGAGCGAAGCGCACAGCGAGCGCCGATTTCACATCCGAGTTCTGACAACCGTTATATATTCGAAGCCGAAAGAACCGGTAGTGAGCGAACGGAAGTTCTGGGACATCGACCACCCGCCGGTCGTCGTCGTCGCGGGGGACGTAGCGTTCGACCCGGACAGTTCGTACCTGGTCGAGCGCGTTCCAAAGGACGACATCCCGGAGCGCGTGACCGAGCGCCCGGCCGTGGAGTGTCTGTGGGTGGCCGACGCGACGGCGGCGGACCTTCCGCTCGTGGCGGCGGTTCGGGAGGCCGACCCCGCGACGGCGGTCGTGTTCGCCGCCCGAACCCGGGACGCCGAACTCGCCGCCGACGCGAACGCGGCAGGCGGGGCGTACCTCCACCCTGGGGCGGACGCCGCTGCGCGCCGCGAACGCCTGAAAACGGCAGTCGAGCGGGGAATCGAGCGCCACCACGACGCGGGGAAGCGGAGCGTCTTCGACTCGATAGCCGACGAACTGCCGATTTCCGTCTACGCCAAGGACGACGACGCGCGCCACGTCCTCTACGGGGGAATGGGGGAGAGCCCCACGATTGAGAGCCTCTTCGGGAAAACCGACCGCGAGGCCTACCCCGACCAGGGCGGCGACCGGAGCTACGAGGACGACCGGCGCGTCATCGAGCACGACGAGCGCGTCGACGGCCGGGCGGAGCTGATGGGCGACCGGTGGCTCTGGACCGCGAAGGCGCCGTGGGACGACGGTGACGAGCGCCGCGGGCTCGTCGGTGCGACCTTCGACATCACGGAGTCAAAAGCCGAGGAGCGTCGCCTCCTCCAGCAGGTCGCGCGCCTCCAGCAGATACCGGACTTCGTGAACCACGACCTGAAGAACGACCTGAACGTCGCACAAGGCTACCTGGAGTTGGCCCGGGAGGGCCACGAGGACGCGCTCGACACGGTCGCGGAGGCGCTCGACCGCGTGGAAGCTATCTTCGACGACTTCCACACGCTCGCGTCCACCGGGTTCGAGGACACGGGCGCCCGCGAGATGCTCGGGTTCCGTTCGGTGGTCGAGGAAGCGTGGGGCTACGTCGGCTCGCCGGCGACGGCGCTTGACCTCGACGTGCCTTCCGGGGCGGTACTCGTCGCCAGCGAGTCCGGCGCGCGCCCCGTCCTGAAGAACCTGCTCGAAAACGCCGTCGACCACGCCGGCGGGACGGGTCCCGGAGATAGTGCCACCGTCCGTGTCGGTCTCCTCGACGACGGAAGCGGGTTCTACGTCGAGGACGACGGCCCGGGCATCCCGGAGGAAGAGCGCAGCCGGGTCTTCGAACAGGGGTACACCACGAGCGAGGACAACACCGGCTTCGGGCTGGCTATCGTCCGCGAGATAGCCCGGCTGGAGGGGTGGGAAATCACCGTGACCGAGGGGGCGTTGGGCGGCGCGCGCTTCGAAATCGGGGCCTGTCAGACCGCGGCACCGGTCACCGACCGGGCGCCCGTCGGGGCGGAGCTCGAACTGGCCGAAAGCGTGGACATCGGTGACCCCGAAATCCCGGGGGAAACGACCGGGAGCCGTGGTTCGTACACGCTCACGGCCGCGGGCGAGGACATCTGGACCGACACGAACCAGCTCCACTTCGCGTACGTTCCGGTCGAGGGCGACGCCCGCATCGTCGCTCGCCTCGGTTCCCTCACGGAAATCGAGGCGTGGACCAAGGCCGGCGTCATGGTTCGCTCCGGCGTCGACCCCGGGGCGACCTACGGCTTCGTCGGGCTGCTCGCTCGCGACCGCGTCCCGGAGGTCGGATGGCGGACCGAGCCCGGGGCGATGGGCCACAGTCACTACGTCGACGGGGAGCCCGGAACGTACGGCTGGGTCCGCATCGAGCGCGTCGGGACCGAACTCTGCTGTTCGCTCTCCACCGACGGGGAGGAGTGGACGCCGGTCGACCGGCGGAACGTCGCCCTCGACGGAACGGCGTGGTTCGGCATCTTCGCCTGCAGCACCGACCCCGAAGCGGCGATGACCGCGGAGTTCGAGGGTGTCTCGGTCCGAAAGCTCGACTAACCGGTGTATCGCCCCAGTTCGTCCATCGGCCGCGGGTAATCCGTGCCGAGTTCGACCTCCCAGTGCTCCTCTTCGTCGGCGCTCAGCCGCCACGGCTGGTGGGCGTACTCGGGGGGGAGCGCCGACAGTTCGGGACACCAGCGTTTGACGTGGGCGGCGTCCGGGTCGTAGCGCTCGGCCTGCGAGAGGACGTCGAAGGAGCGGTCCCGCGAGTCGTTGCCGACGCCCGCCTGGTAAGCCCAGTTGCCCCAGTTCGACGCGACGTCGTAATCGAGTAGTTCGGCCTCGAAGTGCGCGGCGCCCAGTCGCCAGTCCACGCCGAGGTCGTTGGCGAGGAAGGACGCGACGTTCTGCCGGAGGCGGTTGCTCAGATAGCCCGTCGCACGCAGCTCGCGCATCCCGGCGTCGACGAACGGGACGCCGGTCTCGCCGACCCGCCAGCGGGTGAACGCCGCCGAGTCGTGTGACCAGTCGAGCTCGCGTTCGCGGATGCCGCCCGCGTGGAAGAACGTCCGCCCGTGTTTCTCGAACTGGAAGGCCATGAAGTCGCGCCAGCGGAGCTCGAAGACCAGCCAGTACGTCGATTTGTTCGCGACGCGCTCTTGCTCGTACTCGTCGGCCGCCGCGTACAGCTCGCGGGGCGAGAGCGAGCCGTCCGCGAGCCACGCCGAAAAGCGTGAGGAGTAGTCCGGGCCGTGGAGGCCGTTTCTGGTCTCGGCGTACTCGCGGAGGTTGTCCCCCTCCCAGACCCAGTTCTCGATGCGTTCGTGGGCCGCCGCCGACCCGCCGCGGTAGTCGTAGGCCGCCCGCTCGTCGGGGTCGGGCTCGCGGTGGCCGAGCGCCGCGAGCGACGGGAGTTCGCTGAACTCGGCGTCCGGCGTCGAGAGCGTGTCGGGCGCCGGCACCACCTCCCGGGGCTCGTCCCCGTCTTCGACGCCGTCCTTCCACGGCGTGAACGTGTCCGCCATCTCCGAAACGGGTGTAGGCAGGTCCTCGGGGTGGTGGAGCGTCTTCGTCCAGCGGGGTTCGGGTGTCGTCCCCGCCGGCAAGCCCGCGCGAACCCCGCGCTCGACCGCCCGCTCCTCTGGCGCCGGTTCCTCGCCGTAGAAGCAGGCCTCGGCGTCGAACTCGCGGGCGAGTTCGGGGACGACGTCCTCGGGCTTCCCGCGGCGCACCAGCAGGTCGGCGCCCCGTTCGCGGAGCTGGCGCCGGAGGTCGGCGACGCTCTCCAGCCGGAAGCGCGCGCGGCGGGCGTCCCGCTTGCGCAGGCCGAACATCCCGCCGTCGGGGTCGTCGGCGCGGGGGTCCACACAGTAGACGGGGAGCACGGGACCGCGCGCGGCGGCGTCCGCGAGGGCGGCGTTGTCCCGAGCGCGTAGGTCGTCGCGGAACCAGACCAGCGAAACCATAGGCCGAGTACGGGCGGGAGATTTCTATAACCGGGGGGTGTAACCGACGGGCGGGACAGTGGCCGTCCGTCCACGCTGGCCACACCGTCGTACCGACACACATTCACCGCCGCGGCGGCGAACGCCGGTATGGACGACCCCCCCGAAGGCTGGGACGTGTGGAACGCCGAGGAGGGCGGCCTCGCGGTCTTCGTCTTCCGGCCCGACGTGTTCGACAGTTCGACGTTCCCCCCGGAGTGTCTGCCAACACTCCGGGTCACCCGCGGGTCGCCCGGGACGAAGCGGCGCCGGGCGGGCCGCGAGAAAACCGGGTGGGGCGTCGCGCTGTTCATGGAGCCCGAAGTGCGGGTCCGCGAGTGCGACCGCCAAGCCGGGAGCAGGGAGGACGCCCTCGCGGCGGCCCGCACGGTGATGGAATCCTTCGCCGCCGGCGACGTCGACTACCGGGGCGCCTACCAGGTCCCGCGTGATGAGTACGTCGCGGAACTGGACCGCCTCGTCGGGTAAGGTTCTAAGGCACTCGTCCCCTCCCATCGGGTATGTCGACAGTCACGCTCATCGGGCCCCGTCTCGCGGAAGAGGGCGCCGAGTTCGTCTACCGGGGGGGAAGCGACGCCTGTGAGGGCTGTCCCTACCGCGAGCAGTGTCTGAACCTCACGGAGGGCGTCCGCTACCGGGTGACTGGCCGCCGCGAGGGCGCCCAGACCCTCGACTGCGCGGTGCACGCCGAGAACGGCGTGCGCGCCGTCGAAGTCGAGCCGGCGCCGGTCCGGGCGAACGTGCCCTCGAAGGGTGCCTACGAAGGGACGAGCGCCGAGCTCGCCGGCCCTTGTCCGCACACCGAGTGTCCGAGCCACGGCCTCTGCGAGCCGAACGGCGCCGACTTCGGGGAGCGCCGACAGGTTCGGGAAGTGGTCGGCGACCCGCCCCACGACGTCTGCGCGCTGGACCGCTCGCTGACGACCGTCGAGTTCGCGCCCGAGGAGCCCGACGACGGCTAACTCAGAGTTCGCCCGCCGGTTGGGCGCGGTAGCCGAACACGTCGGCGTAGCCGTACGGCGAGAGGAGGACCGGCCAGAAGGCCTCGCCCGCAACGAAGTCCTCGTCGTCCGCGGCAGCGAAGCGCTCGCCCGCCGCGACGCGCTCGAAGTTCTCCGCGTAGACGTAGTAGTCGCTCGCGGGCGGCTTGGGGATGGGCTCGCCGAGTTCGAACACCGGAACCGGGCGGTCCACCGCGTCGCCGGGGAGCGCGCCCGTCGCCGTGAGGAAGGCCCGCAGGAGGTCGTAGGCGTTCTCGGCCGCGGCGTCGCTGTGCTGGAGGCCCGCCTCCACTTCGAGGATGTCGGCGTCCGCGGCGAACAGCCGGCCCTCGACCCGCCTGCCGGTGTCGACGAGCGCGACGACCGGGAGCTTCGGGACCGTCTCGCGGACGTACTCGTCCACGCCGGCCGCGATGGCGAAGGGGTCCGCGTGGGACTGCGTGGAGTGAATCGAGAGGACCCGGCAGCCGCGGACCTCCTCGGCGAGGCGCTCCGCGAGGCGCCGTTCGTGGGCGTCCTCCGGCGTGTCGGGGCCGAACGACCGGTTGAGGTCCGCGTCGAGGTACCGTGTGTCGGCGTCGAGAGCCTCCTCGTTGGCGACGATCAACTTGACGGGGCGCTCGACGGGTGGTGGGTCCGCGAGGAAGCGTTCGATGGCCCGGGCGCCACACGGTTCGTCGCCGTGTACCGACCCGATGACCGCCAGCTCGGGCGTTCCCTCCCCGACTGTCTCGACGCGCATACAGGTTCTGGGAGCGGCCGCTTTCAGGGTCTTACGGTTCGCGCGAAAGAAGGTGGTCGAAGGCCGTCAGTCGATGTCTACCGTCTCCTCTAAGAGGATGCCGTCGGAGGGCTCGTAGATGATGGTGAAGTCGTAGGTGCCCGAGGAGAAGGCGTCGTCCGCGTCCTCGGTCAGCGTCAGCGAGCCGCTGGCTTCGAGTTCCGCCGGAGCGGAGCCGCCGGTGACGTTCAGGGGACCGTAGCCGCCAGGTTGAGCCGCGTAGGTGTCCTCTCGCATCACGTCCTCGTACACGGTCGTTCCGTCCTGTTGGGAAATGCGGAGCAGGAGGTCGGCCGTTTCGACGTCGTCGCCGCTGTCGTGGTTGATGTTGACCACGTCCTCGGAGTTCTCGTCCGAGAGGACCGGGCCGGCGTCCTCGACGTTCAACTGCGCGTTCGGCATCGAATCCGTGCTGTTCCGGCCCAAGTCGAAGACGAACGCGGCCACGACGCTCCCGACGACGACGGTGACCGCGACGAGCAACACGACGCCGACGACCGGCGACGCCCCCCGTTCGTTGTCGCCGAAGTCGATTTTAAATCCCATCTCGCTCCCCCGAAAAACCCGTTTGAATGTGCATCCACAGAACGGAAGAGGGCGGAGTGTCAAAAAACTATTGTACGGGCGCCACGTTCCGACACGGGTGACGAACGGTCAGTCGAGCCCGGCGGCGTACGCGAAATCGGTCTCGCGCGCGTCGGGGCGGTCGCCGTCGAGCTGGATGCGCCACTCGTCCAGCACGTCTGGGTCGGCGATGGCCTCCTGTAGCGTGGCTCGGATTTCGGCGACGGCGACGCCGTAGAAGTCGTCCGGAACGCCCGCGAGGTATTCGAGGGCCGTCTCGAACAGCGAGCGCATCCCGGCGTCGTTCTCGAAGTCGAAGTGTTTGTACGCGCCGGCGGCGACCTGCACCATTCCGTGCGCGAAGGCCGATTCGACGGTGCCGGAGCCGTAGTTGTACCACTCGTCCTCGAAGCAGTCGTGTGACTCGTGGAACTCGCCGGCGTTGTAGAGGCGCACCCCGTGGACCGTCGCGCGCCGGAGGGTACCGTGCTCCCAGCCGTTGGACTCGGGGCGCGTCGCGCTCCACCCCGTCGGGTCGCCCGAGAGGGGCGGCGGCACGGTCGCGTCGACCGTGTGGTCGTCCATACGATTCGATAGAACTCCGAGGGCCTGAATCCGTCGGTGCCCCTCGTCCGTGGCACATATATACTGGCCCCGGTAACTCGGAGACGGACCCAGTGAGGCGCGCGTGCGAGGGTAGCCAAGCTAGGAAACGGCGACGGACTCAAGATCCGTTCCCGTAGGGGTCCATGGGTTCAAATCCCATCCCTCGCACTCATCACGAGTGCGGAAGACTCCCTGCTGGGGCGTCTTCCCTCGCAACACTTCTCTCCGAAGGAAACCACCGAGAGGCGTTCCTGTCGACCGCCCGACGGCGCCGTGTCTGACCAACACTCAAGTGGGCCCCCCACCAATCGGTTCCAACGCCCGCCATGACCAAGGAGACAGTCAGGTACCCCGACGAGGTCGTCGACGCCGTCGAGGACGTCGTCGGCGAGGGGGTCTTCGAGAGCAAGTCCGAGTTCTACCGCTTCTCCGCGGAGTACGTCCTGCGGGCCATCGACCCCGACTACGAGCCCGAAACCATCGACTTCGAGGAAATCGAAGCCGAGCTCCGCGACTACGGCGCGGGCGAGGACGGCGGGGCCTTCTTCGCGGACGCCGTCCGGGTGCGCAAACTCGGCCTCCGCGGCGAGTTCGAGGAGGCCGAAGCCGTCGTCGACTCCTACCCCGAAACCTCCGGCGAAGCCGTCTTTTTGGAGGGTCTGCTCGGCCGGTTCCGGTAGCTGAGCCGCCGAAACGTTCTTTACCGCGGGCGTGTGGATAGCTCACGATGAGCGACTCCGACGACCGGACCAAGACGTTCGCGGAGCGCCGTCGCTGCATCGGCGCCACGACGCCCGTGTCGGTCCGGGTTCCCGACGCCCTCCTCGAAGACCTCGACGAACTGTGGGAGGAGGCCGGCTTCGACTCGCGCTCGGCGTTCGTCCGCGCGCTCCTCCGGGGCGCCGCCGAGCACCCCGAGGAGGCGGCGGCGCTAACGGAGTGAGTCGGTACGGATTTGTGGGCGACGCCTGAAGCGGCGAGCATGGACGCCACCCGACGCCTCGCGGCCGCCGAGCGCGCCGCGCGGGCCGGCGGCACCGTCGCGAAACGCCTCTTCAGAACGAACCTCGCCGTGGAGACCAAAGGCGGGAAAACCGATTCGGTCACCGTCGCGGACCGCGACACACAGAAGCGCGTGCTCGAAGAACTCGCGGCGCTCCACCCCGAGGAGCCGGTCGTCGGCGAGGAAGAAGAGGAGCTGAAGGAGGTGCCCGAAACCGGCCCGGCGTGGGTCGTTGACCCCATCGACGGCACGAACAACTACGTCGGCGGCTCCAGGGAGTGGGCGACCGCCGTCGCGTGCGTCGAGAACGGCGAGCCCGTGGCTGCCGTCGTCGAGATGCCCGCGCTGGGCGACACCTACGCCGCCGGGGATACGGGGACGACACTGAACGGCGAGGAGCGCACGGTGAGCGACGAGTCCGACCCCGAAGCCGCTCAGGTCGTCCTCCCGGGGTTCTGGGAGCCCGACAGTAGACGTCCGATGGTCGACCTGTTCGCCGAGGTGGTCGGGGCGTTCGGCGACATCAAGCGCATCGGCTCCGCGCAGGCCAGCCTCGCGGCTGTCGCCCGGGGCCACTACGAGGGGGCGGTGGTGAACGTCCCGATGCACCCCTGGGACACGGTGGCGGGCGTCCACCTGATTCGGGAGGCCGGCGGCGTCGTCACGGACCTCGACGGTGAGCCGTGGCGCCACGACGCGGACGGGCTGGTCGCCTCCAACGGCGGGGTCCACGATGCGCTCCTGGATACCGTGGGACCGGAACGCTGAAACGGGGACGCTCCGGAGGCATGGGTATGTTCGACACGGCGGCTATCGACCGCGAGCGGGGGTGGGCGGCGGTCGCGCTCGCCATCGTCGCCGCGGTGGTCGGGGGCTCGTTGCTCTTCCCCCAGCGGGTGTATGGCGGGTTCGTCTGGCACTACTTCTGGGGCCCCGTCTTCGCCGACGCCAACGGCGCGGTCTGTGCGGTGTGGGACGGCGGCGCCCGAACCCTGCTCTCCACCCAGTCGGCCTGTACGGCGGCTGCGGAGCCGGTCGCGTATCCCGGCTACACCCTCGTCTCCGAGGTCGGCTACATGGTCACGCTCATCGTCGCGCTCTACGGCGTGCTCATCCTGCTCGACCGCCTCGAAATCGGGGAGTCGCGCTCCTTTTTCTTCGCGCTGTTCCCCTTCATGTTCTTCGGCGGCGCTCTGCGCGTCGTCGAGGACGCGATGAACGCCGCCCGGGACGCCGGCGTCGACCCCGCCATCTCCTACCCCCTGAACTCGCTCATCATCAGCCCGGTCATCTACTTCACCGTCTTCGGCGTCACGCTCGCGACCGTCGTGTTCTGGGTCGGCTTGGAGCGCCGCGACGTCATCGGCGGGTACGAGCGCCCGCTGGCCGCGACCGGGACGGCGCTCACGCTCGCCGCCGTGGGCTACCTCTCGTATCTGGCCGTGACGACCGACTACGTCTACAGCCACCCGGTGTTCACGGTGCTCACGTTCCTCTTCGCGACCCTCTTCACCGCCGCGACGTGGTGGCTCGTGCAGCGCTACGCCCCCGTCGTCACGGAGGCGACCCCGCGCATCGGACCGGTCGTGATATGGGCCCACGCGGTCGACGGCGTCGCGAACGTCATCGGTATCGACTGGGGACAGGAGCTCGGGCTGCCCTACGACATGGTGCCGAAACACCCCGTCAACCGGGGCATCATCGAGATTACCGAAAGTGTTCTCCCCGCGAACGTCGCGAACGCCATCGGCACGGGATGGCCCTTCCTGTTGGTGAAACTCGGCATCGCCGTCGCGGCGGTGTGGCTCTTCGATAGGACCATCTTCGAGGAGAGCCCGCGCTACGCGATTCTCCTTCTGGTTGCCATCGTCGCCGTCGGGCTCGGGCCCGGGAGCCGGGACATGCTCCGGGCGACGTTCGGTATCTAATGCCCGGAACGGCCGTTTACTTCGATTTGGACGGAACGCTACTGGAGTACACCCGGCCGTTCGACGACTTGGTCGCCGAGACGCTCCCCGTTGAGGCGACCGACGCGATGTGTCGGACGTACAGCGAGGCGGTCCTGCGCTCGCTTCGGAGCGTCGAGGACAGCCCCTACGAGCAGGCGTTCGACGCCGTCGCGACGGAACACGGCCTCAATCTCGACGCGGCCGCGCTCGCCGACGCGTATATCGAACGGGAGGTCGCGGCGACTCGTGTCGAGGACTCGGTGTTCGAACTCGTGGAGGCCGTTGCGACGAGTCATCCGACGGGAATCCTCACGAACGGCGAGGGACGAGTGCAACGTCGAAAACTCGAAGCCCACGGGCTCGATGAACTCGTCGATACGGTGCTCGTCTCGAACGAGCTCGGCGTCAGGAAACCCGAGAGCCGTGTCTTCGAAACCGCGAAAGAACGCCTGCCCGCTGACACCCACCTCTATGTCGGCGACACCTACGAGGACGACATCGTACCGGCCGGAAAAAACGGGTTTGAGACGGTGTACGTCGGCGAGGAGCGCCGCGACGCGCCGGTATCGGCCGACGGAACGGCGGCGCCCGCAGGTGTGCTGAACGCGTTGCTCTGACTATCCCTTCTTGAATCCGACCATGAAGCCCCCGGTGAAGCCCGCGGAGATGGAGAGCGTCGAGAGGATGGTCGATATCCAGGAGGGCGGTGCACCGGTGGCGGCGTCCTGACTCGCCTCGACGAGGCCGGCCGTGAGGCGGTCCCACTTCACGGAGATGATGCCCCGCGATTCGAGGAACTTGAACAGGGCGAGCTCGATGCCGACGAGGACAGCGATGAGCTTCGCGATTTTCTTGGCGGCGAAGCCGATGATGCCCCCGATGACGGCGCCCGACCCGAACTCGATACCCAAGGAAGTCGGGTCGATACTTGGCATAGCCATACGGGAACGGTGCAAGCCGTTAAGTAAGGTCTTTGTGGTGGGCTATCGGGTGCTCAACTCGTCTTTGTCCTTGATTACTTTCACGTCGCCCTCCCCCGACGTAATCTCGTTGACAAGCTCGTAGAGGTCGTTTTGCATCCCCGCCGGGAAAGTGAGCACGCCGACCCACCCGCCGTCGGCGGTCCACTCCTCGCGTTCGAGGTCGCCGAACTCCCGTATCTGGGCCTGCCCGCTGCCCGCGTACTCGGGCGGGAGGTTCACCGCCATCGTGACCTCCTCGAAGCGGATGGGGATAACCGGTCTGAGGGCGTCGAGGGCGTCGTCGATCTGGTTCTCGACGGGCTCCATCGGGTCCACGGTGAAGCCGGCCTGTTCGAGCGCGCGCTCGATGCGCTCGGGTGGGTGGGGGTTGTCGTCCTGCTGGGGGTTGATGGCGTTCCGGGTGATGGTGTTTATCAGCTGTTTGCGCTTCTGTTCTTGCATCTCCGCGCGCTGCTCGGCCGTGATTTGGATTTCCCCGCGCTCGATGACCTCGGGGATGATCTCCATCTCATCAGTTGTGCCGAACACCTCCTTCAAATCCTCCTCAGCCGGTCGGTCACCCCGCGAGGCGTTCTCGAACACGTCGCGGGCGGCAATAACGTCCTCCAACTCCCCCTCGAACTCGCCGCGCTTGATAGCAAGCGCCGCGTCGGGGTCGACCAGCACTTCGAAGCGAGCGCCGTGGGACTCCAAGCGGGCCGTGACGGCGTCTTCCAACGAAATCATAGTATAGTCGGCGGTTACGCTGCACGACGTAAAGAAGTTCGCCCGAAGGCGGGCGGAAGGATTACTCGTCGGACTGCTCGGCGTCGAGGTACTCCGCGATTTCGTCGTTCTGGAGTTCGATGAACTGTCCGCTCTCGGCGTCCACCGTCGCCAGCGAGACGCCCTCCGGCGTGAGCTCCTCGTCCTTGACCGCTTCGAGCGCGTCAAGCGCGAGGCCGACGCCCTCGTCGAGTTCGAGGTCCTCGGCGTAGTGGTCTTCGAGGTACTCGCGGATGTCGTCCGCGTTGCGGCCGATGGCCTCGGCCTTCCACTCGTTGGGCGTCCCCGAGGGGTCCGTCTCGTAGAGGCGCGGCTCGCCGTTCTCGACGCCGCCGATGAGGAGCGCGACGCCGAAGGGGCGCGCGCCGCCGACCTGCGTGTACTGCTGGATGTGGTCGGTGACCTCCTTGGTGAGCGCCTCCACGCTGATCGGCTCCTCGTAGCGGAGGCGGTTGACCTGCGCCGAGCGGCGCGCGAAGTCGATGAGCTGGCGACCGTCGGCGACATGCCCGGCGGAGGCGATGCCGACGTGGTCGTCGGCCTTGTGTATCTTCTCGACCGACCGTCCCTCCATCAGCGGGGAACGGGGGTTCACGTCCGCCGCGAGGACGACGCCGTCCTCGGCCCGGATACCGATACTTGCACTACCACGCTTGACCGCTTCACGGGCGTATTCGACCTGATAGAGGCGGCCATCCGGCGAGAAAATGGTGATGCCCCGGTCGTACGCCTGCTGTTGTTGTTGTCCCTGCATAGGTTACTCCGTGTCGAGTGAGGTCGCGCCCGTGAACCGACCGCCCGAGCGAACGTCACGGAGAGCGCCACGGAAGAGGGCCCGGGAGTCGGAATCGCGGAACACGACGCGCTTCTCGTCACACGCTTCCGGCGGCCCACGCATATACTTTTCCTCACAGGCCCGAACCGTGCCGCTTACCCCGATGACGGATGCGGCAACCGGCGCCCCATCCACGTCGTCGACGCAGGCGACCGCCGCGCGGGCGGGGTCGACTTCGCCGCGCCGGACGCGTACGACCGCCTCGCCCGCGCCCGAATCGAAGGCAAAGGAGAAGACCCGCAGGTCGGCGTCCGCGCTCCCGGGGTCCCCGAGCAGGTTCGCGGCCGCGTACCAGAGTTCGCGTTGGAACGCGCTCCGGGAGACGGCGGCGTCGGGACCCGCCTCGATGCGCACGGCGAGGTAGCGCCAGCGCGGCCGGAGGTGTTTGGGTAGATGCTTCACTCCTCACACCCCTCGTCAGCGAACGCGCCCTCTGGCCTTCCCTTCCGAACCCCGGGCGCGACGAACGCGTCGCTCATCAGCTCGCGGTTGCGCTCGACCAGCCGCGCCCACTCGGCGAACCCATCCCGTATCTGTTCGGCCTCGAAGCCGATTTCGGCGCCGAGCGCCGCCAAGTCGCGGGGCGCGCGGAGCTCCAAGTGCGACTCCGCCCGCACGGAACAGACGTAGGGCGCGTCGTAGTATTCGACCATCTCGCGGAGTTTGCGCAGTCCCCGGAGCGCCTGCACGCGCTCGCCGCCCGTCTCCCGTAGAACGGGCCCGAAGTCGAACTCGAAGCGCACGCCGTTCTCGGTGGCCGCCCGCGCGAGGACGTGGTTCACGTCGCCCTGCCCCGTCATCGGATTGGTGAGGACGTCCACCTCGGGCGTTTCGAGCGCGAGGCGGTTGCGCTCGGGCGTCCCGCCCGAAACGGCGAGGACGGTGTGGGAGTCGCGCAGCTCCCGGACCGTTGTCCGCAGTTGGCCCCGGTCCGCGTCGAGTTCGACGCCCCGAACGATATCGACGCCGAACTCGTCCTTGACGGCCTCCGCGTAGCGCTCGAAGGAATCGAACGTCCCGGGAACGACGTCGTCGCGGCCGTTCCGGACGACGAGCCCCGAGTACCCCAGTCGCGAGACCGTCGCGGCGAGGCGGGAGACCGTGCTCTCCCCCTCGGGGTGTGCCGTCACCGCCTCGTACATACCCTACCCCTCAGGCGGGCAGGGCAAAACCCCTCCGACTCAGTGGGCGGTGAAGCCGTCTATCACCTCATCACAGTCGGGACAGGAGACGAGTTCGTTCTCCGTGCTCTTGCCGCCTAGGGGGTTCCCCTGGCGGGTCTCGCGCGTTCCCGGCTGGCTGTCCAAGTCGGAGCCACAGAAAGGACATTCAAGCATCGTTCTACACCGTGGTATGACACACCACACCTAACTACAAAAGGGTTTCCCCGCCGCTCGGCCCCGCGCTTAAGTAGAACCGGACCGTCCTCGTACGTGTGTGACAGGGAGTACCAGCGAGCGCGCGATCGTGGCGAAGCGGGTCGACAGCGGCGACGCCGACACCGAAGAGATACGGGAGCTTGTTCGGGCCGCCGGCTACGAGGTCGCCGCGGAGCTGACCCAAACCCGCAAGGAGGACCCCGCGCTCCAGTTCGGCGAAGGGAAGGCGGCGGAGCTCGACCGGCTGGTCCGCCACGAGGGCGCCCGGACGGTCGTCTTCGACAACGAGCTCGGGCCCTACCAGCGCTACAACCTCGGCCAACAGCTGCCCGAGGACGTCGAGGTGATGGACCGCTTCAAGCTCATCCTCGACATCTTCGGCCAGCGCGCGAACACCCGGAAGGCCCAGCTGCAGGTCGAGTTGGCCGAGCTCAGATACGAGCTCCCGCGCGCGGAGGCAAAAACCAGCCTCGCGCGCCGCGACGAGCGCCCCGGCTTCATGGGCCTCGGCGAGTACGACGAGTCCCGCGAGGAGGACATCAAGGCCCAGATTGCGGACATCCAGAACGAGCTCGACCGCATCGAGACCACCGAGCGCCAACGCCGCGAACAGCGCCACGAGTCCGGCTTCGACCTCGTCGCGCTCGCTGGGTACACGAACGCCGGGAAGTCCACCCTCCTGCGGACGCTCGCCGCGGACCTAGAGCGCGACGAGAACGAGGACCTCCACCCCGACCTGGAGCCGACCGCCGAGTCGGAGAACCAGCTGTTCACCACCCTCGGCACGACGACCCGGCGGATGGACTTCGAGCGCCGGGACGTCCTGTTGACCGACACGGTCGGGTTCGTCTCCGACCTCCCCCACTGGCTGGTGGAGTCGTTCAAATCCACCCTCGATTCGGTGTATCAGGCCGACCTCGTTCTGTTGGTCGTTGATATCTCCGAGCCCGTCGAGGAAATCCGCGAGAAGCTCGTCACTTGCCACGACACCCTCTACGAGCGCAACGAGGCGCCTATCGTCACGGTCCTGAACAAGACGGACCAGGTCTCGAAGGAAGAACTCGCCGAGAAGCGCGACGCGCTGGCGGCGCTCGCGCCCGACCCGGTTCCCGTCTCCGCCATCGAGGAGCGCGGGCTGGACGCCCTCCGCGCGCGAGTGCACGAGGAGCTCCCCGACCGGAAGCGCGAGAAACTCGTCCTCCCGCTCTCCGAAGGGGCGATGAGCGTCGTCTCCTGGGTCCACGACAACGCGTACGTCCGCGACGTTGACTACGGCGAGGAGCGCGTGACCATCGACTTCGAGGCCAAGCAGGCCATCGTGGAGCGTTCCCGCGCGAAGGCCGGGGAACTCGTCGCCGAAGCCTAGTCTACTCCCACATCGCTTTCGGAAGCCTGTCTGGCAAGTCCGAGGCCAACAACCCGTAGCCGTTCTCCTCGACCGCCATGTCGCCCGCCGAGCCGTTCGCGTACGCCGCGATCGCCGCGGCCTCGAAATCATCCAGCGTCGAGGCGAGCGCCGCCGTCGCGCCCGCGAGCACGTCACCCGTGCCGCCGACGGTCATTCCGGGGTTACCCGTCCTGTTCAGCCTCGTCCGCTTCCCGTCGCTGATGACGTCGTAGGCACCCTTCACGAGCACGGTGACACCGAGTTCGGCCGCGAACGCCGCCACTAATTCCGCGCGTTCCTCGTGGTCGTCGCTCCGGGGGCCGCCCATCGCCACTAACTCCCCCTGATGAGGGGTACAGAGCGTCTCCCCCTCCCGAGGGAGGGTGTCCGGCACGACCTGGAGGGCGTCGGCGTCGACAACGACATCGCCCTCGTAGCGGGTGAGCAACTCCCGGGCCGCCTCAAGGGTTTCCTCGGCGTCGCCGAGCCCCGGCCCGAGGAGAACGGTGTCCGGGTCGTACGCGTCTATCGTTTCGAGCGCGTCGT
>JBEQBK010000054.1:0-15559 GCA_041639855.1 Halobacteriaceae archaeon | reverse complement strand
AACCAAATGATCCATCGCTGGCCGAGGAGTTGACGCTGGCGGACGTCTGTATGTACACCACGCTGTTCCGCTTCGACGAGGTGTACCACACCCACTTCAAGTGCAACGTAAAGGAAATCGCGGACCACGAGAACCTGCAGAACTACCTCCGCGAGCTCTACCAGCTGCCCGGCGTCGGGGAAATCTCCCATCTCGACCACTGCAAGCAACACTACTACCGGAGTCACGAACACCTGAACCCGAAAACCATCGTCCCGGTGGGCCCGGGCTACGACCTGACCGAGCCCCACGGTCGGGGGCACCTCGCAGGCGGGCCGCCCGCCGACTTGCAGAATTAATCCAGCGCCAGCGAGGCCAAAAGCGCCTCCAGTTGCACCCGTTCGTTCGCGCCCTCCGTAATCCGATAGTCGCACTCCCCGATTCTGTCGAGGAGGCGCGCCGCGTCCTGCTCGGGGATGTCGAAATCCCACACCGACCGGTGTAGTTGGTCGATGATGTCCCCGCCCGAGAGCCCCTTCTCCGTGAGCAACTCGTCCAGCGTCGCCCGCGCACGCTCGAACTCGCCGTCGAGGGCAGCCTCGACCATCGCGGCGACCTCCTCGGGGCGCGCGGTGGCGGTGATAGTGAACACCGCCTCCTCGTCGACGGTATCGCCCGTGACGGCGGCCGCCTGCAGGCCGTTGATGGCCGTGCGCATGTCGCCGTCCGCCGCGTAGACCAGCGCGTCGAGCCCGTCCTCGGTCATCTCGATACCCTCCTCCTCGGCGATGTAGCGCAGCCGGTCGGCGACCGCCTCGTCGGGGAGCGGCGAGAAGCGGAAGACCGCACACCGGGACTGGATGGGGTCGATGATCTGCGAGGAGTAGTTACACGAGAGGATGAAGCGGGTGTTGTTGGAGAACTGCTCCATCGTCCGGCGCAGCGCCGATTGTGCGTCCGACGTGAGGGAGTCCGCCTCGTCGAGGAAGATAACCCGATAATCGTACCCCCCGAAGGAGGAGCGCGCGAAGTTCTTGATCCGGTCGCGCACCACGTCGATACCGCGCTGGTCCGAGGCGTTCAACTCGAGGAAGTTCTCGCGCCAGTCGTCCCCGTAGAGCTCCTTGGCGATGGCGACGGCGCTGGCAGTTTTTCCCACACCTGCCTGTCCTGTGAAAAGAAGGTGCGGTAGTTCATCACGTTCGACGTAGCTCTGGAGGCGCTCGACGATACCCTCCTGTCCGAGGATGTCCTTCAGGCGCTCGGGGCGGTACTTCTCCACCCAGATCTCGTCCCGCGTGCTCGTCTCCGCCGCGGACTCGCTCATACCTACGAGTACCCCCGTCCCGGGCATAAATGGCCCGTCACGACGCCACGAACGCGACGGTTCCGGTGCCCGTCCGCGGGGAACAACGCGCTGAAGAACACGGCGCCCCTCGGGAGGGTATGCGCGTGACGCTCGACGTGGCCGGCGGCGAGGTCCACGAACTCGACGCCCCGGAGGGAGCGACGTGGGCGGACCTCCTGAGCGAGGTGGGCCTCTCGCCCCACGAAGCGTCGGTGCTCGTGGACGGCACGCCCGTCCCCGCCGACCAGTCCCCCGAAACGAGCGAGGCGACGGTCGTCCGCCTGGTTCAAGGTGGATGAGAGTTCGAGAAGCGGGCGAGGGGGACGAGCTGGGCGTTCGACGGGTAGTGGACGCCGCGATGCTTGACTTCTCCTACGAGGACGCGGATGTCCGGCTCGTCGCCGAATCGGAAGGGAACGTTTTGGGCGCCCTGCTCGCCATCGAGCACGAACGCGGCGGCGGCGCACACATCCAGGCCGTCGCCGTCCGACAGTCGCGCCGGGGGAACGGAATCGGGACCACGCTCGTCCGGGAGCTCGAAAGCGAACACGCGCCCGTCACCGCCGACTGCCGGCCCGGGGTGCGGGCCTTCTACGACGCGCTCGGCTTCCGGACGACCGACTCCGACGGGTGGGTGTTCGCGGTCAGGCCATGACCGACCGGACGAGGTCGGTGCCGGCGTCCAGGAGTTCCGCGACTCGTTTTTCGCTACTGCCCTCGGCGTAGACCCGGAGCTTCGGCTCCGTACCCGAGGGGCGAACCAGCAGCCACGAGCCGTCGGTGAGGAGGAGTTTGAAGCCGTCCGCCGTGTTCACGGACTCGACGGGGGTTCCGGCCACCATCTCGGGGAGTTCGGCTTCGAGCGCCGCGAGGGTGGGTTCCTTCTCCGCGTCGGGGCAGTCCACCGACACCTTGTCCTGGTGGACCTCGCCGTGAGTTTGCAACAGCCGCTCGGCCCGCTCGTCGAAGGGCTCCGCGGCCGCGAGCGACGCGGAAAGGAGGGCCATCAGCACGCCGTCCTTCTCGCGGACGTGCCCTCGAATCGTGAAGCCGCCCGAGTCCTCGCCGCCCATCAGCGCGTCGTGTTCCTTCATCGCGGCGGCGACGTGTTTGAAACCGACCGGCACCTCCACGACTTCTTCCCCGGCCGCCTCGGCGATGCGGTCGATGAGGAACGTCGTGGAGACCGTCCGGACGGCCGGACCGGAGTCATCGGCCAGGAGCGCGTCGTAGACGGCGGCGTAGTAGCGGTTCGGGTCCAGGGTTCCGGACTGGGTGACGACGCCGATTCGGTCGGCGTCGCCGTCGTTCGCGAGACCGATGTCGGCCTCCCCGTCGCGCACTTCGGCTTCGAGTTCGCCGAGGTACTCGCCGCTCGGCTCGGGAGGTGTACCGCCGAACTCCGGGTCGTGGTCACACCGGAGTCTGTGCACGTCGGCGCCCGCGCGTTCGAGGAGGGCGTCCGTAACGCCGCGGCCGGCGCCGTGCATCGCGTCGTAAGCCACGGTCAGCCCCTCCAAATCGGGGTCGACGAGGTCGAGAACCGCGTCGGCGTACGGCCCCACGAAGTCCGAGTCGATGACCTCGCCCGGCACCCCCGACGCCTCGGGTTCCGCGAGGTTCGCCACGATAGAGTCGGTGACTGCCTCGCCCGCCGGGGCGCCGTCCTCCGGAATGAACTTCACGCCGTTGTACTCGGGGGGGTTGTGCGAGGCCGTTACCATCAGTCCGCCCGCGAGGTCGCGGTCGACGATAGTCCACGCGAGCACGGGCGTCGGGCGGTCCCGCTCGGGGATGTACACGTCGTGACCGTTCGCCGAGAGCACGTCCGCAATAGCTTCCGCGAACCGCCTGGAATCCGTTCGCGGGTCGTAACAGACGGCGAGCGGGTCGCCGCCCTTGCCGTTCGCCGCGAGGTGGGAGGCGACGCCCTGCGCGACCGCGCGGACGCGGGGTTCCGTGAAGACGTCGGTGGTCGCGCGCCACCCGTCGGTGCCGAAGGCTATCGGGTCGAGGTCCGTGGCCATGTCGGTGGCTCTCGGTGTGACCCCAAAACCGTGCCGGTCGTCTCGACCGCACCGTCAAGCGTAAGCGAGACCGTCGCAAAGTTCGCGTCGATGGAAGCGCCGCTGGTGGTCGCGATCTGTGGCAGTCGCCGGACGGGGAGTTACACCCGGAAGGCGCTCGAAATCGCGCTCGACGGGGCCGAGGCGGCGGGGGCGGAGACGGAGCTCGTAGACCTACGGACCGCGGACGTTCCGCTCTACGACCCGGACGCCGACGCGGCCGAGATGGGGGACGTCGCCGACCTGATGGAGCTAGTCGAGCGCGCCGACGGCGTTATTGTCGGCTCGCCCGTCTACCACAGCTCCTACTCCTCGACGTTCAAGAACTTCCACGACTTCTGCGGGAGCGACGAGTTCGAGGAGACCGTCTGCGGCCTGCTCGCGACCGCGGGGGGGTCGAACTACGAGGGAACCTTGGAGCACATGCGCGCGACGATGCGCGGCGTCCATGCCTTCGTCATCCCCCGGCAGGTCGGTATCGCCGGCGCCTCCCGCGCGTTCGACGACGACGGGAACATCCCCGACGAGGGGCTCGAAGAACGGGTTCTCGGGCTGGGCGAGGAGGTCGTGGAGTACGCCTGTCGTCTGGCGCGGCCCTGCGAGTCAGTCGCCGTCGAGTAGCGCCTCCTTCTGTTCCCTGCGCAGCTGTTTGATTTCGTACTCCCGGCGCATCGCCGCGGACTTCGACTCGAAGCGCTCGACGTGTCTGAGCTCGACCGGCGTCCGGCCGCGGGTGTACTTCGCGCCCTCGCCGGCGTCGTGTTCGGCGACGCGGCGCTCCACGTCGGTCGTGTAGCCCGTATAGAAGCTGCCGTCGCTACACTCGATGACGTAGACGGCGTGGCCGTCGGCCATAGGAACGGCGGGGCTGCGCGCGTTACTGTGCGTTTCGGTTCCCCCTGCTACGGTTGCGAGCGACCTCCGCGATGCCCGCGTTGGCGGAGCAGTTCGGACAGGCCTCCACGGACCCCCGTTCGTCGGCGAACACCCGCGCGAAGTCCTCCGAGACGTGCTCCCCGCAGTGGTTGCAGGCTGGCATTGGTAAGGACCGGCGTGCGAGCCGGTGGCATGCATTATGTGGTGCAATCGTAAATACCCTTCTCCAGCAGCAAGACACAGTTAGTCCTACACGAACTTTGCTTTTGGTTGCGTGAACCATTTCGGCGGGGGCGGACGCGCCGACCCGGCGGCCGAGCGCCGCTATCGCCCGGTATGGGAAGCCTTTTAATTGCGGCGGGGAAAATCTCGACTGCATGGCAGACCTCATCGTCAAGGCCGCTGTCAAGGAAGCGCTCGAGGACAAGAACGTGTCGTCCGACTTCTACGACGCGCTCGACGAAGAAGTGGAGGAGCTGCTCGCCGACGCCGCCGAGCGCGCCGAGGCGAACGGCCGGAAGACGGTCCAGCCGCGCGACCTGTAAGGCCTCCGTAGACGGTTACACCGTTCTGACGGTGACACCGTCCTTCTCACCGACGTACACCACATCGGTTAGTCCCACGAACAGGCCGTGTTCCACAGCCCCCGGAACGGCCGCGAGCTCCGCCGCCAGCTCTTCGGGGTTCTCGATGGCCCCGAAACCACAGTCCAGAATCAGGTTCCCGTTGTCCGTGACGACGGGGCCGCTCTTGCGCTCGGCGGCGCGGAGCTCCGGTTCACCCCCCAGCTCCCGGACTGCGCTGGCGGCCGTCGTCCGCGCGTCGGGGAGCACTTCGAGGGGAACGGCGCGGTCGAGCACGTCGGCTTCTTTCGTCGGGTCCGCGACGACGTGGAGTTCGTCGGCCGCGCTGTCCACGATTTTCTCCCGAGCGTGGGCGCCCCCGCCGCCCTTTATCAAATCGCCGCCCGCGATGCGGTCGGCGCCGTCGATGGCTATCTTCGGGGTGTCCTCGTCCAGCGTCGTCAGCGGAACGCCCGTTTCGCGGGCGAGTTCGCGCGCCTGAAAGGAGGTCGGAATCCCCGAAATATCGAGCCCGGCGTCGACGCGGCGGGCCAGCGCCCGGATAGCGTACGCCGCGGTGCTACCGGAGCCGAGCCCCACGACGGTACCGTTCTCGACCGCCTCGACGGCCCGCTCGGCGGCGTTTCGCTTCGCTCGCTCGCGGTCCTCCTCGTTCATACCCGAAAGGAAGGGGGCGGACACATCACTCCAACTGTTCGAGGACGACCTCGGGGTCGTGTTTCAGGGCGATGGTCCTGGAGCGACCGCGCCCGCCCAGACTCTCGTAGCGCGTGTCGACCAGCCCCACCTGGTCGAGCTTGTTCACGATTTCGGAGTAGCGGGTGTATCCCAGGTCGGTCTCCTCGCGGAAGGCTTCGTACACCTCGCCCGCTTGCGAGGCGTCGATGTCCGCCAACACACCCAGTAGGGCGCGCTCGCTGTCGCTCAGACCGCTCAGCCGGCGCTCCAGCCGGACGTGTTTGGACTCCTCGTACGCCTTCTCCACGTCCTGTACCTCGACGACCGTGCTCGCGCGCATCTCGGCGTTCAAGCCCGCTCGCCTGAGCAAGTCGATTCCGACCCGTAGGTCGCCCGCGTCGGCGGTGAGTTCGACCACCTTGTCCAGCACGGGGGTCGGCAGGGCGCCCTCGCGGAACCCGACCTCGACGCGCGTCCCGAGGATGTCGGCGATTTCCCGCTCGCCGTAGACGTTGAAGTACGCCTCCTCGGGACGGAAGACGGACTGCACACGGTCGTCGAGGTCGTTGATGACGTCCAAATCGAGGTCCGAAGAGACGACCACGACGCCCACCTTCGCGCCGGGGTGGGTCTCGTGGGCGCGCAACAGCGAGTACAGCGTGTCGCTGGCCTCGTCCTCGTAGTAGAGGTAGTTCACGTCGTCCAGCGCCACCGAGAGAACCGTCTCCTCCTCGACCAGTTTCTCCGCGACCTGGCCGAACAGCTTCTTGAACGAGACCCCCGACGCGGGGGGTTCGTACTCGAAGAGGGACTCGAATATCCGAGCGAACACGGCGTATCTGGTCGAGTCGACCTGGCAGTTCACGCGGACCGTCTCGACGCCCGGCTGGGCGCCCAGCTCGCCGAAGAGCTTCTGGACGGCGGTGGTCTTCCCGGTTCCCGGCGGTCCCCGAACGGAGACGTTCAGCGGCCGGTTCCCCCGGACCGCGGGGCGCAAGGCGTACTGGAGGGTCTGTAGCTGCGTCTCCCGGTGGTCGAAGGCCTCGGGGACGTAGTCGATTTCGAAGACGTGCTCGTCCCGGAACACCGACTCGTCCCAGGAGAGCATGCCCTCGGGGTCGTCGGCCATCGTGTGAGTGTGGATAACGGACGCACTTAACCCTTCCCCGGCGCGGTGAAAGTGAAACGGGCGTTAGAACTTCTCCAGCAGGCGCTCGTAGAAGTCACCCGTCGAGCCGTCCGCGAGTTTCTCCACGATGAGCTCGGGCGTCGAGCGCGCGAGGTGGTCCTTCACCGGGGAGCGCTCCACGACGAGTTCGCCGTCTTCGAGCCCTTCCGCGCGAATGCCGTCGACGGTCACGTCGAAGCCACAGGCGTCCCGTATCTCGCCCGCGAGGTGGGAGACGAAGACGCCGCTCGCGCCCGTCTCGTGGAGCGCTTCGAGGATGCCCGCGATGATCTTCGCGGAGGCGCCCGGCTCGGTGATGGATTCGAGTTCGTCCACGAGTACGAGTTTCGCATCGTCGCCATCAGCGAGGCCGCGAAAGCTCCGGAGCGTGCTCTCGAAGGCGCCCGCGTCGAGAGTTCCCTGTGTTTTGGCGTGGTAATCGAGCGTCTCGATTTCGGGCACCCGGGCCGACTCGGCGGGCACCGGGAGTCCCATGTGCGCGAGCACGACGACGGTCGCCACCAAATCGAGCGTGCTCGTCTTCCCCCCCGAGTTGACCCCCGAAAGGAGCGCGACGCCGTCGACACCGTAATCGACGGGCTCCACGTCCTCGAAGGGCACGTCGAGGAGCGGCGAGCGCCCGGCCTCGATATCGAAGCCCGTACCGCCGCGCTCGGCCGGTACGCAGTCGAAGTCGCGGGCGAAGCGGGTTATCGCCAACTCCACGTCGAGTTCGAGGGCGTCCCGGACGAGGTCGGCCACGCCCTCGCGGGAGTCGGCCAGCGTTGCCGCCAGCTCCCGCTTGCGCTCGGCGGCGCGCCGGTCCCGCGCGGCGGTGAGCTCGTCGCGCAGACGGGAGACCGCCGAATCGGTCGATTCCACAGGATACGTCGGCTCGTCCGAGAACGCCTGCCGGGCGATTTCCGCCTCGCCCTCCCGCAGGTCGAGCGTCGCCACGAGATGCTCGCGGGCCGCGTCGACCGCGGCGGCGTACTCCTCGGAGAGCTCGCGGGCGAGCAACGAGTCGACGCCCGCGCCCTGCTCCACCAACGAGAGGAGGTCGGCGCCCTCCACCGTCACGTCGCGCTCGCGGAGCTCCGCTCGGAGACGGTCGTTCGCGGTCGATTCGGCCGTGCCGACCGCGGCGTCGAGGTCGTTCACCGCGCGCTGGAGGCGCGCGAGCTCCGCGTCGTCGCGCACGCTCCCGTCGTCGTCCAACTTGGAGAGCGCGTCGTCGAGTTCCTCGGGGTCCAGTCCGTCGGGGGGTTCCATCCCCGCCGCCCGGTGAACTGCGAGCGCCGCCCGAATCGCGTCCCGGTTCGTGGCGAAGAAGGAGAGCGTCCGTTCGGGGACGACCTCCACGGGCTTTTCGAGGGCGTTCGGCTCGACGTGCACGTCGCCGTCGAGTTCGACCCCCGCGAACGCCTCGTCGAGCGCGACTACCGTCGCGTAGCCCCGCGCCAGGTCGGCGAGCCCGCGGGCGTCGTCGACGATTTCCGCTGAGAGCTCGGGGAGGGCCTCGCGGGCCGCGGCGTAAGTTTCGGCGTCCGCCGTGGCGACACACCGGTCGCGGACACGCACGTCCGCGGGGTCGGAGAGCGGTTCGACCCCGTCGAGCGCGGCCAGCACGTCGGGGTCGGGCTCGCGCTCAACGGCCCGGTCGGCGAACGCGCGGACCTCCTCGATGCGGGAGGCCGTCCCGCTGGGGTAGAACGTCTCCAAGCGCCGCTCGGCGTAGTCGGTGACCGCGCGTTCCTGCAGGAGCGCCAGCACCGACTCGTGTATCTCGGCGGCGCGGTCAGTCGCGAGAAAGTCGCCGGCGTCGTCGTGGCGCTCGCGGATGGCACCGCGGGCGATACGGGCCGCGCGGCCCGGCGTGACCCCCGGCGCGCCGGCGATGGCCGCCACGTCGCCGCGTTCCAGCGCTCCTTCCGGGTCGTCGAGCTCGCGGAGAGCCGCGGCGGTCTTCTCGCCGACGCCCGGCACCGATTCGAGGTCCACGCCCATTCGTGGCGATGAGTCCGCGGGCCAGGCTCAAAAAGCCGCCGTCCGTGCAGACGCGGGTTCCGACCGGCAACGCTTCGTCGCACGCCCGAGACCTTCCCGGAGAGTCAGCCTTTTGACCGCAGATTGCCAAGCAAGGGCCTATGAACGCGGACTTGACGGCGAAACTCGACGCCGCCCGTGCGGACCTCGCCGAACGGGACGGCGCCCTCGTCGCCTTCTCCGGGGGGGTCGACTCGGCGGTGGTCGCCGCCCTCGCGCACGACGCGCTCGGCGAGGACGCCGTGGCCTGCACCGCCAAGAGCGAGACCCTCCCCGAAGCGGAGCTCGACGACGCCAAGCGGGTCGCCGAGGAAATCGGGGTCCGCCACGAAATCGTCGAGTTCTCCGAGTTGGACAATCCCGACTTCGTCGAGAACGACGGCGACCGCTGCTATCACTGCCGCACCATGCGATTGGGCCGGATGTTCGACGCCGCGCGCGACCTGGACATTCCGGTCGTCTGCGACGGCACGAACGCCTCGGACCCCGGCGAGGGCCACCGCCCCGGCCTGCAGGCCGTCGAGGAACTCGACGCCCACTCGCCCCTACTGGAGCACGGACTCACGAAGGAGGAGGTTCGGGCGGCGGCCGACGAGTACGGGCTCTCAGTAGCTGATAAACCCTCGATGGCGTGTCTCTCCTCCCGGATTCCGACCGGGTTGGAAGTCACCGAAGAGAAGCTCACGCGCGTCGAGAAGGCCGAACGAATCCTCAGGGAGTGGGGCTTCAGCCAGTTCCGCGTCCGCGACCACGACGGCCTCGCGCGCATCGAGGTCGCCCACGACGAGTTGGAGGCGGCGCTGAACCCGGACTTCGTGCAGGCGGCCCGCGAGCACATGCTGGATTTGGGCTTCGAGCACGTCACGCTGGATTTGGAAGGCTACCGGACGGGGAGCGTGAGCCCCGAGGAAGCCGACGACGAGCCCGTGGTCGAGGATGTGTTCGCACAGGAGTACCCGACGGACTGATTTTCCGAGTTCTATTGCGACGGCTAGATGACGACGATAGTTGCAGTCCGGCACGGAGAGACCACATGGAACCGGGAGCGACGACTGCAGGGCTGGGCGCCCGCCCCGCTCACCGACCGTGGTCGGGAGCAGACCGAGGAGCTCGGCGCAACACTCGCAGAGCGGTACGATATCGACCGCGTGCTGTCGTCGGACCTACACCGGGCGGAGGAAACAGTAGAAGTCCTGCTCGAACACCTCGACGCGCCCGTCGCGTTCGAGTCGGCGTGGCGCGAACGCGACGTCGGCGTCCATCAGGGCGTAGCGAGAGCGGAGATGTCCGAACGGTTCCCCGAGCACGACCTCGGAGCGGCAGGCACGGAAGCGGCGCACAGGCGACCGGAGAGCGGTGAGAGTCTCGTAGACGTTCGCGAGCGTGTCATTGGACGGTGGGAGAGAACGCTGGCGGAGTACGAATCCGAGGAGACCGTCCTCGTCGTGACTCACGGCGGGGTTCTCCGCCTGCTCCTCGGGCATCTGAAAGACCTCGACATCGTCGACGCGATTATGGAGCAGTCACAGGGGAACTGCTCGGTCAACGAGTTCGCGTTCGACCACGGGACGGGGGCGGTGGAAATCGTTCGCGAGAACGATACGGACTACTGCTGAGCCCGTTACCTACTCGTGCCACGACCGGCCAGCCGCGGCGGTAGGGAACAGAGGCCGTGCGGCGCGGCAAAGCGCCGCGGCAGGAAACCACAGCGACGCTGACAGGTACGGCCCCGGACGGACTGAGGATTGCGTTCGCGCCCTACTCGACGGGCCGCCCCGACGATTCGGGCGCGTCGGCGCTTCGGTTACCGGCTCCGGCCCCGGCGTCGAACTCGAAGCTGAGCCGGCCGTCGAGGACGTGGGTGTGCTCGACGATTCCCGCCTCGACGAGTTCGACGGTGCTCTCGACGACGAGCCGGCCGGCGGATTCCGGCCACCGAGTGACCGGGAGGCCGATGAACGCGGTCTCGTCCGCGAGGTCGCCGAAGCGATGGACCTCGACGACCGCAGCCCTGCCGTCCCGGAACAGCGACACGGTAGGGTGGGGCTCGTGACCGCCCTCGAAGGGACCCCGAAGCGAGAGCCGTGGCGCGGTGCCGTCGGCGGCCGGTGCTACGAAGCGCTGTGTGAGCGAGCGCAGTTCGGTGTCGTCGGAGTGCGAAACCGAGACGTGGAGGTGTCGCGGCACGGGGTCCAGACGAGGGTCGACGCCCACGGTGGCGAGTTCGGTGTCGTCTCCGCTGAATTCGAGGTACTTCGCGTCGTCCCGGGGGTTGTCGTCGCTCAGTACTGTCGGGTCCGTGTGCTCCGTTCGTGGCCCAACGGAGCCGCACCCGGCGGTGACGGTGGAGGCGGCGGTCAGGGCGGACGCGAGGAACGCGCGGCGGCGCATGGGTGAATCGGTCCAACGGGAACATCAAAAACGTTCGGCACTCGACACGACACTCTTGCATGCAGCGTCGAACGGGGCGTCGACGACGACTCGGGAAGTCGACCCGGCGGTCAGTGCCCGGTCCACTTCGCCAGCAGGAGCGTCCCCTCGAAGAGCAGAATCATCGTGATGCCGATGAGGATGGGGGAGACGCCCGTCGGGTCCACGCTCGTGAACAGGAAGGAAACGCCCGCGAAGCCGCCCCAGAACAGTAGCCGGCGCTGGACCATCCACGTCCGGGAGACGACGTTCAGCATCAGTGCCAACATCACGAGCAGGGGAATCTGGAAGACGATGGCCAGATAGCCCATCAGAATCAGAATCAAATCGAACGTCTGGCCGAGCGCGAAGGCGATAGTCGTCACCTGCTCGGTGTACTGGAGGAAGTAGTCGAAGACGAAAGGGAGGACCGCGAAGTACGCGAAGGAGACGCCGACGAGCGCGAGAACCAGACTGGTGGGGACGGCGGCGAGGTAGTAGCGCCGCTCGTTGGGGTAGAGCCCCGGGCGCATGAACCGGTAGGTCTGGTAGACCAGAAGCGGAAGGGCGAGGATGAGCCCCACCAGACTGGCCGTCTTGATGCGGGTGAACAGCAGCCCGGGAACGACGTAGATGTGTGGTTGGGTCACCTCGGCCGCCGGGACGGTCCCCGGGGGGCCGGGGAGATAGGAGTACCAGAGGAAGTTGATGACGCGGTCCGTGAACGGGAAGGCGAACACAGCGACGACGGCCGCGACGAAGGCGACGATGCCCGCCCGTCGGACCATCTCCTCGATGTGCTCCGCGAGGGGCATCTCCTCGTCCTCGTCCGGGCCCGCGGCGAAGCCGACCTCGTCGTCGGCGTCGCTCGCGGGCTCGGGTTCGGGGGAGAAATCGCCCTCCGCGTTCTCAGACATCCGTGCCAAGCGTTGCCCGCTCGGAATTATAGGCCTTTCGAGCGGAGAAGAGACAAGGTTGATAACTCGCGCTCGGCTACGGGACCGCGATGCCAGCCCTCGACGACGACGCCCAGCGGGCCATCGCCGGGACCCGCGCCACGGCCGGCGCGATGCTCCGGACGGCCCAGAAACGGGGGCAACGGGCCTTCATCGCCTTCCTCGTCGGGCTCCTCGTCGGGATTTACGCGATGCGCGAGCAGGTCTGGCCGCAGTTGAAAGACGACTTGCTCGCCCGGGGCGCGGACGTCATCGCACAGACCCCCTTCGACGTGATTCTTCTGCAGGTGAAAATCGGCCTCATCCTCGGGGTGCTCTTCGCGCTGCCCGTGTTGTTCTACTACGCCCGCGGGCCGCTCCGCGAGCGGGGCATCCTCCGGGACGTCCCCGTCTCGCGGGTGAAGGCGGCGTTCGTCTTCGTCGTTTCCGTCCTCCTCTTCGCCGGCGGGGCGGTGTACGCCTACTTCCTCTTCTTCCCGCTGATGTTCCAGTTCCTCGCGCAGAACGCGACACAGGCGGGCTTCGCGCCCTACTACTCCATCATCGACTGGACGCAGTTCATCCTCGTGTTGGGCCTCTCCTTCGGTCTCGCCGCGCAGTTGCCCCTCGGGATGACCGCGCTCTCCTACAGCGGGGTCGTCCCCTACGAGACGTTCCGGGACAACTGGAAGTACGCCGTCGTCCTCATCTTCGCGTTCGGCGCGCTGTTCTCCCCGCCGGACCCGTTCACGCAGATTCTGTGGGCCTTCCCGCTGGTGGCGCTCTACGGCGCGAGCCTCTACCTCTCGAAGCTCGTCGTCACCGCCAAGCGCGCCAGCGGCAAGGTCTCGGTGCCGCGGACGCTGCTGGCCCGCTGGAACGTGTTGGCCGGGAGCGGGGTCGTCGGCTTCGTGATGGGCTACCTCGCCGCGAGCGCGAACCTCCAGCGGTACCTCAACGAGGCGCTGATCCTCCTGGAGTCGGACGCTCGGATTCCCGCCGCGGGCGAGGCGTTCGGGGTCGCACCCGAGACGGGCTATCTCGTCGTCGGCGCTGTCGGTGCCGCGCTGTTCCTGTTGGGGATGGCCCTGCGCGTCGTCTACGTCGCCTTCGACGCCGCGGTGGACCCGAGCAAGGTGGTGGCGAACACCGGCGACCCGACGGCCATCGACGTCGATCGTCTCGACGCCGCCGGCGTGCGCGCGGCGCCGCCGGAGCTCTTCGCGGAGATGGAAGAGCCCGAGGCCCTCGAAGCGGCCAACGAGGCTGTCGAGGACGGCGACAAAGAGAAGGCACGCGCGATTCTGGACCGCTTCGACAGCGCCGAGGAAGAACGCGAATCCGAGGCCGAAGCGGAGGAGGCGGAGTCGAGCGCCGCCACCGAGCGGACGGCGAACATGGTCAACGCCTTCACCGAGGACGAGACGACGGAGGACGACATCGGGGGCTACTACCACGACATCGCCTTCATCCTCGACTCGATCCGCTCGGGGTTGTTCATCATCGCCGCCGTGTTCATGGCCGTGCTCGCGGGGACCTTCTACTGGCTCTACACCGGCGGTATCGGCTCCATCCGCGAGGACTTCCTTCGGCGTCTCCCCTCGGAGGTGAACACACAGGAGGCGTTGAGTATCGTCACGCTCCACCCCGTCGAGGCGCTCGTCTTCGAGGTGAAAATCGCCACGATATTCGCGGCCATCGTCAGTCTGCCGCTGGTGGCCTACTTCGCGTGGCCCGCCATCGAGAAGCGGGGCATCGCCAGCGGCGACCGGAACGGCTTCCTCGTCTGGGGGGGCACCCTGCTGGTCGGCCTGCTCGGCGGCATCGCCGTCGGCTACACCGTCGTGGCGCCCTCCGTCATCTCGTGGTTCGTCTGGGACGCCCTGCAGGCGGAGATGGTCATCTACTACCGCGTGAAGTCCTTCTTCTGGCTGGTCTTCCTCACGACCGCGGGCATCGGGCTGCTCTTCGACATCCCGCTGACGATGCTGCTCTTCGAGCGCGCGGGCTACGTCTCCTACCCCTCGCTCCGGAAGCGCTGGCGCGGCGTCGCGCTGGTCTGTTTCGTCTTCGCGGCGGCCGTCACGCCCGAGAGCATCTACACGCTGTTCGTCATCGCCGTCCCGATGGTCCTCTTCTACTGGGTCGGCCTCGGCCTGCTGTGGGCCGTGACCCTCGGCGGGCGACGGGGTCGGAAGCCGGAACCGGACGTCGTCCCCTGAGCCGTTCTGTGCCCGCCGAGCGTCGGGGGCCCGTGCGTTCCGACAGCGCGTCCTCCTCCCCTCGGGAAGCGCAGGCTGCGGGGGGCTCAGCCGGGAGCTGAGGGCCGCTCTCAGCTTTCCGTCGAGGGGGAGAGGTTCCGGTCGAACTCGTCGAAGAAGGCAACGCCGTCTTTTGGTTTCCGGTCCAGCTCTCGGGACGCCCGCCGGTCCGTCAAGGGGCCCGGGTCGTCGGCGACTGTCTCCCAGCCGGGTTTGACCTTCACGCTCTTCGCGGGAGACCCGACGGCGATGTGGTGGGCCGGCACGTCTCCCCGGACCATCGCGGAGGTGCCGACCATCGCGTTCTCGCCGACCCGACAGCCGGCGTTCACCATGGCGCCGTACCCGACCCGTACGTCGTCTTCGAGAATCGTCCGATAGGTGGTCACGTCGGACTGGTCGACCACGTCGTGGCCGTGCGTGTGGATATGAGCCCGGTCCGCGATGGAGACCCGGTCGCCGATGACCAGTTCGCCCCTGTCGTCGAGCAACACGTCGTTGTGGACGACCGTGTTGTCGCCCATTTCGATGTTGTTCCCGCACTGAATCTTGATGCCCCCGAAGAGACGGAGGCCGTCGCCGGCGTCGGCAAAGAGGTGATTCGCCAGCATCTGGCGAAAGGGGAGGGCAAAGGCGATGTTGTTCGACAGCGGCGAGAGGTCGAAACCCCGCCAGAGATACTGGAGGTATTTCGCCTCTCGGGCGTCACCGAGTTCCTGCTCGGCCCAGTGTTCGGATTCGATGAACGCGTTCCGGGGGTCGTAACTCCGAAGCCTGACCCGGGTCATCGGCGGGAGCTCGCGACCGGCACGGTACTGTTCGTACACCTGGCGCTCCCCGAAGATGTCGACGAGGGTCTCTTGGACCACCGTCGCGGTGTCGTTCCCCGAGGTGAGCCGTTCGTCGACGTGACTCACGGCTTGGTCGATGGCCTCCTGTGCGTCCGACGGGAGCTCGATGTGTCGTTTCATAAGTGGTGGTGGCGCCCCAAGGGACCGTATCGGACCGAACGCCCGCCGGCGAACGAATCTATTATATCCCTTTAGTTATTCGCCTATAGAATAAATAAACAGGCGCTAAGGTAAAATATTTCCGCACATACAGTAATGTATACTGCCTGTGTTTTCAAATAGAGACGTTCAGTAGGGACGGTTCGGGGATATGCCGCCCTTCGGGTATTCCTCTAGTGTTCTCGGAGGAAGAAAACCG
>JBEQBK010000053.1:0-15812 GCA_041639855.1 Halobacteriaceae archaeon | reverse complement strand
CGCTGTCCCGGCGGGCCGGCGCGGCGCTTCGGGAACTGCACCGCCTCTCAGGGTGTCCTCCTCCAGAACCGAACGGGGCGGACCGCGGTGGTCGGCGCGGCCGTGCGGCTGTCGTGGGTCGGTACTGAACGGAGCGGCGACCTGACGCTCGCCCTGCGTTACAGCGAGTCGAAGCCCCAGTCCTCCGCCCGGCTCTCGGCCTCCTCGCGGGCCCGCTCCTGAATCTCGGCGATGGCGGTCTCGTCCTCGAGGAACGAGGCGACGGCGTCGGGGTCCTCCGCGGGGATATGCTCGGGCGCGGCCCGGCGGGTGCGCTCGGCGAGCGCGGGGTCGGCGGCGAGCAGCTCGGCGGGGCGGTCCGGTTCGACGGGCGCGCCCCGGGGGTCCGGGGGACAGTCGTAGCGGCTGGCCTCGAAGGGGCCGGGCGCGGTGAGCTCTTCGAGCGCGTCGGCGCCCACCAGCCCGGTCCCGGTGTGTTCGGCGTGGGTCGGTACGCCGTCGTCGAGGGTGAGCACGACCTTGCCGGCGTCGTCCAGAAGCAGGGCGTCGCCCGGTTCGAGGACGACGTAGCCGGTGTGCTCGTCGTCGAGCGCGGCTTCGAGGGCGTCGCCGGGGTCGGTGACGACCTTCGAGCGGACGAGCGCCGCATCGGGGAGACCGCTGCCGCTCATCAGGGTCGTTCGGGGATTACGGCACTCCGGAAGCGCTCGGCAACGGCCTCCGGGTCGTTCGCGCGCACGTCCAACTCGGCGGCGGCCTCGCGGAACGCCCGCGCCGCGTCGGAGTCCGGAGCGTGCGCGAGCAAGGGTTCGCCCGCACGGCGGGCCCGTCGGGCCGCGTCGTCGTCCGGGACGGTGGCGAGGATGGGCCCCTCGAAGTAGCGCTCGGCCTGCTCGGCGACGCGCTCGACGCCGTCCTCGTCGTGGACGCGGTTGAAGACGACGCCCGCCACTCCCGTCCCGTAGGAGCGGGCGTACTCCTGCACCTTGAGCCCGTCCGAGAGCGCGGGCACCGTCGGGTTCAACACCAGAATCGCCCGGTCCGCGAGCGCAATCGGGAGCACCGCGGACTTCGAACCCAGCGTCGCCGGCGAGTCGAGGATGAGCACGTCGGTGTCGGCGGCGAGCTCGGCGATGACCTCGCGCAGGCGCTCGGGGTCCGCGGCCTCGAAGTCGCCCAAGTCCGTCCCGCAGGGGACGACACGCATCCCGAAGCGCTCGTAGACGGCCGCCTCCGCGGGGAGGTCCGCCTCGCGGAGCAACAGGTCGTGCAAGGTGGTGTCGGCGTCCTCCAGGCCCGTGTGAAAGAGCAGGTTCGCCATCCCCGTGTCCGCATCGATGACGGTCACGTCGTACTCCTCGGCGAGCGCCATCCCCAGCGCGAGCGTGCCGGTCGTCTTGCCCGTGCCGCCCTTGCCGCTGGCGACGGCGAACGCCTCTACCATTCGCTCACGCTACTCGGCGGACGGGCAAAAATCACTCGTCCAGTAAGTCCGCCACAAGCCCCGAGTCGTCCAGCGCCGCGAGTGCCTCGTCGGCGGCGTCGCGGGCCTCGGCGAGGGCTTCGGGTTCGGCGAGCGGGTCGACGCCGCCGGCGGCGCGCTCCCGGCAGCGCTCGTAGAGCACTTCGACCGCGTCCCGGTACGCGACGACGGACTCCGCCCGAGCGAGGGCCGCGTCGAGCGCCGGCTCGGCGACGGGCTTGGGGAGGCGCTGGTCGTAGGAGCGGAGCGTGAACCCCGCGGCGTCGCCGAGCAGGACGACCGGGCGGTCCGAACGCCCCAGCTCGCCGTCGCGGAGCCGCTCGAAGAGGCCGGTCGCGTCCGAGAGAGTTACGTCGAGCACCACCACCGACACCGGCTCCCCCGCCAGCGCGGCCGCGGCCCGCTCGGCATCCTCGACGCGGAGGGACTCCCCGCTGACCGTGTGGGTCGTCGCCGCCGAACCGGCCAGCAGTATCACGCTACGTGGGTCCGTGCCGGCGAGTATAATACTTTGGCACCGCAGGTGAAATTATCCGGTGAACGGCTCCCCGCCCGCCCTACTCGTCTATCCGCTCCGCGAACCACTCGAACTGCGCGTCGAGCGCGCCGGCGCCGGCGTCGGTGAGCGAAAAGCGGTCGTGGATACCCTCGACTTCCCGTTCGAGGTAGCCGTCCGTTTCGAGCTCTTCGAGCGCGCCGTAGAAGCGCCGCGGCGGCACGCTCTTGCCGTAGCGCTCCTCGATTTCCTTCTTTATCTCCCTGTCCGACGGCGCGTCGAGGCCGGCGACGGCGATGCAGATGTCGCGGCGCAGGCCGCTGGCGAGCCATCCGGTCATGCGAGGCAGTTTGGGGGGTGCGCCTTTATCGCCGGCGGACGCCCGATTTGGAGCCAGTCGAACCCGTGGGAACGATACGTACCGAACTACAAACACCTGCTACAACCTCACTACTGACAAGATTCCCGGGATACTCCGGGCGAGTTGGTGGCAGACCATCCGGGACGAACGTATTCTTGAGTGGTGCGGGGACGCCGAAAGACCTCAACGACAGCGGTCTGATTCTGGTCTCTCAAACGCACATCGAACGGCGCCGTAAGAAAATCGCGGAGAACCGGCCACTGAAGTTCGACCCCCCGAGCACTCGGTCGCCGCCGTCGTATCGGGGACTCACTCGGTGGACATCCACATTAGAACATGTCACGGATTTGTTTTAGCCAGTGTGGCGCCCGGTCATGTCCGAGGTACTGGATATGACCAGTAGACGTATTGTAATTGAGCCAGCCATGCTCAGCGAGTTTCGGTAGGTGATTGTGTCTGAGTTCCCTGTGGAGTGTCTTGGCCGATTCCTTGGGGACGCGCTTCTCGATATAGCTAACAACGTCGTCGATTACACTGGTTTCGTTGTTATCCTGTGTCTCGAAAAAGTGAATGACTTCTCGACGAATGCTGTTCTCTAATATGTACAACATCTTATCGACTTTTGGAGCCTTCTTTGGGTAACACGATTGTTGTTCCATCACACATCATACATAATCAACACTGAAAAGATTACTTATTAGTATAGTATGTGGACACAATAATCGACACAGGTGACCAATACGTGGAGGATTTCTCGCGGCGGACTGCCACCGTTCCTCCTGGCGCTGCGGTCTGTTACGGCTTCCGCTGCTCGGTCATGCTAGCAGAGATACAACGGGGTCCCGTTCCCGAGCCTCCGGCCATCAGTCCTCTGACAGGCTGGCTTCCGGGTCGGGGAGTAAGCCCCCGCGTTCCGACAGTCGCTCCTCGACATGGCGCGATTGGCGCTCAGGCCGTCACAGCGCACCACCTCGGGGCGCAGTTTCGACTCCGGGATTCGCACGACGGCGCGGACCCCCGATTGGGAGCCAGTCGAACCCGTCTGAAAACCGTCGAACTGCCGAAACGTAAACAGCCGCTACAACGTCGCTACTTCCACAGAACGGTAGAAGCGGCTTCGGCTCCGATTCGACGGGAAAACCAGTCCGCCCTCCCCGATTTGAACGGGGGACAAGTCGATCTACAGTCGACTGCTCTACCAGTCTGAGCTAAGGGCGGATGCAAGAGGAACTGAGTTCCGTCGCAGGCTTAAGGGTTATTATTCACGGGAGGAGGTGGAAGACGACAGCCGTCAGCGCGACCAGGCCGACCGCGTACTTCACCCCGCTCGCGAGGCGGTCGTCGATCAGCACGCCCGCCAGCAGGCCGTTGGTCCCGGCCTGAATCAGCGCGGCGTGGTAGAACAGCGTTCGGTAGCGTTCCGGGTCCACTCCTCGGACCCGCACCGGCGCGGCGCTTGCGGCCGTCGAGAGCGTGCCGGCGCTCGCGTCCCCCGCGCGCTCGGCCGCCCGCTGCGCGACGGGGAGGAACTCCACTTCGAAGACGGCAACGATAGTGAGAAAGACGAGGACACCGATGATGACCACCAACACGTAGGGGTGCATCCCCTGTCGGCGGTTCTCGCGGAGCGCGTTCCGCCGGGAGAGGTCCTCGCCAGCCACCTCGAAGACTGGCGCCAAATCCCCCGTCGCGTGGACGCTCTCCACGAGGAGCGCCGTGGCGCGCGACACCGCCGGCGAATCCAGGCGGTCGGCGAAGCGGGCGAGCGCCCCTTCGGTGTCGTTCGTCCACCGCACGTCGTTGTGGAGGCGCCGGAGTTCGTCGGCGAGGGGCCCCGAGAGGCGGCGAGCCACGAGGTCGAAGCTCTCCGCGAGGGGGACCCCGTTGCGGTTCGCGTCCGCGAGCACCTCCAGCGCCGCGGGGAACGCCTCGCGGAGCTCGCGCTGCCGGCGCCGCTCGCGTTCGTACACCGCGGCGAACGGAATCCCGGCCGCACAGAAGGGGAGCACCGCGAACGCTGTCGTCGTGGAGACAGGGGCGGCCAGCGCGCCCTCGACAGAGTGAGGAACGACGCCCGCCCCGGCGAGAACGAGAGCGAGCGCGAGCCCGAGACCGCCGCCGGCGTACAGCGCCAGTCGGGGGGTGTCGCGGACGGCCGCCATCGGCTGCCGGACCAATCGTTCGCGCCGCGACGGTTCCTTTGCCGCGCGGTACGCCGCGAACCGCTCATCGTCGGGCGGGTCGGGACCGTCGCCGGTCAGTTCGAGCGTTGTCTCTCGGCCCGCGTACGGCCCGAACTCACTACGGAACAGCGCGTAAAACCCGAGCACTGCGAGGGGAATACCCAGGTACACCAGCAGTCGGAGCGCGGCGAACGCCTCCGGTTGAGCGAAGCTGACGACGACGAGTATGACGACCAAGAAGACGGGACCGGCGAAGACGAGCGTGACGTACACCTCCGCGAGCGTCGTGAGTTCCTCCAATAGCTGCTCCTGGAGGCGCTCAGCCCGTTCGATGTGCTGGTCGGCCTGCCCGCGGAGGAAGCTGTTCACGTCGCCGCCGGTTTCGAGCACGCTGTTGAGTTCGTCGAGGAAGGTCTCGAAGGCCTCGCTGGGGGTGTCAGCGCGGACCCGAGCGAGCGCGGTGAACAGGCCCGCGCCGAAGCGTTCGGTCTCGGCGGCGAGCAACTCGAACTCCGCGGCGAGTTCACCGTAGGACGCCTCCGCGTCGGCGAGGCGGGCGACGACGCCGTAGAGGTCCGACCCCCCGTGCGCGAGCGCGAAGAGGAACACCGTCGCGTGCGGCAGGTGGCCGTCGATTTCGCGGGCCCGCCGCCGCGCGACGAGGGCCGGATAGAGATAGCCTGCGAGCGCCGTTCCACCCCCACCGAAGAGGGCGCCCACGAGGAACCCGACGACGGGCGGGAGAGCCCCGTGAAACGTGGCGCCGAGAACGTCGAACGCTCCCAGAAGGAGCGCGAGAAGGGCGCCGACCACGGCGCCCGCGACGGTCGCCCCGGCCGTGTAAGACACGACCCGCGCGAGGTACGCGTCGTAAGGCGTTCCCAGTCGGGCCTGTCGGAGCCGGCGCCGGACGCGCTCGAAGCGGGCGGGGTTCGCGCGGAAATACCCCCGAACGGGCCCGTGTTCCGCGACCGGGTCGAACGCGTCGCGGGGCTCGCGGCGCTCGAAGTCCAGCGCGTCGAAGGGCGGTTCACCCATCGATTCCCACCGGTTCTCCCTCGGTCTCGGGGACCGATTCGAGGACGGCGTCAGGGTTGCGCGCGAAGCGGAAGAACCGTTCTGTGACCTCCTCGTAGCCCGTAACGTCGTTCTCGGCGTACTGTTCGAGGAGGCGGCGACGCCGCTGGAACGCCTCCCGCAACCGCGTCTCGGACCAACCGTTCTCGGTGGCGATGTCCCGCAGGACGCGCGAGTCGCCGACCTGACCGAAACGCCCCGAATCGGGGTCGTACTCGAAGACTGGGTGGAGGGGCGGCCGGTCGGCGCCGGCTTCGGGTTCGCCCACCTCGTTGACCGAGCGGGCGCGTCGGACGGCGCCGTCCTCCTCGCGATAGAGGCGCTGGACGCTGATAACGTCCAAATCGGAGAGGAGTTCGGGGGGCGTGTTCAGCGGGTTGTGCGTCAGGCGGCGCAGAACGTCGTCGGCGGTGTCGGCGTGGAACGTCGTGAACCCCTCGTGGCCCGTCCCCACCGCTTGGAAGAAGGTGAGCACGACATCGGGGTCCGTCCGTATCTCGCCGACGAGGATGTGGTCCGGGCGCTGATGGAGCGCCTCGCTCAGGAGTTCATAGGTGTCCACGTCGGGGCGGTCCTCGCCGAGGTCCGACTCGCGTGTGATGTCGGCGACCCAGTTCCCGTGCGGGAGGTTGATTTCTCTCGTTTCCTCGATGGAGACCACCTTGTGGTCGGGCGGGATGAACAGACAGGCGGCGTTCATCGAGGTGGTCTTGCCCGACGCCGTCGGCCCGGCGAAGATTACCGAGCGGTTGTGCTCGACGGCGAGCCAGAGGTACGCCATTTGTGCGGGCGAGAAGGTGCCGTATTTTACCAACTCCGGCGGCGTGAAGGGCTCCTCGCGGAACTTCCGGACCGTGAAGTTCGACCCGCGCGCGGCCACGTCGCCGCCGAGCGTCACCTGAAGACGGGAGCCATCGGGGAGCGTCGACGTGAGCAGGGGCCGCGACGCCGAGAGATGACGGTCCGCGCGCTGGGCGAGGCCCGTGGCGATGTCGTCGAGCCGTTCGTCCGACCACCCGCGGTTGGTTTCGACGTTGCCGTAGTCGGCGTGATACACGTACGCGGCCACGTCGGACCCGTTACACGAGAGGTCCTCCACCGACGGGTCGCGCATGAACGGGTCAATAGGGCCGTAGCCGAGGAAATCCCGCTCGAAGTAGTGGTTCAGTTTCGCCCGGAGCGTGGGGGAAAGCGTGCTCGCATGGTCCACGAACGCGTCGCGGACCGCGTCGCGGAAGGCGGATTCGTCGCCGAAGGAGACGCCCAACAACGACTCGCGGACCGCGGCGGCGAGGTCCTGTCGGACGTAGCGGCCGAAGTCATCGAGAGTCGGCTCCAACACATGGTAGCGACGGCTGTCGTCGGCCGTGTCGTGTACGACGGCGACGTACGCGAACGGCTCGCGGACCCAGTAGTCGGCCTCGATTTCCCCGTCGGGGACGGCACTGAAATCGAAGAAGGCGTCGGGGTCGGGTGTACCGCCGCCGGGAACGTCGAGACCGTCGACCCGCTCGCGGAGGTCCCGCCGAATCCGTTCACGGAGCGTCCCCCGGTCGTCCATGATTCCGGAGTACTGCATCGAGCGTTTAGGGCGTTGTGGCCCCGCGGGCGACGACACGCGTCGGACGCGCGGGAAGGATTGAAATAGCGGCCCGACGAAAGGGGGCTGTGAGCAAAGTCACGTTCCGCGCCGACGAGGACCTCATCCGGCGCGTCGAGCGTCTGGACGCCTCGAAGAGCGAGGTGATGCGCGAGGCACTGCGTGCGTATCTCCACGGGACCCCGGGCGAGTCCGACGACCGCGTTGACATCGCGGGCGCCGCCGGGCTGGACGTGACTGTCAGCATCGAACCGCGGGAGCCGGCGCAGGACCCGGAGCCGGAGGGTGTACGACAACCGGAGCGGGACGGAGAGCGCCAACGAGGCCGAAACGGAAACCACGGACGCGCGTGTAACCAGTGCGGCGAGGACCTCTCCTCGGAGCATGTGTACTGCCCGAACTGCGGGGAGAAGGCGGCGAACCGCCTGTTCTGCGACTGCGGCGACGAAATCCGCTCCGATTGGGCGTACTGCCCCTCCTGTGGCCGCCGTACGCCGTCGGCAGACGTGTTAGACGGGTAAGACAACCCGTTTACACTGCCAGTAGTTTTTTAAGCTTAGTCGGTATGGTCTGTCATACGTAAGACGGGGCGTAAGACGAACGGCGTCCGTTCCGTCCTACGGGAGCCAAATAACCATGGAGCGTGTGACACTCCGCATTCCGAAGCAGCAGATCGAACAGGTCGAGCGAATGGTCGAGCAGGGGACGTACCCGAACCGCAGCGAAGCGATTCGGTCCGCCGTCCGCGACATGCTTGACGATGAGCACGAGAACGACAACCGCACATGGGCGAGGGTGTAAGACGATGGACTCTATCGTAGACGAAGCCCTCGACCGCGAAGCCCAGGAGAGCCGAGAAGTCGACGTCGACGGCGACGAGTTCGGGGAGCCCCGAATCGTCATCGTCGGCTGTGGCGGCGCCGGCAACAACACCGTCAACCGCCTGTACAACATCGGCGTCGACGGCGCTGACACCGTTGCTATCAACACCGACAAACAACACCTCCAGATGATCGAGGCCGACACGAAGATTCTGGTCGGCAAGTCGCTGACGGAGGGACTCGGCGCCGGGGGCGAACCCGACGTCGGCGAGCGCGCAACCGAGATGGCCCAGGGGACCATCAAGGAAGTGCTCGGCGACGCCGACCTCGTCTTCGTGACGGCCGGGATGGGTGGCGGCACCGGGACGGGCGCGGCGCCCGTCGTCTCGCAGATCGCGAAAGACCAAGGCGCCATCGTCGTCGGGATGGTCTCGACGCCGTTCAACGTCGAGCGCGCCCGCACGGTGAAGGCCGAAGAGGGCCTGGAGAAGCTCCGCAACGAAGCGGACTCCATCATCGTCCTCGACAACAACCGCCTGCTGGACTACGTGCCCAACCTACCCATCGGCAAGGCGTTCTCGGTGATGGACCAGATCATCGCCGAGACCGTGAAGGGCATCAGTGAGACCATCACCCAGCCCTCGCTCATCAACCTCGACTACGCCGACATGACCTCGATCATGGACAAGGGCGGCGTGGCCGTGATGTTGGTCGGGGAGACCCAGGACAAGAACAAGACCGAGGAAGTGGTGAAGGACGCGATGAACCACCCGCTTCTCGACGTCGACTACCGGGGCGCTTCCGGTGCCTTGGTGCACATCACGGGTGGCCCCGACCTCGCGCTCCGCGAGGCCGAAGGCATCGCCGAGAACATCACCGAGCGCCTCGACGCGAGCGCGAACGTCATCTGGGGTTCGCGTATCCGGGACGAGTACAAAGGGAAGGTTCGCGTGATGGCCATCATGACGGGCGTCCAGTCCGCACAGGTGCTCGGTCCCGCGACCCACGAGCAGGCCCAGGAGTCCAAGCGCCGAATCCAGGAAGTCGAGGACGGCGCCAGCCGCGCCGACGGCAGCGGCGACCAAGACGTGCTGGGCGACACGAACGACCGCTCGGAGTCCGACAGCTCCGGGACGGACCTCTTCGGCGAGGGTGTCGGTGACGGCGGCCGCGACGAGAAGCGCCAGACGAACAACGGCATCGACGTCATCAAGTAGCAAGCCCTCCGCGAACGGGCACAGGAGGGCACCCCGCTCGCTCTTGTCGATTCTTGTCGGCATCGGCGTGGGTTGCGTCCGGGGCGCTTACCGCGACCGCAGGTGTGAGGTGAGCGCAGTTCGCCCGTCTTACAAAGCGCCACGCGGGGCTTTCTCCCGTTTTCGATTAGTCCGCAGTCCCGTCGGCGCCCGCGCCGGCCTCGTGGACCGAGTTCACCAAATAGCATTTCCGACAGACGTCCCTCGTGGTGGGCGCGCCACACCGCTCGCATTCGCCCGCTCCCGTTTCTCCGTTGTCGCTGTATTTTTCGGCCGCGAGAGATGCGAGTTCCTCGTAGCCCGCGAGAATCGAGTGGCGGGTGCCGGGGTGCTCTTCTTCCAGCGCGATGAGATGCTCCTGAATCTCGGCGCGGAAGGACTCCTCCGCGTGGGGGCACTCGGCCATGTGGACGGGCAAATCGGCCAGGTGCGCGTAGAGCGCGACCTCCTTCTCCGGGACGTCTCGCAGCGGCTTCGCGCGCGGGAGCATCCCTTCGACCTCGTTGCGCTCGTCGAAGGGACCCAAGGAGGCGTCGTAGTGGCGGCCCATCTGTCTGACATCGCCCTCGAAGACGTTCATCAGCGCCGTCTCCGCCTCGTCGTCGAGGTTGTGGCCCGTGAGGAGCTTGTCCGCGCCGAGTTCCTCGGCGTAGCGGGTAAGCACGTCGCGACGGAACACCCCGCAGTAGGCGCAAGGGGCCATGTCTTCGGGGTCCTCCTCGGCGACGCTGTCCATTTCGATGCCGAACTCCTCGGCGTAGGACACCAGTTCGTGGTCTAATTCCAAGGTGGAAACAAGTTCCTCGCACGCTTCCAAGCTCGCGTCCCGATAGCCCTCGATTCCCTCGTGGATAGTCAGGGCGACCAACTCGACGCGAGGGTCCTGCCCGAAGGTATCAGCTAAAATCTCGGTGAGAACGACGCTGTCTTTCCCGCCGGAGAGCCCGATAACCCACGTTTCGGGGTCCTCAGGGGTCGCGTCGTCGGGGAGCAGGCTGTCCTCGCGGATTCTGCTCCGGACGCGCCGGACCACCGAGCGCTGCAGGTGGCGCTCGCAGAGGTGGGTCCCGGCGTAGGCGGCGAACATGACCGCCTCCGCGTCGCATTTGGTGCACTCCATTAGGTCGTCCTACATCTGCCGAGGAATCAGAGTTTCGCCCGCGAACCCGAAAACGAAACGCCACGTCAGGGCGTCGCGTCCGCCGTCCCTACCGTATCCACGCGTTCGGGCGCTCCGTGTCGTAGAGGAGGAACCCGTCTTCGAGTTCGACGCCGACGTAGCGGTCGGCGACGGGCAGGAGGGCTCGTCCGGGCGGGTGTCGGTCATCTGTGTCATTTCATGTCATGATTAGGGACAGGTAAATGTAGCTATGCCATTTATAAACTAAATAACGCGATATGAAATAGTGGTCGTCGGGTGAGAGCGCTGCCTCAGGCGACCTGGTTGCGCAGGTTGTCGTATCCGCCCGTCTCCTCGGCGCGCTCGACGTTCTCGGCGACGATGTCCGCGACGCGCTCCCAGTATTCGGGGGTGTGCCCCGCGTTGTGGGGCGTGATGTACGCGTTCCCGAGGTTCCAGAGTGGGTGGTCCTCCGGGAGCGGTTCGGGGTCGGTCACGTCCAGCGCCGCGGCGTGGAGTTTGTTCCCGCGGAGCGCCGAGACGAGCGCGTCGGTGTCGACGATAGAGCCGCGTCCAACGTTAGCAAAGACCGCATCGCCGGGCAGGGCATCGAGTTCGCTCCGGCCAACGAGTCCGCGGGTTTCCTCGGTCAGGGGCGCGGCGACGACGGCGTAGTCGGCGCCGACGAACGCCGCCTCTATCTCGTCGAAGCCGTACACCTCGTCCGTCGGGCCGCCCTTCTCGGGGCTGTAGCGCACGCCGACGGTGTCGACGCCGAATCCCGCCAAACGTTCGACGATGGCTTGGCCGATGGCGCCGAGCCCGACGACACAGACCGTCGAGCCCTGGAACTCCGAGAACGCCTGGTAGTGGCGCCATTCCCGCTTTTCCTGGCGGTCGAGACCTTCGTCCAGTTTTCGAGTGATCATGAGGAACTGGCCGATGACCTGCTCGGCGATGTTCGGGCCGTGGACCCCCGAAGCGTTCGTGACGGCGACGCCGCGCTCGCGGAAGGCGTCGAGGTCGAGGTGGCCGACGCCCGCGGAGGTGCAGGCGAACAGGTCGAGGTCGGGCGCGGCATCGAGGTCATCCTCGGAGAGGTAGCCGCCGACGGCGACCTCCGTGTCGGCGAGCGCGTCGCGGCGCTCCGATTCGGTGCGCGCGAGCGTAACGTCCTCCAGCCCCCGCTCCCGGAGGGCGTCGACGCATTCGCTCGCGGGGATGCCGTGTGCGGTGCCGTCGAGAACGACGATTTCGGTCATACCGGGCGCTCGCCGGGACCGGCCATAAGCGCGAGGGAAGCGGTCGACGAAGGGGTTTTCCCCGCGAACGCGAAGCGTTGGTATGGACAGAGCGGACGCCGTGGCGCGGGTCGAGCGTCTCGTCGACACGGTCGCAAACGAGGAGATGCCCGTCCCCGTCCGGGAGGTGTGGGTGTACGGCGACGTGGCCTTGGGGTTGGACCCCGTCGAGCGCCTCGACGTGTACGTCACGAAGGAACTGCTGATGCGCGGCGACGACCCCGACGCGGCCGACGGGTTCGAGGCCGAGTACGGCGTGAAAGGTGTGGGGAAGACGGTCCGCGCCTCGTGGGCCCGCGAGCACCCCGAGTACATCCGCGCGAACGACGGCGGCTACGTCGCGCCCGAGAAGTGTCTTGCCGCCCACCTCCTCGATTCGGAGGAGGACGTACATCTGGAGGTGTGCAACGCTTCCTTCGAGGACAACGTCACCCAGCGCCTGGAGGGTGCCCGCGCGCGGGAGGCCTACGAGAACGTCCTCGACCCCCGAGGCGTCTGTCTGTGGGCCGAGGGGCAGCGCAGCGAGGAGGCCTTCCGAAAGCTCCGCGAGAGCGAGTTCGCCTTTCCCACGCTGCCGGCGGCGCTCGAAATGCTGGGCGCCGACGAGGAGGAGGCGGCAACGGCCGCCGCCGCCGTCGAAGCCTATCGGGAAGAACAGGAGGGCGCGAGTGTCCGCGGCGACGTGGTGTGACGCTACGCGGACGGGACGCGCCCGACGACGACGTGAAACGGGATGACCTCCGCGCGGCGGTAGTTGTCGTTCTCCATCGCCTCAACGACGTTCTCGCCCATCGCACGCCAGTCGGTTTCGAGTGCGTCGTACGCGGACTCGCTCAGCCCGCCCGCGAGGAGTTCACTTCTCGTGTCGCGTAGCTCGTCGGCCCGCGCCTTCCGGCGCGCGGCCTCGTAGTCCGCCTCGTCGTAGGGCGGCTTCGTTGTCCGGCGGTGATAGTGGACCCGGCTCTCGACGGCTTCGAGACCGGCGCGCTCGAAGTGGACTTCGAGGTCCTTTCCCAGCGTGATGTCCGTTTCGACCCCCTTGATGTACGCCTCGCGGGCGCTCGCCGCGAGCGCGGACTCGCCGCCGACGGTCGATTCGACGGCGACGGCGCCGTTGTCGGGTTCGACGGCGGCGACGAGCTCCGTCGACGCCGAAGCGAACTCCCGGAGGGCGTCCACGGGGTTGGGGAGGTTCACCAACAGGGCCTGACAGGCGACCAAATCGAACGCGGCGCGAAAGGGGAGGCGGGTCGCGTCGGCCAGCACCCGCTGGTCGGCGACGGCGTGCGCGAGCAGGTCGGAGTCGGCGTCCGCCGCGACCGTTTCCGCGGGGGACTCCTCGGCGAGCACGGCCGTGAGTTCGCCGGTGCCACAGCCCACGTCGAGCACGCGCTCGCGGGAGTCGAGCCGGAGGGGTTCGAGCGCCGTCCGGTCGGCCCACATTCCCGCCCGGGTGTCCGTCAGATACTCCGCCGAGAACCGGCGCATCAGTTCTACTCGCGGAGCTCCCGGACCGTCTCGATGTTGTACGCGAAGTCCTTCTCCCCCTCGTTAGGTGTTTCGAGGACGAAAGGCACGTCGCGCCAGCCCTCGTGGTTCACGACCGCTCGCATCCCGTCGCGGCCGATTTCGCCCTCGCCGATGTGGTCGTGTTCGTCCTTGTTCGTGCCGCAGGGGTGTTTGGAGTCGTTGAGGTGGATACAGGAGAGGGAGTCCAACCCGACGACCTCGTCGAACTCCGCGACGGTTTCGGCCACGGCTTCGGGCGTCGAGAGGTCGTAGCCCGCGGCCCACATGTGCGCGGTGTCGAGACAGACCTCCAGGTCGTGGTCGCTGGCCTCGACGACCCTGGCCAGGTGTTCGAACTCGCCGCCGAGCTTCGTGCCCGAGCCCGCGTCGGACTCGATGAGGACGGTGACCGAGTCGGGGATATCCAGGTCGTCCAGCGCCGAAACCGCGTTTTCGAGGCCGCCGTCGACGCCGGCGCCGGTGTGCGCGCCCAGATGGACGTTCACGTACTCGATACCAAGCTTCTCGGCGGCGTCGACCTCCTTTTGCATCGCGTCGACGGACTTCCCGCGGAGGTCTTCTTTGGGCGTACAGAGGTTGACGAGATAGGAGGAGTGGATGACCCACGGGCCGAGGTCGTCGCTCGCCGCGCGGAAGGCGTCGGCCTCCTCGTCGCCGATGTCCGGGTCCTGCCACACCTGTGGCGAGTGAGTGAATATCTGCCCGCAGTTGCCGCCGAAGCCGCGTTCGCGTTCGGGCGCGTTGTCGACTCCGCCCGCGACGGAGACGTGCGCGCCGACTCGGAGATCCATATCGAGGGGTCGGGACCGGCAATAAAAGGGGCTTCGAAAGCTCAGGTCAGCAGCGAGCGAACGGGACACTCCTCGCAGTCGGGGTGGGCGTCGCGGGCCCGCGCTTCCAGGGTGGTTTCTGCCTCCAGTAGGCGGTCGTACACGTCGTGTTCCACGAGCTCCGCCGCGGGCTTGCTCTCGTCGAGCGCGGAGCGGGCGTTCGCCGCGCGGACGTACTCCCGGACGGAGCCCTCGGTGTGCTCGGCGATGGCCATCACGTCCTCGATGGCAGCGCGGAGCTCGGCCTCGGTGACGGGTTTCGTGACGTAGCGCTCGAAGCCCCGCTCGGCGACGCCGTAGTCGGCGGCCTCGGCCGAGAGGACGACGACGGGTGTCTGGTCGTCCCGTGCGCGGAGCTCCGAGAGCGCCTCGTCACCGCTGGTGCCGGGCATCCGGCGGTCGAGAACGAGCGCGTCCACGTCGGGCCCGACCGCGTCGAGAACCTCCCCGCCGTCGGCGGCCGTCCGGACCTCGAAGCCCGGGCGGAGCCAGACGGCGAACGTGTCCCGGAGCGCGTCGTCGTCGTCGGCGAGCAGAACAGTGTCAGTCATCCCGAGTACAGAGGACAAGGGAGATTCGGAGGATAAGCGCGTGGCCTACAACGAAAGGTCAGTCCCGCTCCGAAAGCGAGTCCTCCTCCTCGTCAAGGAAGCCGTGGTACGGGCAGACGTACTCGTCGCGAATGAGCTGTTCGTCGACGATAGTGAGCCCCAACTCGTCGAGCTCTTTGCTGATACGGTTGAGGTCGTTGTGGTCCTTCCCGATGGCGTTGACGTAGACGTTGCGCTGGCCGGTCATTATCTCCCGGACGGCCGTCACGCCCTGAATCGTCCGCGCCTCGTTCGCGAGCGTGTCGCGCTCGGGAACCGGGGCGGTGCAGATGATTTTGGTGTAGAGCGGGTAGCCCGCGAGGTCGTAGTCGATATCGATGTGGTAGCCGCGGATGACGCCACTCTCTTCGAGCTTGTTCAGCCGGGTGCGGACCGTGCTCGACGACAGGCCGAGCTCCTCCGCGATGTCGGTCGAGGAGGTCCCTCGCGCGTCCTGCTGGAGGTAGTAGAGGATGTGCTTGTCGACTGTGTCTAGCTCGCCCTCCTTCATCAGTACCCGAGGTAATACCCGCCGGGAGCGTATCAGTTTTGGTCTGCCTTCCCCACCGGTTGAAGACGGTTTGCGTTTTATAGACCCATATTTGTGACAGTCAGTCAAATGAGTCCGTGTATTTATCTTGTTCCGTTGTGTACGATGCGTCGAACGCCGTCGCGGCACTCGGCCGCGGGCACCCGAACTATGAATCAGCGAACGACAGACCTACCGGGAGCGCCGACGCGTCGCGTTCCCGGGGGCAGCCGCGTTATCGCGGCCATCGAGTCGGAGCAGTGTCTCCTCCCTGAGGGAGTGAACCGCGACGCGGTCCCGACCGTCGGGACGCCCGCAGGGACCGCATGAAGGAACTGGAACGCGACCTCGGGCTCCCCTCCGTGCTCGCCATCAGCGTCGGCGCGATGATCGGGAGCGGCATCTTCATCCTGCCCGCGCTGGCGCTGGACATCGCGGGCCCGGCGGTCATCGTCGCCTATCTGCTCGCGGGCCTGCTCGTGGTACCCGCCGCCCTCTCGAAATCGGAGATGGCGACCGCGATGCCCGAAGCCGGCGGGACGTACATCTACATCGAGCGGGGGATGGGCCCCCTTCTGGGAACGATTGCCGGCGTCGGGACGTGGTTCTCGCTCTCGTTTAAGGGCGCGCTGGCG